>DASUWQ010000385.1:0-8770 GCA_036378375.1 Chthoniobacterales bacterium
TGGTTTAGCTTCAGTTCAACCCAATCCACTGTTTTCTTCAAGGTAACGTTTATACTTGTCCTCCGAAGCCAGGCCTCTTGCGCTCTATGAGCTACGGCGCGCCCATCACAATCAAGCTGCGCTAACGCGACGCAACGGCGGGATGGCGAAGGAGGGAACTTGAGATTCATCTCTTCACTTAACATCCCTGCTCGCACTCGGAACCGTTTCCATGCTCAATGCTGAATCCACAAATTGTTCAAAATCAGTCTGCAACTTTTTGCGAGAAGCGCTTTCGAGATAGACCATATGCCCGGAGCCATAGAAGCTCAGCGTGACATTGTTCCGCACCGCGGGATCGAGATTCATGGCGTGCACCACGCTTTCGGCCGCAAAATACGGCGTCGCCAGATCATAATAACCACAACAAACCATGACCCTAAGATAACGATTCCGATTCATGGCTTTTTTCAAGTCCTCGGCCACATCTAAATACTTGTTACGAGAGAAAATCCAGGGGTGCACCTCAGCGACGCGCTCGTATGGCAACTCGCTTTCATATTTTAGGTCCTGCCGCACGTATGTATAGAAGGCAGACGTAAATGGAGCGTCTACGGCTTCGTCACTTGGGTCTGAATCTTCGCGATCGGTTCCCGGATAGCTGCGAATGCCCGTGTACCGGCTATCGTATCGGCCCAACGACCGGTTTTGATCGCGCAAAAGATCGTTGAAAAACAAGTTATCTGGTTCCCGCAGACCAAGCTGCAGGAATCGCTGTTGGGTCAATCCGGTGAACCGCGCTAGTTGAGCGGCCACCCCATTTTTTTCCTCCGAAGAAAGTCGGTCTCCTCTGAATAGTGCCCGTTCGTAGTCGTTCTCCGCAAATTGTTCCACCTGGGAGAGAAGGTCGGTGAGACTGAGCTGTTGGAGGTCGGGAGAAAGCTTTTTGTGATACCAGGCCGCCGAGGCGTACGAAGGCAAGAATAGAGGGTAGGGTTTATCGTTGCCCGGGCTGAAATCGATCGCTTGAAAATTCAGCACAGAACTGATCAACACAATCCCATTAAGATAAAGGCCATAACGGCCCTCCAGATAGTCGCTGAGTCCTGCTGCCCTGGTGGTTCCGTAGCTTTCACCCGCAATAAATTTCGGAGATGACCATCGCCCGTACTTGGTGATAAAAAGGCGAATGAAGTCGCCCACACTTTGGATGTCCTCCTTGTAGCCCCAGAATTGCTTCGCATCTTCACCCGGCGCCGGACGGCTATAACCGGTGCCCACCGGATCAATAAATACCAAGTCGGTTTTCGGAAGCCAGGTACTTTCGTTATCCACAAGCTTGCTCGGTGGCGGCAAAGCTTCCCCAGCATCGGTAAGTTGAGCCCGGCGCGGACCTAGTCCGCCCAGGTGCAGCCAGACAGAGGCCGACCCGGGTCCGCCATTGAACGCAAAAGTCAACGGTCGGGCTGCTGGATCGCCGACGTCTTCTGCGACATACGCTACAAAGAACACCTGTGCCTTCGGTTTTCCTTTGGCCGGATCAACCGGTTTTTCGTTCTTCTTCGGCTCGGAGGTTGCCTCGGGCTCGGAATCTTCGCTCCCTTCCGCCTCCTCCTCCTGCGCTTTGTTTTGTGCCTCTACGGTGTCTCTGAGCACCAGATAGCCCGTGATGGCCTTATATCTTAGACTTTTTCCGTCCGGGAGAGTCAGGCTGTGCTCGGTTACAACTGGCGGGGGCGGCTCAAGCTCAGCTGGCTTTTCATCTTTGGCCGCAGGATTTGGCTTAGGAGATTCTGAAGGAGACGGCTTAGGGTTCTGTCCCAGAAGCATCGTGCCGCTCATCAACAAAATCAGCAAGGCCGCCGGCTCACGCAAAGAAATTTGGACCATAGTTGTGCCTTTGCCATTTAGCCGAAACTGACGGATAGGCAATCGCTGAGTCGCCCGATGCTCGTCAGCGAATGATCAATAGCCAATAGCCTATAGCCAATCGATGGTGGTGCGGCCGCATTTGCAAATCTCGGCTATTGGCTATTGTCCATATGAGCGAGCGCCTGGAGGGGAGCCGCTTTTGACCGCTGCCAGACTCCTCGCATGAGCGCGCGAAAAATCGTGGCGCCACCTAAACGTGAGGTAGCAGGCGGCTCCCGGAAACGTCTCCACGCGTGAATTGCCCAAGCAGTGTTTGATCATTCGAATCAGATCGAGACGGTGCGGACGTTGGCAACATCAGGAGACGCTCGCGGGAGCCGCCTGCCAACACACCCTACCAACTGGCGAAACAATTATTCCAAAGGCATGCGTTCAACTGAGCACAGGCGGAAGCGACTCCCCTCCAGAGCTATGTGCCGGGATCGCCCCGCGGTCTTTCTTACCGTTCTGATAGGCTGGTCAGTGACTGATCAATAGCCGATAGCCAATAGCCAATCGATGGTGGTGCGGCCGCATTTGCAAATATTGGCTATCGACTATTGGCTATTGGCTATATGAGCGAGCCTGAGGCGAGTGAATTGCGTCTGCTCGAGACTGCGCTGTACCTTGATGATGTTGGACTGGAAGCGCGATTTTATCAGGATCTCTTCGGCTTTCGACTACTGAGCGGAAGCACCGAACGTGATGCAGTTTTTGCCGCTTTGGAGATACCGGGAAAAGCGGTCTTGCTGTTTTTCAAGAAGGGAGCAAATGCGCAACCCGTGGATACCGGACAGGGCATGATCCCTCCCCACGGTGGTGAAGGGAGCTTGCACCTGGCGTTCGCTATCTTGACCGACTCTTACCAATCGTGGAAAACAAAGCTCGTAGCCCGGAATATTAAAATTGAAAGTGAAGTCCATTGGCCGCGCGGCGGCCGCAGTCTTTATTTTCGAGATCCCGAACGTAACCTAGTCGAATTGGCCACCCCGGGACTGTGGTCATTCGCTGACTCGCCTTTAGGCTCCTCAGCGAATGACCAATGATCAATAGCCGATAGCCAATAGCCAAGTGTACGGTCGGCAGCATCATCGGCTGTTGGCTATTGGCTATCCAAACGAGCCTAAGGCGAGTTTGGCCGGTTGACGCGCCGGCTTCACCGGTTAGAATACTAGGGAAGTAGGGTTATGCTGACATACAGGTTTCGTCACTGTCCAATAATTGGAGCGAAACGCTTGAGCCGCCGCTTGGCTATTGGCTATCGGCTATTGGCTATTCCAAACGAGCCTGAGGCGAGTTTGGACCGCCGGTGACTATGGATTCAGGTTCTCCCGAGGCATCCGCAGTTGATGTCGCCATCATTGGAGCGGGCTTTTGCGGCTCGATGGTCGCGGTCAATCTGTTACGTAAGGCGAAAGAGGTTGAAGTCGCATTGATCGAACGCTCGGGATCGTTTGCGCGAGGCTTAGCTTACGGCACCACGGATCGCTCTCATCTCTTGAATGTCCCCGCAGCCAAGATGGGAGCATTCCCGGATGACCACGAGCATTTTTATCGCTGGGCACGCGAGAATCCGGAAGAGCTAAAGCGACAAGGCGTCAACGCAGTGGACCCGCACTCGTTTTTACCGCGAGTTCTGTATGGCAGATATCTCGCGGGACTCCTTTGTCAGAGCGGCGCACGCGGCTCCCTTCGGCGAATCACCGCCGAGGCGATCGATGTGGCGCCTCAGGCCAATGGCCGGTTCCGGGTCAAACTTCGAAACGCTCCTGCCCTTATGGCGCAGCACGTGGTCTTGGCACTGGGAAATTTTCCTCCAGGCGATCCAAAACTGCGTGATCAGCGCTATCACCGGGTGGAGCGTTACTTGGTGAATCCCTGGTCAGAGGAGACCAGAAAGAAATTGGCAGAGGCCGGTGATGTCCTGATTCTTGGCTCCGGACTGACAGGGCTCGACCTGTTACTGAGCTTGGCGACATTGAAAAGCCAAGGAACAATCCACGTTTTATCTCGCCGAGGGCTTTTCCCGAAACCGCACCGCCCCGTCAAGCCTTTCGCATCCTTTCTCGATGAGAAATCGCTGCCGAGAACGGCCCGGCAAGCCTGCCGATTGATCCGAGTTCAAGTTAAACAGGCTGAAGCCGGAGGGATCGATTGGCGAGCAGTGATTGATTCCATCCGGCCTTACTCTCAGCGAATCTGGCAACAATGGCCCACAGAGGAACGCCGCCGATTCTTACGCCATTTAAAAGCGTTTTGGGAGTCGCATCGGCACCGAGCCGCTCCCGAAGTGCTGGAAGTAAAGTCTCAGCTTGAAAAAGCGGGACGCCTCCGGTGTCATCGGGGACGGATCTTCTCCATCGCTCCCGAAAAAGAGTTTCTATCGGTCCAATTCCGAGACTCGAATGAACACAGTGACCGAGTCCTCCGCGTACGCTATGTCGTGAACTGTACCGGACCGGAATGTAACTACCACAAGTTGACCGATCCCTTAGTGGTACAGTTATTCAGCCGGGGAATCATCGTACCGGATCCTTTATTTCTAGGGCTGGACGTTGGACTGGGCGGGACCATTCTGAACCTGCAAGGCGAACGTGTGACTCATCTGCACACCCTTGGAAGCCCACAGAAAGGGATCTTGTTCGAGACCACCGCCGTCCCCGAACTGAGAGAACAGGCCGCTGAACTGGCCAACCGAATCCTCTACCAGCTCGAACACCGCCAAAACAGCCAAAAGCTCGACCAGTCAGAGCACGCCGCCGTGGCGTTCCAGATTTAGGCGAAAAGGGCGATCGGGATCTAACACGGTTCAGGTACGCGCTAGCTCCTATACCAGCGGATACGGATAGGACCTATGGGACCGATAGGACTTATATCGAGGAGACTCATAAGTCCCATTAGTCCTATAGGTCCCATCTGTGGCGAGCAGACGGCGCGCTTATTCTACCTTTGGCGCTTTCGTCGCTGAGCTCGCTCATCCCTTTGGTCCGAAGAACTTCATGATGACAGAGAAAAACACGGGCGTGAGAAAGATCCCGAACAAAGTCACACCAATCATCCCGGCAAATACGGCAGTACCCAGGGCTTGGCGGGTCTCGGCGCCTGGCCCTTTCGCGATTGCCAAGGGCAAGACACCGAGGGTGAACGCAAATGACGTCATCAGAATCGGCCGGAGACGCAAACGGGCGGCATCGGCTGCTGCGGTGAACCGATCCTGTCCGCGCGCTACTTCGTCCCTGGCAAACTCGACAATTAAAATCGCGTTCTTACAGGCTAAGCCGACCAACACGACGAACCCGATCTGTGTGAAAATGTTATTATCCATCGCGCGGATCAGCACACCGGTAATCGCCGCCAGCAAACACATCGGCACGATGAGTATAATCGAGGCTGGCAACGCCCAGCTTTCGTACAACGCGGCTAGCACCAGAAATACAAAGACCACGCAGAGCGGGAAAATATAAACCGCACTATTTCCTGCTAAAATTTGCTGAAGCGACAACTGGGTCCATTCGAAGCCGAACTGAGGGGGCAGCGTATCCCGGCAAATCTGTTCTATCCATTGGATCGCTTGTCCGGAGCTGATCCCGGGCAGCGTCGAGCCTTGGATGTCGGCGGACGGATAAAGATTGTAATGCATCACCTTATCCGGGCCGGATATGTCGCGAATGCTCAGTAACGTACCCAGCGGCACCATACCGCCTGAATTGTTTCGCGTATAAAGCTGGCGGATATTACCGAGGCTATTTCGAAACTGGGGCAGGGCTTGCCCGTTTACCTGGTAAACACGGCCTAGATAATTGAAATCGTTGATGTAGGTCGAACCGAGATAGGTTTGCAGGGTCGAAAAAACGGAATTGACCGGAACGTTTAACGTCTCTGCTTTCTTTCGATCAATATCGAGATAGATCTGCGGTACATTGTATCGGTAACTAGTGAACAACCCGACTAAGCCACGTTGCTGGCTAGCTTTGGCGATGACCGCATTAGTCGCGTCGTAAAGCTGAGACAGGCCGGCCGAACGGCGGTCTTCTATCTCCAGGTTAAACCCGCCCGCGTTCCCCACGCCCCGCACCGGCGGGGGCGGAAACGCTAATACAAAGGCATCTGTAATCTGGTTCACGTTCCGGCGCACCTGCGCTAATATTGCGTCCATAGAACGAGCCGGATCATTTTCCCGTTCTCCAAAAGGTTTCAGCGTTGCGAACACGGTACCGGCATTTGAACGGGTGCTACCGTCCAACCCTGAAAACCCACCGATCTCCACCGCGTGGTCTACTCCGGGAATCTTGAGTACAATATTTGAGAGCTGTTCCAGGACCGCGTCAGTTCGTGGTAACGACGCCCCGTCCGGCAATTGGGCGAGAATAATCACGTAACCCTGGTCTTGGGTAGGGATGAACCCGCCAGGTACGGTCTTGAACTCGTATCCGGTTAAAAATAAGAGGCCAGCATAAACGGCCAATACGACCACGGACAAGCGCAACAGCCTATTTACTACCCGGGTATACCCGGTCGTGGTGGCCCCAAACACGCGGTTAAACCCTCGAAAAAACCAGCCGGCTCCGAAATCGAAAACTCGAGTAAGTAAATCTTTCTTGGCCCCTTTTCCTTTCAGCAGCAACGCCGCCAGTGCCGGGCTTAAGGTCAAAGAATTGAAGGCCGAGATGATGGTAGATACCGCAATAGTCAACGCGAACTGTCGATAGAATTGGCCGGTGATGCCGCTTACGAACGCCGTCGGGATGAACACTGCGCTTAAAACAACGGCAATGGCCACCACGGCCCCGCCCACTTCATCCATCGCTTTGCGCGCCGCCTCCTTCGGCTCCAAACCTTCCTCAATATTTCGTTCTACATTCTCAACCACCACAATCGCGTCATCGACCACGATACCGATCGCTAACACCAGACCGAACAGTGACAGGTTGTTGAGAGAGAACCCCATTGCCGCCATGACGGCAAACGTCCCGACTAAGGATACCGGAACGGCCAGTAAAGGAATAATCGTAGCGCGCCAGGTTTGCAGGAAAACTAATACGACGATCAACACCAGAACGATCGCTTCAAAGAGGGTGTGATAAACCGCCTCAATAGATTGGCTCACGAACTGGGTCGGGTCATAAACGATCGTGTATTGCAATCCGGGAGGAAAAGAGGCGCTCAACTCCTTCATTGTGGCCCGGACGGCCTGGGACGCCTTTAATGCGTTCGAGCCGGGTAGCTGGAAGATACCGAGCGCCACCGCGGGTTTACCATCGAGGCTGGAACTGGTGCTGTAGTCCTGGGCGCCAAGCTCGACATTCGCCACATCCGCCAAGTAAACAATTTGTCCGTTCGATCCTCGTTTAACGATGATCTGCTTGAACTGATCCGGAGTGATCAGTCGACCCAGCGTATTGATGGTGAGAGTAAAAGCGGTTCCTTTGGGAGCCGGCGGGGCGCCTAGTTGTCCGGCGGCCACCTGGATGTTCTGCGCTTGCACCGCGTTCACCACATCTTGAGCAGTGAGACCACGCGCATACATCCGGTTCGGATCCAGCCAGAGCCGCATACTATAGTCGCGCTCACCGAAGATTTGAACGTTGCCTACTCCGTACAATCTCGAGAGCGGGTCTCTGACCTGGATCAGCGCATAATTACTGATGTACTCCTGTCCGTAAGTGTTATCCGGTGAGAGCAAATGCACCACCATCATCAGGTCAGGTGACTGCTTCTGCGTGGTGACCCCGATCGCCTGAACCTCCTGCGGAAGACGCGGCAACGCGACGGAGACTCGGTTCTGCACCAGGACTTGGTCCGTATTGACATCCGTCCCCAAGGCAAATGTAACCGTGATCGTAACAGCCCCATTGGCGGTCATCTGTGACGACATGTAGAGCATGTTCTCCACACCGTTGACCTGTTCTTCAATGGGTGTAGCCACGGTCTCGGCCAGCACCTGAGGATCTGCTCCGGGATAGGTCGCCGAAATCTGAACTGTCGGCGGCGCTATCTCCGGATATTGCGCAACCGGTAATGCGAAGTACGCGACTCCACCCGCCAGCACAATCAGGATGGACAACGCCATCGCGAAAATCGGCCGTTCGATGAAGAAGTGTGAGAACTTCAAACGGCAACCCTCCTAGAAAAGGAGTTCAAGAAGTTCGAGGAGTTCAGGCTTGTCCGGCGTAGCCTTGCATATGTCAGGTGAGAGTTCTGTAGGTAGCGAAGTCGGGAGTTCAGGAGAGGCGCCCCGGCCTGGTGGTGTTTAAGATCTTGATCTTCTTGGCAAGTCACGTTGGGTACCTGCAGTATTTGATGAAGTTTAAATTTGTGACCAGACCCAACCGACTTTTCGCCGCCCGTTTCGGTCTCAAAGAGTCCGCCGATCTGATTCATTCTTGAACTCCTTGAACTCCTTGAACTTCTTGTACTCCTCGAACTCCTTTTTGTTGCGCCTTTTTGCGGCTATTTAATTCTTCCGCTATTCGTTCTTGCCGTTGCTCTCCGGCTGCTTTGACCTTTCCGCGCTGAGGCGGTCTTTATCGTTTGCGGCATTCGTGCTCTCGGCGTTCCCCGACTTCGCTCTGTTGCCTGAAGCTCCAGAAACTACGTCGGGCGAGCCGGCGTTAATATGCGTCTCTATCGCTAGCTCCTCAGTTGCGTACTTCGTCATTTCTGTCGGTTCGGCCTTCACTTTTATATTTGGCCGGACTTTACCTATTCCTTCAACGATTACGGTTTCGTCGCCAGAAAGACCGGTTCTAATCACACGCAAGCCCTCCTCGATTGGTCCTGTCTCCACGGTCTGATACTTGGTGAGACCGTCCGGTTGAACGACCACGACATACTTCTGGTTTTGGTCGGTCCCGATACAGCGATCCGCGATCAGGATCCC
>DASUWQ010000386.1:0-3006 GCA_036378375.1 Chthoniobacterales bacterium
CAGCGTATTGAGGAGGCAAAAATCGGGTAGAGAGAGGGCAATTCAGGTCCGTCAAGCGGGAGTTGAGGGCAGGAGAAAATATATTGCATGGTAGGACCGAATTTTTTCTTGCCGCTGATTCAGGTGGTAAGTAGTCTATCCATCGCTCGACGGGTAGATGGCGGAAATGCAGCGGTGAATAACTTGTGAATAAGAATGTTGAGCGATGGTCAACCCCAGGGGGAAGGAGGGAGACAACGGGTTGGATGTAACGGTGACGAACACCGGCGCGCAGGATCAGTCGCCGGGCGTCAGTAACGGTAACCCTCTAGACCACAGGGAGTTAGCGGGTCTTAAGTTCCAGTGTTGAATAATCCGACTTCTCTAAATTTAAGATTTGCTGGTCATTTCACGGAAGGAAATGTCATCAACGGTAGGACGGGAATGGGCGATATAGATGTGGATAAAATGCCGATAGAACAGAGCTTTCGACAAACCTGGGAAGACGTCGCAGCAGGGATTCGCCCTCATGTTAGCTCGGACGCATTTCAACGGTGGTTTGCGGCGATCGAGCTTGCGCATGCGGACGACAAACAGCTGATCTTTCAGGTCCCGAACACCATCTATCAGCTTTGGATCGAGAGTAATTACCTGCAGTTGCTGCAGGCTGCGACGATGCAGGTGCTCGGTGGGGAGCGCGAGATCAAGTTTTGCGTGGCCCAACAACCGGCAGGCCCCATATCAGCGCCGGAGCACCGTGCCGAGCCCGAGGCGAAGGTCGCCAAGGCGGCAGATAAGGATCCGGAGGCGGCGACGGTCCACGGGATGAACCCGCGGAACACGTTTGACACGTTCGTGGTTGGGTCAAACAATCAGTTTGCGCATGCAGCGGCTCTCGCGGTGGCTCAGTCTCCCTCCAAGACGTACAACCCCTTATTTATATATGGGGGAGTAGGTCTCGGGAAGACGCACCTGATGCAGGCGATTGGTCAGCAGGTGGCAGACCGGAAGAAAAACTTTAAGGTGATGTATCTATCGAGCGAGAAGTTCACCAACGAGTTTATCGACGCAATTCAACATAATACGTTGGTCAAGTTCCGGAAGAGATATCGGCAAGCGGATGTGCTGTTAATTGACGATATCCACTTCCTGGCCGGCAAGGAACGTTCCCAAGAAGAGTTCTTCCACACGTTCAATACTTTGTTCGACGGCAGAAAGCAGATTGTTCTCTCCAGTGATCGGCCTGCGAGTGAAATCGCGAATCTCGAACAGCGGTTAGTGTCTCGATTTGAATGGGGGTTGACCGCGGAGCTGCAGCCGCCGGATATCGAGACTCGATTGGCGATCCTGCGTAAGAAGGCGCAATCGCTCCAAGTCCAACTGGCGCCGGATGTGTTTGAGTTTCTGGCCCAACGAGTGCGGACTAACGTTCGTCGTTTGGAAGGCGCTCTCATGCGGGTGGCATCGTTCGCCTCCTTGAGTGGACGCGAAGTGACCAGGGAAGTCGTGGAGCAGCTTCTGCGGGATATCCTGCAAGAAGAGGCTAAGAAAATGATCACCATCGATCAAATTCAACGAAAGGTGGCAGAGCATTTCGACGTCCGGCTGGCGGATATGACCAGTAAACGGCGCCCAGCAAACATTGCTTTTCCCAGGCAGGTCGCGATGTACCTGGCCCGACGGCATACGAAATCTTCGTTGAACGAGATCGGCGATGCCTTTGGCGGCCGGGATCACGGAACTGTGCTTCATGCCTGTAAGACAGTACAAGACAGAATGGGGCGCGAGGACCAGGTTCGTCAGTTGGTTTTTCTGCTAACCAGCCAGCTGGAGCGATAGCCCGGAGTGAATGGGCGAGAGGGCGAAACGGCAAAGGGGCGACGGTAGGGCAAAAACCACGCCCGCAACGCTTCGCGTAGCGATGCGGGCGGGACTCGGCGCGCCTCTGACCTCGATTAGGTTCGTTGGCTGACCTCGCCGGTTTTGAGCCACGGCAAGCGCTTGCTGTCTACACATCGTTTGCCAATCCAGCATGTGTTTGAGCGCATCGAGGTCTAACCCATTTCTGGGGCAGTCGAATGGAAGTAGACGACGAAGGGCGAAGCTTTGTCGCCTTATCTCACCCATACCTAGGCTTAAAAGACTCAGCCTATGCTAAGCTTTGTCGGGGTTCCGCGCCTTTCCGGAGCCGAGGCTTGCCCGCTTATTTTCGCGCGCTCGCCCATTCGCCGCTTCGCCCTTTCGCTTCTTCCCTCGTTGTGAAAGATTGACCTTCTTGTAAATTTTCTTTAATCAGCGGAGAGGATTCCGCATTTAGATTCTTGGTTCTTTGCGTCCTCACGCTTATCGCCAACAACTTGCGGAGCCACTTCGCGCGTGATTTGATAAAGCTCAACCATGAAATTTAGCGTCAGTAAGGACAAGCTACTCGAGGGTCTCTCCACCGTTCAGAATGTGGTCAGTACGCGGACTACTCTGCCAATCTTGTCCAATGTGCTGCTTCAGGCCGTCGAAGGCGAGTTACGATTAACAACTACTGACCTGGATGTGGGCGTCCGAGGCCGTGTGGAAGCCAATGTGGAACGGACTGGAGCCACGACTTTGCCGGCGCGCCGCCTATTCTCGATTGTTCGGGAGTTACCGGCCGCAGAGATTTATGCGGAAGTAGATACTAAGAATCTCGCCTCCATTCGCAGCGGTTCTAGCTATTTCAAGATCCTGGGATTACCCGAAGAGGAATTCCCGCCATTGGCTCGGTTCGAAAACGCTAAGGAATTTGCGATCGCGCAGAAAGATCTGAAGGATGCGCTCCGCAAGACGTCCTATGCAATCTCCACTGACGAGACCCGCTACGTTCTGAACGGCATCCTCTTTTCCTTCAAGGAAAACAAACTCACCGCCGTGGCGACCGATGGACGGAGACTGGCGCTGGTTGATCTCGAATTGGAGTTTCCTCGCAGCCAAGAAATCGATGTCATTGTTCCTACTAAGGCAGTCTTAGAACTGCAGCGGCTGGTCAAAGACGAA
>DASUWQ010000387.1:0-14668 GCA_036378375.1 Chthoniobacterales bacterium
GACGAGGTTGATAAATTCGACCCGCTATTTTTCAATCTGTCGCACGGCGAGGCTGAGGTCATGGATCCGCAGCAGCGGATCTTTCTGGAAGAGGCTTGGAACGCGTTGGAAGATGCCGGATACTCAGCCTGTTCCTTATCCAACAAGAAGTGCGGGGTTTTCGTTGGCGCGGCAGTCGGCGATTACGGAGGCGTGCTTCGCCGCGAGAACCGTTCGATGGCGCAATCGGCATTCGCCGGCACCGGTCTGACGGCGTCTATTCTGGCGGCACGGATATCGTACCTGTTGAATCTCAAGGGTCCTAGTATTTCGCTCGATACGGCTTGTTCATCCTCGTTAGTAGCGCTTCACCAAGCCTGTCGCAGCATTCAAGCATCCGATTGCGATATGGCCTTGGTTGGAGGGATCAACCTGATCTTGGATGCCGAGCAGATCATCACGACGAGTAAGCTGCAGATGCTTTCTCCTCATGGACGTTGCCGGCCATTCGATCACCGAGCCGACGGTATCGCGTTGAGCGAAGGGGTCGCGGTCGTCGTGATCAAGCCCTTAGCAGCCGCGATTCGTGACGGCGACAATATCTACGGCGTCATCAAAGGGTCCGGAATCAATCAGGATGGGAAGACCAACGGGATCACCGCCCCGAGCGCGGTGTCACAGGCGGAATTGATTCAGGAGGTTTACCAACGAGCCCAACTCAATCCGGAGGCTACCGACTATGTTGAAGCTCACGGTACCGGTACTTTGCTGGGCGATCCAGTTGAGGTACGCGGCTTAACGGAAGCATTCCGTTCCTTTACTAACAAGACCCAGTTCTGCGCGCTGGGATCGGTCAAATCGAACCTGGGCCACACCTCGTTCGCCGCAGGATTAGTTGGCGTGATCAAGGTTCTGTTAGGTTTTAAGAATCGGCAGATCCCGCCGTCGATAAACTTCGATAAACCCAATGAGCAGATCGTTTTCGAGTCGACACCGTTCTTCGTAAATACCGAGTTACGGGAATGGCCGCAAAACGAAGGACGGCCGCGCCGCGCAGCCGTCAGTTCTTTCGGCTATAGCGGCACCAATGCGCATGTGTTGTTGGAGGAGTTCCCCGCGGGCGATCTAGCCGATGCGGGCGTGGGTAACCGAAGGGAGCAAGCCATCGTTTTGTCAGCGAAAACAGACGATGCTTTAACTCAGCGGGCGGTGCGTTTGCATTCCTGGCTGGCCGGACTCGACGAGAACGGCCATTCACTCACAGATCTAGCCTACACCTTGCAGGTCGGTCGAGATTCCATGGAAGAACGACTTGCTTTAGTGGTGACTAACTTCCAAGACGCAAAGGACAAGCTAGCCGGTTTTCTAGCCGGAAGAGATACCTTTGGGGTCTATCGTGAGACAGTTTCGCGCCGGCAGGATCATGCTCACTTGGATTCGGGCGCCAGGACGCCCGACGATTTAGCGCGCGCCTGGGCTCATGGAGCAGAAGTCGACTGGACGAAACAGTTCAGCGAAAAGCGACCGCGACGAATCTCGTTACCTGGTTATCCTTTTGCCCGAGACCGTTGTTGGATCGAGCCTGCGAGCAAAGGCAGCGACGAGACGGTAGATCCGGCTGAAACCAATCAGGGGATCGCGAGTCTTGCCGGCAAACGCATAACCGTACAACTCGACCCGGACCAGCCTTTACTACGTGACCATAAGGTAAACGGTCAGTGCATCGTGCCGGGCTCGGCGATACTCGCTCTTGTCATCGGTACGGTGAGGGATACTGACCCCAGCCAACTCGTTGAACTTGAGAATGTAATCTGGGTGCGGCCGATCGCTCTGAACGGCGCCACCGATCTTCATCTCGATTTTCAGGATGACGGAGATTGGCTAAAGTTTGAAGTCCGAGCTGCCGCGTCGCCCGAAGTGTCTGCCACGGGTCGGGTAAGAACTGACAACAAGAATCTCGAAGAAAGGCAAATCGATCTGGCTGCATTTCGGCAGCGTGCGTCGACGGAGGTTTCCGGCTCTAGCTTTTACCAACGGTTAGCGGCAGGAGGCTTACAGTATGGCGATAGTTACCGGCTGATTGAGGATGTTTTGATGGGATCTCAGGAAGCGTTGGCGACTCTCAAGGTAAAGCCGGAAGCGTTGGATTCGCCCATTACCTTGTCACCAAGTACCCTGGATGGAGCACTGCAAACCCCGGCGGTCTTGTTTACCGGAGAGGGCGGTGCTTTACCGTTTTCTATTGGGCATATCGCGATTCCGACCGAGTCGGCCTCGCAACCCAGTCGCGCCGTAGGCTTGGCGAAGGCGGAACCGAGGGAGCGCTCCACGGTTTATGCGCATGCAGAGCTAACGGAATCCGTGGGCGACGTGCAAAAGTTTCGGATCACGCTGCTCGATGGCGATGGCCGGCAACAGGCGATCATTGACGACTTCACCGTTCGACTAACAACGCCGCCCCGGCCGCGAATCCGTTACCTACGGCCAGCTTGGCGCAGCGAACCCATCCCCGCAGATGACCCCGGCGTTAGCGGAAGAGTGCTCCTGTTCGATGAGAACGATTCGTTCGACGGCGATCTTGTCCGGCTTGGCACCGGCCTAGATATCGTACGGGTTACTCGAGGAACCGCCTACGAGCGGACGGAGTCGTTAGTGACGATTCGGCCTGGCGTTGATGAAGACTACGCCAGACTCATCCGCGAGCTGCCTCCCGATAGTCTAGTCTACCGGTGGTCATGGGGTTCGGTGTCAAACGATCCTAATTTTTCATTAGTATTTGGACCGATCTTCCGACTCACTAAGTTGCTTCTCCGGGAATGTAGCCGTCGCGTAATTCCTGTCGTTTTCCACTGCTCATCTGACTCGAAACCCGAGGAAGAAGCGATGCATGCTTTTGCCCGAACTCTGCGGCAGGAGCAGCCTAAATTGCGGCTGAAGACGGTGATGGGTGGTGATGCGACGCTGGTTTACCGAGAACTGAGCTGTCGGGATGAAGCCGTACAGGTCCGTTGGTCAAACGTTGATCGCGAAGTTGCTTTGCCTGAGGCGTTCGAGCCCGAAATCCGCCATCCATTACCGCTAAGGGAAGAAGCGGTTTACCTCATAACCGGCGGGAATGGCGAATTGGGTCAGGTTTTCGTCGACTATTTCGCAAAGCGGTTTCGGGCCCGAATTGCGGTGATAAGTCGTTCGGCTCCGAACCAATCCTTGCTCACGCGGTTTCGTGACTTGGAAGCTACCGGAGCCCGAGTGTTTCCCGTCCAGGCCGACGTTGGTGACCGAGAAGCATTGGCTCGTTGCTTACAGGCGATCCGGAGCGAATTGGGAGCACTCAATGGTATCATCCACGCTGCCGGAGTAATCCGGGACGCGTTGCTTTGGAGCAAAAAACTTGCGGATGCCGAGGCTGTGCTTCAGCCGAAAATCGATGGTCTGCGTTGGCTGGACGAACTCACTGCCGATGACCCTCTCGATTTCTTTGTCCTGTTCTCCTCGATTGCCGGATTAGTAGGCAATGTCGGGCAAACCGATTACGCCTACGCGAACGCCTTCATGGATTCCTATGCACGCCAGCGAGAGCAGCTCTGTGTCCAGGGATTGCGGCGGGGCATCACCGTGTCAATTAACTGGCCGCTCTGGCGCGAGAGCGGTATGCAGCCGGCAGGTCGTCACCCAAAGATTGAGAGTGGCGAGTTTGTGCCGTTAGATCGGGAGAGCGGCCTCCACATTTTCCGGACTGCGCTGCAAACTGGTGAGCCCCAATTTGCCGGGCTTCTGTTGGGTCAGGCGAGTGCTTTGCAACAAAGTGCCGACCGCATCGGCCTCGCGAGCGAGGCAGCGCTCCACGGCGCGGAGGGCAGCGCGACTTGCACGGTTCCGCTACCCAGCGTTGTCGGTTTTCTCAAGCAGCGTTTTGCAGCGTTAACGAAAATCCCGATCGAACGAATCCGGCCGGGAGAATCGTTGGAAAAGTATGGGATTGATTCCCTGTTAGTGACAACTTTTACCCAGTATTTGGAGAAGGATTTCGGTCCGCTTTCGAAGACACTGCTGTTTGAGTACCAAACGCTGGATTCGTTAGGGCGCTATTTCCAAAGTCATTTTGCGACGAAGTTGACCGAACTCCTGGGCTTTGGCGCTGCACCGCAGCCAATCGCGGTCAGCACAGAACGAGCACAGAGGTCCATTCAACAATTTCCTGAACCGGTCCGCTCCACGCGTGGTCATCAAGTCCGGTCTACAGAGATCGCGATCGTCGGTTTGTCGGGCCGGTTCCCCTTGGCGGATAATGTAGAGGAATTTTGGGATAATCTAGTCAGCGGACGAGATTGCATCGTCGAAGTTCCCTCTGATCGATGGAACTATCGAGATTTCTATGCGCCGAAGCCCAGTGAACCCGGCAAGACTTACAACAAATGGGGCGGCTTTCTGCGTGACGTGGACAAGTTCGATCCCACGTTCTTCCGAATATCGCCTCGCGATGCGGAAGTGATGGATCCGCAGGAGCGTCTGTTTCTTGAAACGGTTTGGCTGGTGTTGGAGGACGCCGGTTATCGTCGCTCGGCTCTTAGGCAACGAGATATCGGCGTTTTCGTGGGTGTGATGTATGGGCAGTATCAACTGCTCGGAGTTGATCGGTCCATACCGGGAAAACTGCTCTCACTGAATTCATCCTACGCATCGGTCGCGAATCGGGTGTCGTATTTCTTTGATTGGAATGGGCCGAGCATGGCGATCGATTCCATGTGTTCATCCTCTCTTACCGCCATCCATCTGGCCTGCGAAAGTATTCGCCGCGGCGAGAGCGAAGCAGCGATAGCCGGGGGAGTGAACTTACTGTTGCATCCGGTGCGGGATGTGGGTCTGGCTCAAGGCGGTTTTG
This sequence comes from Chthoniobacterales bacterium, assembly GCA_036378375.1. Lineage (GTDB taxonomy): Bacteria > Verrucomicrobiota > Verrucomicrobiia > Chthoniobacterales > JAFAMB01 > JAFAVN01. Next base: position 4,862 of record DASUWQ010000387.1, read on the forward strand.
CTGCTGGCGATGGGCGTTGCAAAAGCTTTGGTGACGGTGGCGATGGATACGTACCCGGTGAAGGTGTCGCTGCCGTCATGCTGAAACCGCTTTCTAAGGCGGTGGCGGATCAGGACCATATTTATGCCGTTATCAAGGCGAGCCGGATTAACCACGGAGGCAAGACGAACGGTTATACGGTGCCGAACCCGCGAGCCCAGGCTCAGGTGATAGCGGATACTATCCGCGATGCTGGTGTCGATCCTCGTGCCATTACTTACCTCGAGGCGCACGGAACGGGTACCGCTCTGGGCGATCCAATCGAAATAACTGGTTTAACGCAGGCATTCCAGACTGTGGCGGAAGAGCGCGCCACGCCCGGTTCAGACGACGAACGGAATCTTAAGAATTTTTGTGCCATCGGCTCGGTGAAATCGAATATCGGTCATCTGGAAGCAGCCGCCGGGATTGCCGCTCTCATTAAGGTAGTTCTCCAAATAAAGCATCGGAAGTTGGTTCCGAGCCTCCATGCGGAGACATTGAATGCTAACATCGCTTTTGCGGAGACACCTTTTTCGGTGCAACGCACATTGTCGCCGTGGCCAGCGCCGATGGTTTTGGATGCAGGAAAACAAATGCCCTCGCCACGTCGGGCGGGTCTTAGTTCGTTTGGAGCCGGCGGCTCAAACGCTCATTTGATTCTTGAAGAGTATCCCTGGACGCCGAACGCGGAAAACGTATCGGAGCCTCCGTGTCTGATTTTGCTATCAGCAGCGAATCAAGACCGGCTAAAGGCGATGGCACGAGGATTGGTTGCCTGGATTTCAAGGCAGGAGACTGAACCCAATTTTCCAACCATCAGTGAGATTGCCCGCACCCTGCAGGTTGGGCGAGAGCCGTTGTCGGAACGTTTGGCGTTTATTGTGCATTCCCATGCGGAATTGCGTGCCGGCTTAGAACGACTGCTGGCGGACGATTTAACGGGTGAGTTTATCCGAGGGAACTTACGAGAAGATCGCAACCCGGCGGCGGCGCTGGAGGGCGAAGAAGGGGACGCGTTTGTTAGAAGCCTGATCCAGCGGCGACAGTGGACTAAGCTGGCTCAACTTTGGGCGACCGGCGTAGAAATACCCTGGGACCAGCTTTGGACCGACGAATCCGCACGGAGGGTGAGCCTGCCCGGTTATCCATTTCTTCGAGAACGTTATTGGGTGCCAGTTCTAGGCAGGCCAACGTCGCTGGAGACAGGGCAACAATTACACCCGCTGGTGCATCGTAATGAATCGACTCTCCGAGTCCAAGCGTACGCAAGTAATCTCCAAGCAAACGAACCGATACTTAGAGACCACTCCATAAATGGTGAACGGCTCCTACCGGGAGCTGCTGGAATTGAGATTGCCCTCGCTGCGATTCGTCTCGCTTTGGAGCATGAATCCGTTCGCTTGCGGGAGTTATTGTTTATTCGTCCGGTTCGCTGCAGTTCAAGCCAAGCGACAATTCGGGTGCTCCTGCGGCCGATCCCCGGCGGTCCGCTCGGTTTTGAAATTCAGAATGAAACCGGCGACGTATGCATCAGCGGCAAAGCGGAGAGCGTTCAATCGGTCGAGCCTGAGAAACTCGATCTGGCCGCGGTTCGTGAACGATGTTCACAGACCGTATCGCCGCTAGAATTGTACGCCGATTTTGCGACCCAAGGTCTCGTCTATGGACCGGCGTTTCGAACGATCAAGCAGATCAGCAAAGGTAACCGAGAAGTTTTTTCTGAGCTGGGATTCAGTTCCGAATATTGGCCTGGTGCTTATTATCTACATCCAGCGCTGGTGGACGGTGCTTGGCAAAGCTTGGCGGCGATCGCCGTTGGTAACGACGATCTGGCCGTTCCCTTTGCGGTTGACTCGGTGGATTGCTATCGTCCGCTGCCGCAGCCTTGTTTTGCTTATGCTCGGGCGAAAGACGGGGAAGACAATCTTCTTCGCTACGACGTTACGTTGACGGATTCTGCGGGTGAGGCCGTGGCCCGAATCACCGGACTGAAAGTTCGGCGGATTAAACCGGCTCGGAGCGGACCGAGCACAACCAGTGAGCTGGCTCCAAGCCGGCGCCAGGAACCGAGTGAGAGCGAGTCAACGCAACCGCGCCCCTCTGGAATCGCACGACGACAAGTTGTCGAGTATCTGATCCTTCGATTTTCTGAGCTGACCAAGCTGCCTCTCGCGCAAGTTTATCCGGACGAGCCGGTCGAGAATTACGGAATCGATTCCATAATGATCACCACCTTTGCTCAAGTGCTTGAGCACGATCTGGGTGAACTCTCGAAGACGTTGCTGTTTGAATATCCGACCCTTGATGCATTGGCTGGTTACCTGGTCACAGAACACGCAGCCGGTCTGGCAAAGGTGTTTGGACCTCGATCAGCTGCACTTCAGACAGACGCGGCGCCAATCGCGGAGAGCGATCTACCAGTGGCCGAAACAGAACGTTTCTTAGAGCCAATTGAACACACCCAATCAGCGGAAAGCCGGATACTGGCCTCAGAGCCAATCGATGGAGAATCACAATACCGCAACACTCCGACACTCCCACACTCCCTTGCACTCCATCACTCCGGTGCCGATCCCCAGCTTGAAGTGGTGCAGCGTGACGATGATATCGCGATTGTCGGCGTCTTCGGCCGATATCCTCAAGCAAACGATCTAGAAGAATTCTGGCAGAATCTAGCCGCTGGAAAAGACTCGATTGAAACAGTCCCTGCAGGTCGCTGGGATTACCGCGAACACTACTCGCCTGAACCTGGCGTATCCGGAAAAACCAACAATAAATGGGGCGGATTCATCCGAGATGTGGACAAATTTGATTCGCTCTTTTTCAATATTTCTCCGCGCGAAGCACGGTTCATGGATCCGCAGGAACGCCTCTTCCTGGAGACGGTTTGGAAGACCATCGAAGACGCGGGTTACAGCAAGACTGCCCTCAGCGATCGCAAAGTAGGTGTCTTCGTCGGGGTCATGTATGGGCATTATCAACTGTTCGGCGTTGAAGAAAGATTGAAAGGCAATCCGGTGGCGTTGAGCTCGTCTTTTGCTACGGTCGCCAACCGCGTTTCCTACTACTTCAACTGGCATGGACCCAGCCTAGCCATTGATACGATGTGCTCGTCGTCATTGACCGCAGTCCATTTGGCCTTCGAGAGCCTGAAGCGCGGAGAATGCGAGTTAGCCATTGCAGGCGGAGTAAACACCACCATTCATCCTGAAAAGGACATTATCCTTAGCCAGACGGGGTTCTCCGCGACCGATGGACGATGCCGGGCGTTCGGTACCGGCGGTACCGGGTATGTACCTGGAGAAGGGGTGGGCGCGGTGCTGTTGAAGCCGCTGGCGAAGGCCGTTGCCGACGGGGACAATATTCACGGTGTTATCAAGGCCAGTTCCTTGAACCACGGTGGCAAGACGAACGGTTATACAGTCCCGAATTCAAGGTCGCAAACCGAAGTCATTCTGGAAGCGCTGCAGCGAGCGAAAATCGATCCGCGCACGGTTACCTATATCGAAGCACACGGCACCGGAACTGTTCTAGGCGATCCGATCGAAATCGTCGGTTTGCAGAAGGCATTTACCGAAGCAATCGGGCAGAATTTGGAGTCGGTAGACCTACCGGCCGCAAAATCCCAATACTGCGCGATTGGATCAGTGAAATCCAATATCGGACATACCGAGTCGGCAGCTGGGATTGCAGGTCTTACCAAGGTGCTGCTGCAGTTGAAACATGGGAAACTGGTTCCTTCACTTCACACTGAAAGCGTGAATCCAAACATCCGATTTGGTGAAACCTTCTTTCGAGTGCAACAGCGGTTAGAGAATTGGGCAGTGGTGCAGGCCGGGAATCGCCTCTTTCCGCGGCGAGCTGGGATCAGCTCGTTCGGCGCGGGCGGGGCTAATGCTCACCTGATCTTAGAAGAGTTTATCCCGCTGAACCATGCCGCTTTGCCCGGAACGAAACCGGCCCTGATCGTTCTTTCGGCTAAAAACCTAGATCAGCTCAAAGAGCTCGGTCATAACTTGGTGGTTTTCCTGGAACTAAATCTTGGAGCGAAAGACGCCGATTCGCTGGCCGGTCCGACGAGGGAGTCTATCTCTCTGAGAGACCTCGCCTACACCCTGCAAGTTGGACGAGAGGCGCTGGATGAACGGGTGGCTGTGGTTGTTCAAGATCTGAGAGACTGTATCGCCAAATTAAGAACTTGGACTGATGGCGGTGAAATTCCGGGGCTTGTCTCTGGAAATGCTAAGAGGTCCGCCACGGGTGTAGGTCATGCTAAGCAACAGGATGGAAAACTTTCCGTCGACTTGGCCGATGATTCTTTGCCGGAGCTTGCGCGCCTCTGGGTTACCGGCGCCGCCATCGATTGGCAAAAGCTTTATCCAGGGGTTAATCCGCGGCGCGTCTCGCTTCCGACCTATCCGTTCGCCCGACAACGCTATTGGATACCTCAAGGGGGCGTATTTTCGGCAGAAGCCCCGACTGGCAACGGAAAACATAACCTACGACTGGCAGCAGGGGCCGGGGCTCAAAGTCTTACCGACGCCGATGGAGAGAGAGGCGTTGTTAGTCAGCCGGTTGAGCGCGTGAGCGAGCCCGATGCTGGAAACCAATCGCTTCCAGTTCTGGAGACGCAGCCCGAATTCAGCCTGATGTTCTTTAGTGACAACAGCCAGGTCGGCGGCGGGCAAAAGTATCAGTTAGTATTGGAAGCAGCGAAGTTCGCCGACCACCGGGGTTTTACCGGGATCTGGACACCGGAACGTCATTTTCATCCTTTCGGTGGGATCTACAGTTCACCGGCGACTCTGACGGCAGCACTTGCCGCCATCACACAACGGATTCGGTTGCGGGCAGGCAGTGTGGTTGGGCCACTCGAAGACCCTCTTCGCATAGCGGAAGCCTGGTCCGTTGTTGACAATCTTTCTCAAGGCCGGGTCGATGTTGCATTCGCCAGCGGCTGGAATCCGAACGACTTCGCGCTGAATCCTGATGCCTATCCGCGGCTACGCGAGGTTTGGCTCGAACGAATCCCTCAAGTTCAACGCCTCTGGCGTGGGGAATCTATTGAACGAATCAATGGAAAAGGAGAGACCGTTCAGTTGCGGATTTATCCGGAGCCATGCCAGAAGGAGCTTCCGATCTGGCTTACGGCATCGCGTCGGGTGGAAACCTTTATTGATGCCGGACAACGAGGTTATCATGTTTTGACGATGCTCCAAGGGAGCACGCTGGGACAATTGGCGGAGAAGATTCGGCGTTACCGTGAAGCCCGGCAGGAAGCGGGGTTCGATCCGGCGAGCGGCAAAGTCACGCTGATGTTGCACACGTTCGTTCATCCAGATGCAAGCTACGCCCGGCAATTGGTGCGTGAGCCATTTCTCGAATACATCCGGAGCTCTCTCAGCGCCCACAAAACGGCGGTCAAGGACGGCGACGCGATCAAGGCAGAGGATCTCAACAAAATGGTTGAGTTCTCCTACGAGCGCTACTGCCGCGAAGCGTCGCTAATTGGTGATCCGCGTGGTTGCTTGGCCATGGTTGAAAAATGCCGCGAGATCGGGGTCGGCGAAATCGCCTGCTTATTGGATTTCGGAGCGGATCCAGCTTCGGTACTTAAATCTTTACCGTACTTGGAGGAGTTACGCGCTTTTTGCCGGGTTAAAAAGCAGGACAATCGGGAAGCAGAGTCGAGCGAAATAACAGTCACGAGCAATGGATCAACACCGGTTTCTCTTAATGGTGATGAGCCTGCCCGTCATTTCCTAACCATCGACTGGTTTAAAGACCGGAAAGATAGAACCCCAGTCGAGTCGGCGGAATCGTTGCTCTTTATTTACTCCGGTGAAGAAAGATTGCGGACGCCATTGCGGGAAACTCTGACGGCGAACAACTCGTATTCGATCAAGCTAGGGACGGTGACGCAGCGGCTGGGCCCTGGTGAGTGGGAGGTTGACGCGTCGTCCACCGAAGCGCTCGATAATTGTCTGTCCGATATTCCTCGACCTGGGTTTATCTGTTTTGTGGGAGCAGGAGAATGCTCAGGTGACGAACTGGCGCGCCTGCAGGAAGCAGAACAATTAGGTGTGATTGCGCTGACACGGCTGGTCCGTTCGATGGACGCGCTTGGTTGGTTAGCAAAACCGCTCCGGCTGCGGATCGTTACTGCCGGTATGTATTCAGTAGCGGGAGAACCGATCTCGCCTGGTTTTGCTGGTTTATCCGGCGTGGCAGGCTCGCTGAGTAAAGAGTACCCGCATCTAGATATCGCTGCTTTGGATGTCGATAAGACTGAGTTGGCCGACGTCGTTGAAATGCAGCGAATTGCTCGTGCCGTTGCGGAGGAACTGCCGCAGCGAGGTAATCAAAAAATTGCCATCCGGGCCGGGAGCCGATTTCGGCAGCGGCTAAATATTACGAACCTATCGTCTTCCAGTGTATCTCGTTTTCGAGGGCAAGGTGTCTATTTGATCATTGGAGGCGCCGGTAACGCGGGCACGACCTTAAGTTTATATCTTGCCCGTCAGTATCACGCCAGATGCATCTGGATCGGGCGCCGGGCGCTGGATGAAGCGATTCAAAATCAAGCAGATCGTGTGCGGGCGGCGGGGGGAGAGGCGATTTACGTCCAGGGATCGGCAAAAGATCCCAGGACATTGCGCGCAGCGATCTCGCTTGCGCAAAACGAATACGGGTCGCTGCACGGTATTATTCATTCCGCTTTCAAGTTCCAAGACGAGCTTCTGCGCCGATTGGATTTGACCGCAGTCAGCGAGATCCTAGCGGCGAAGTCCGGATCAGCCGCGGTCTTATCCGAAGTGTGCCGAGAATTGCCTCTCGACTTTCTACTGTTCCTGAACTCGGCTCAGAGTTTCTTTAACGAGGGTCGCCGGGCTATTTATGCGGCAGCCTGTTGTTTTGTTGATGCTTACGCTGCCAAGATTCGCGCGCGAGTCAGCTTCCCGGTCCAAGTGATTAACTGGGGTTTTTGGAGCCATAGCTTCAGTCCGTCTCTGCAAGCCACACTGCGTGAGGCGGGACTTGGGGTGATTCGACCGGAGGACGGTATGCAGGCAATCGAAACCGTGCTTAGGATCGGCATCCCGCAGGCGGCTTACTTGGTCGCCAATCAGGACGCCCTGCGCCGAATGGGAATCGAGCCCGGAGAAACACTCACTTACTTCAGTGATGATCAGGCGCGCTCGGATGAAGCGCACGCGATTCTGGCAACTAAACTTTTTGCGTAGACTTCGATTCCATGATCTCCCCGGACAGCGAAAGAGATTTTGAAAAGATCGGATCGGCCATCTTTCTCTATACCCAACAACTTTGCTCTCAAGCGCAAACTCAGAGCGTGTCTGAAGGCCGAATTTTGGTCATTGGCGCGTTACCAGACGCTTTGGAAGAAGCCTTTTGGAAACGCTGGAAGACCCTTTCTAACCCGCCAATTTGCAACCGCGCTTTCAGGATGCCGGCCGAGCTGGAGCATTGGCGCGGCTCCTTCCAATCGGTTGCGACCGGCATTGAACCGGTGCTAATGACGATTGGAGAAGACCCGCAGCTTCCAGTGGCAGCATTCGACTTGGTCGCTTCGCTGGAAGCTGACCTTGAGATTTCGCTTTGCGTCATCACCGGTCTCAAATGGCTATTGAAACGCAACGGGACCATTCTATTTGCTTCGAATGCGGTCTCGCGGGTGAAAGATTTGTTAAAGTCAGCGGGGTTTCAACAGATCGTTGCGCGAAGTGACGCCCCGGGATCGGGTTCCATTGAAATTGACTGTGTAATCGCAAGAAGTGATGGCCGGATAAGGGTGTCAAAACAGGTCGAGGCCGGGCCAATAGAGGCGAGACCCTCGAATCCGCTGGCGCCGGAAAAAGAAATGGCGGCGGTAACCGAACGACTCCCGGAAGCAAGACCGGCCTCTAACGGCGCTACCCCGATCAGAGACGCTGTTCGGAAGGTTGTTATTAGCTTGATCGAACAGATTCTCCAGCTGCCGCCTGCTGTTCTGGATACCTCATCGCCGTTTACTGAATTTGGCATTGATTCCATCGGTGGCGTTGTATTGATCAACGAACTGAATCGTCGATTGGGTTTAGAACTTAAACCGACGGTTCTTTTCGATTACGCCAGCGTCGAGAAACTAACGAGCTATATCTGTGAGCAATGTCTGCCGGTGCTCGGTGAAGTGGCCGAAAAAGGGGAAGCTCAGGCGATCCCAACGCAGGATCGGAACCCTCCGTTGCCGCACGAAGTTGAAAGTGCTCGGCCGATCCCAAAATCGCATATTCCGATTTCTCGAACTGTGCGGAATACAGACGTCGCCATCATCGGAATCTCCGGCCGATTTCCCGGAGCCGAAAATGTCCGGCAATTTTGGGACAATTTAATTACGGGGAAAAACAGCATTTTCGAAGCACCCACCGATCGCTGGGGTGGCGAAGCCGTGCCGGGAAAAGCGGGCGGGCGCGCGATGCCCAGACGGGGAGGATTCCTGGCTAATGCAGCCGAATTCGATCCATTGTTCTTTAGCATCTCCGGACGCGAGGCTGAAGTGACGGATCCGCAGCAGCGTCTGTTTCTCGAAGAAGCCTATCATGCATTAGAAGATGCAGGCTACGCCGGCGTCTCTGCCAATCTGGCGAAGAAGTGCGGAGTGTTTGTCGGTGTCGAACCCGGTGACTACTTACACGTACTGATGGAGTTAGGCGATCGCGTGCAGAATAGTTCAGTGTTCCAAGGTAACGCTGAGTCTATTCTTGCGGCCAGGATCGCCTACTTTCTTGACCTCAAAGGTCCCGGCATCGCCATCAACACTGCCTGCTCATCGTCTCTGGTGAGCATTCATTTGGCATGTCAAAGTTTGATTAACGGCGAGTGCGATTTGGCTCTGGCGGGAGGGGTACGTGTGTTGGCCTCGGAGAAAGCCTACTGGGCATTAGGCAACATGGGAATGTTATCGCCGGATGGACAATGCAAAACCTTCGACGAGGCTGCTGACGGCTTTGTGCCGGGGGAAGCGGTTGGAGTACTGGTCCTCAAACCGCTACAACTCGCTCTGGAAAGCGGGGATCATATCTATGCCGTCATTAAAGGATCCGCCATTAATCAGGACGGCCGCACCAACGGAATCACCGCGCCCAGTAGTCTTTCCCAGACTCAGGTCGAATTGGAAGTATACGAGCGGTTTGGGCTGAACCCGGAAACTTTTCAGTATGTTGAAGCACACGGCACCGGCACAAAATTAGGGGACCCGATAGAGGTAGAGGCGCTGAGGACGGCATTTCGCAAGTTCACATCGAGGAAATCGTTTTGCGGAATCGGCTCAGTAAAAACGAACATCGGACACACCATGGCAGCCGCCGGAGTTTGCTCGGTGATCAAGGTGTTGCTGGGGTTGCAACACGCCAAGGTGCCTCCCTCGTTAAATCTGCAAAAAACAAGTCCCTACATCGACTTTGAAGATAGTCCGTTCTTCGTGAATGTGACCGCACGCGATTGGCCGGTGACAGCGGGCCAACCGCGGCGAGCCGCCGTGAGTTCCTTCGGATTTAGCGGGACTAACAGTCACTTGGTGTTAGAGGAAGCACCCGGGCTGGACACTCCGAATCGCGACACGTCTAAATCGGTCTACTTAGTGACCATCTCAGCGAAATCTGCCGAGGCCCTGGATCGACAGTTGACGCGATTCCGCGAATGGTTAGACGCCGAAGGCCGAACAGCCAACCTGGAGGACGTAAGTTTTACGTTGAATCTGGGCCGTGGGCACTTCGAGCACCGGAATGC
>DASUWQ010000388.1:0-4273 GCA_036378375.1 Chthoniobacterales bacterium
ATCTTCATTCGGAGTGATGACCTCAACATCCGGTCCATCATAGGTATTGCCATCGTAATCGATGGTACTGATCCGACGGAGACGGCGGAATATCCCACCAAATACGACCCCGCCCAAAGCAGTGACTGCCAGATAGATGAAGGCGCGTCGGGTCCTTTTGCCCTCCAGAAGCGTCGAGTTAGGTACAGCTGTGAATCGCGGACGATGCGTCAGATATCCGTAGACCAATATAATACCCGCTGCGCAAACTCCGAACTCAACTAATAAACCGAGACTCGTTAAATAAGGCGCTATTGCCGAAGGCACCCCGAAATATTGCGTGCCGACACTGGGCCACAAGAAAGCCAGCAAGCAGAACCAGACTGCCAAAACACTCGCCATGCCTAACGTTACGCCAAGAGGATCTAGCCAACGTCTTCGATCATCGTTTCGCCCTCGTTGGCCGAGCTCCAGCATGACTGCGTACACTGCGCCGGTGAAAGCAGAGACCAGCACTTGTGCGCCGAGCGATGCCTCGACCCCGGCTATTTTCAAAGGAACATAGCCGCCGAATCGATTGATTTGTTCGATGAAAAAATTGATCGAAACCAAAGGAAAAGATCGATCAAAAATCAATTCGGTGGCGCTGGGAGAACCTAGACAGGTTCTTAGAAGCGCGGCGGTCGCCAGCATCAAAATTCCGCCCGTCAGTCCTGCCGCCAAACCACCCAGCGCCGCTTTCCATAAAGGAATCCTCGCCTTATCCATTTTTAACTGAGAGTCGTTCCAGGCACTCTATTCCAGACTTCCTAGCTCCAACGACACAGAAGGTAATCTTGAACATGCAGTGAATGTTCAGTTTCAACCGTCATAGTCGCGATCGGCATTTATCCAATCACGGGCGTAGCGGCAGTGAGAAACGCGATATCTTCATCGGACGAATCAAAATCCCTTCCTGAGTCAAGTCATTATCCGCGATGTTCGGATCCAAATCGATGTTATGTTTTGATCAAAATCGGATTGGGCGACGTCAGTGATTGACGTCTGCCTGAGCGATCGATCGAATAGGCTTTCGATTAAGTTCTGTTCTTCTGGAGTCATGATAAAATGTAGGAGTTAGCCGTCATGGCTCACAAATGCCGGCCGGTTGTCATTTTGTGGGTGCGGGAATTATATAGCTTCAGCGACGCCTCTGTTCCGATGAAGGCGAATCTCCCCACAGCGCCAGGTTGCAGTTCACGCTGCCAACCTAGATGTTTCAGGCGGCCGGATTAGACCCATCTTTTCTATACGAGAGATCAAAGTCGTGGGTTTTATTCCCAAAAGCTCAGCTGCCCCATGAGCGCCTTTGATCTTCCAACCCCTCTTCTGCAACACAATAAAAAGATTCTCGCGCTCCCGACGCCGGAATTCGGCATCGGTGAGAAATTCCAGTTTGGCTAAGTGATCTGCCTTCGGCCCCAAAGAATTGACTTTCATGGCGCACTACTTACCGGAAAATCGAACTCCAAAGCACCTCCCTGTGCAATGATACAAGCACGTTCAATCGCGTTGCGCAGTTCTCGAACGTTACCGGGCCAATGATACGCTCACATCGATACCCGCCGGATTAAAGGTTTGAATCTGCGCCGGCCGTGGCGATGGAGTTCTCGAGCGACCAATTCTTTTCCAGTTCCAGTCTCGCCCAAAATTAAGACGGTCGCGTCCGTCGGTGCCACTATTTTGATCTTTTCGACGATTTGTCTCCACGTTCTGCTTTGGCCAATCATTTCGCCAAATTCTTCAACGGCTCGCGGTTTTCGCCGAAGTGCGAATCGGGCAATATCTCAGACTGATTCAACGTGGCGGGGAAGACGAATGTATCATTCATGATTGCTCTTGGGATAGAACACCCCGCTTCAGAAGACCCTCGAAATAGTCCACAAAAGATGTGGACTAACTGATATGGCCTTTCGAACCTTGGAACTAGCGCAGATCGCTTCGCAATAGTCTTTCGCGAAGCAATTTTCTAGTGCGATAAAGTTTCATTTCGACAGCTTTGGTACTGCATCCAAGCACCGACGCCATCTCGTCATACGAGAGGCCTTGATACTCATAGAGCAAGATGACCGTCTTCAAATCATGCGGTAATTGGTCGACAACTTCTTTGATAAGCAAAATCGATTCTGATCTCATTGCCGCTTGGTCGGGAGAATCGTCATCGCTTTGAACGGATTCGGCTAACTCGGCCTCTTTTTTTGGATATCGGCCTTCGGACGCCGAGTCTCCCCGGCGGTGGCGCCAGCGCAGATAGTTTCGGCTGAGATTTGCGGCAATCGCAAATAGCCAAGTAGAAAACTTGCCTTGAACGGTATAGCGGTGGCGGGTCTCGTACACACGCACGAATGTTTCCTGAGCAAGATCAAGCGCCTCGGTTTCCTGACCGATATATCGATAGATGAACGAAACCAGCGGCTGCTGCCAACGACCCATTAGCTCGTTGAGAACCTGATCCTCACCATTTTTCAGGCGAAGCATCAACTGCGCGTCTGGATCGGGTTCCATCCGCCAGTTACTATTTCACGCTCACCGGGATTTCAACTTCTCCTTCGCCGGCTGGACTTTTCCAGGAAAGTTTTACTACCCAATCACCGCCCATCTGTGGCTTGAGCTTCACCCGGTAAACTCCGGGATTGCTGGTCTTAGTCACATCCCCTCCGGAATTCATAACCATGCCCGGCATATTCATGTTGAGATCTGTTCTCACATCCCCAACATCTTTTGGCTGCCCGTTGGCATCCGTGAACTTTACTGACACCTCGCTCTGCCCATTGTGCAGATCGCCGTAGATGCCGATCGTTAGGCCGTCAGCGGTTCCGGTTGCGATCGGTTCGCCTTGGATCTGAGCAGAACTCGGCGGACGAGAACTCCACCAGTTCCACCCAGCATATCCGCCGGCAAAAAGAACAGCCGCGATTAGTGCGACGACGAGGAAACGGACAAATCCCTTTAATGTAGTTGCCCGTTTTTGGTCCGCACTAGCGGGCGCCTTGCTTTCGACCAGACCCTCAGCCGGCAGTTCGCGTCTCCGCCAAATGACATAGATGACCGGATAAATCACCAGGTTCAGAATTGCTGAAGTGATTACCCCGCCGATCATCGGTGTAGCGATCCGTTTCATCACATCCGCACCTGCCTGTAAAGCCGGTGACCACATAATTGGTAGTAGCCCGAAAAGAATGGCGCAGACCGTCATCATCTTAGGCCGGATACGTTGTACCGCGCCTTCTCTAACCGCTGCGTAGAGATCCGTGATATTGTTTAGACGACCGGCAAGTCGATATTTGTCGAATGCCTGGTCTAAGTAGAGCAGCATCACCACGCCGGTTTCAGCATCGAGACCGGCTAGAGCAATCAGCCCCACCCAAACCGCCACACTCATGTTGTAACCAAGCAAATAGAGTAACCAGAAAGCTCCGACTAACGAAAACGGCACCGATAACAGAACAATAAAGGTGCGGGTCACCGAGTTTGTGTTCATATAGATGAGCACAAATATAATTAACAGAGTGAACGGGATCAGAACCGCCAGCTTTTTCTCCGCTTCCTGAAGGTACTGAAACTGACCGGCCCATTGGATATAGTATCCTGAAGGAAATTTGACATCCTGATCGATCTTTTTACTCGCCGCATTGACGTAGCCGTTGATGTCGCTGGTGGTCACATCGACGAAGACAAAGCCTACCAACTGACCGTTCTCGGTACGAACCTCGGGAGCACCGGTGCGATATTGGATATCAGCCAGGAGCGAGAGCGGCACCTGATCTCCTGTTGGCGTCGCCACTAAGACCCGCTTCAACTGATTGATATCATCTCGGAAGTCACGGGAATATCGAACACTGATCGGGTAACGTTCCCGCCCCTCAACGGTCGTACCGATCGTGTTGCCCCCAATTGCCGTTTCAACGATCTGGTTAACATCGTCGATGCGCAGTCCGTAGCGAGCCGCCGCCTGACGGTTCGGTGTAAAATCCAGAAAATAACCTCCGGTCGTTCGCTCCGCAAAAGCGCTGCGGGTATTGGGAAAGTCTGATAGTGCCTTTTCGATCGAGATGGCAACATTCTGGATCCCTTTTAGATCCGGTCCAAAGACCTTGATGCCCAGGACCGACCGAAAACCGGTGGTTAACATTTCGGTCCGCGTTTGAATCGGCATCCAAAAGATCTGCGCCATGCCGGGCGTCTTACTGACCTCATTCATCTGAGCAATCAGTTTCTCCCAGGTCATTCCAGCCGGCCATTGATCGGGCGGCTT
>DASUWQ010000389.1:0-5948 GCA_036378375.1 Chthoniobacterales bacterium
ACGCAGAGGCAAAAGAAGGGGACATCTTGTTGAAAGCAAGACGTGAAACGTTGCGTCGCGTAATCTGCCTGCTGCGCTAAGGCTCAGAATCTTGTTCCGCCAGCAAAATTTTTCCTGCTCTATCTCTGCATCCGCTACAACCTCTGTGCGAGGCTTTTCTCTGTGTGGTTTCGCCGGTATCCGAGCAAAAGAGTAGGAGTTCTCGGAGTAAAAGGAGTACAATGCGCCAGGAGTCCGAACTCGTGTTTATAAAAACATACCGAGCTTTATCGCCGCACCATTTCCAGGAGCGGATTTGACCCGAAGGAGCGCCCTATGCAGCCCAATAATGTAGGAACTGGCGCTGGCCTCGTGGCTACCGCCACTAACTCCGCGGATCTCGAAGTAAAGGATGCACAACTCATCTTCGGAGCCGCTTGGCGGGAGCTAGAGGGAGAGTTCGGCCGCAACAAGATGAGGTTCCCCAGGGAATTGATCTTGCTGGGAGGCGCACCTGGCGCCGGTAAAGGTACCAACTCCGATTTCATCCGCTCAGTACGCAGTATCGATGCGCCGCCGGTCGTCATATCACAACTACTCGATACCCCTGAAGCGCTGACCATCAAAGCGCGCGGGGGGATGGTCGGCGACCGAGAGGTAGTTGGCATCCTGTTCCGCAAGCTGTTGGAACCCGAATATAAGAACGGTGCGCTGCTGGACGGCTTTCCCCGTACCAAGGTGCAGGTCGAGTGCCTGAAGTTGCTCTTTGACGAAATGATCACGTTGCGACGGGAGTTCACCGGGACTCCGGACGAGGTTTATTTCAAGAAGCCCATGTTTCAGATCATGGTGCTGTTCGTAGACGAAGGGGAGAGTGTGGCGCGTCAACTTAAACGGGGCCGCCAGGTGGTGGCCCACAATGAGGAAGTTATTCGTTCGGGCGTCGGTGAGTTATGGGAGGAACGGGCTACGGACTCCAGCGAAGCACTAGCTCGGAATCGTTACCGCGTATTCAAGGAGCAAACCTACGATGCGCTGGTTTCCCTGAAGCAAATTTTTCATTACCACTTCGTCAACGCTCAAGCGCCCATCCCCGAGGTACAAGCCAACATCCTCCGCGAGCTCGAGTATCAAAGCTCACTGGAGCTAGACCCGCGGACTTTTGATCGGGTGCGGAGGTTACCGCTGGCCAGCGATATCGTTCGGCACGCCCGCCAGGACCTGGTTCGCCGTCTAGATAGTTACGAGGTGGAACGTCCGGAAACGTTCGGCCGGGTGATTGAATTTATTGAGACGAAGATGATGCCGATTGTCGTTCGCCATGCGATTTCGGGCATTGCTAACATCAACTCGGAGGATGCGCTGTTTCGGGATCCGGTTGCCTTGGCCATGTTAATAGACGTGTTCTCTGAGCGCGGATTCCAGGCAACCGTGGATGTCACTCGGGTTTATGTCCCGGTACGCGTCGATTTGCAGAGTGGGAGTATTTCCTCAGAGGAGAAGAAGGTCTTCCGTTTCAGAGTGCGTTTCAGAAGCGCTCAAGTGCGAGGTTGGGTTCCGTGGAGTGACAGCAAATGAAGCCAGTTTCCAAGGATAGATTCAGTAGTGAGTCGCGAATGGAGTAGATGCGTTTAAACGCTCTACGCTAAAGACGAGCCAAAACCTTCTTTGCAGTCCATTTCGCGCAAGTCAGAACCAAAAGGAGCCAAATCAGTAAGGGAACCAGCAGGCATCCGCAGCATCCGCAACCCGGTTGCGGCCGAGACGAATAGCCGGCATAGAAGAGGGAGGGGCGTCTTCGGAAACGGAATACCATATGGAAAAAGGGTGTGTTGCTGGCTTTTTGTCCGCTAACTTGTTACTGGGCCTGGCCTTTTGTCGCTCTGGGGCCAGCACCAAAAGAACATGGCTGGCACGCTCAGGTGTTCCGGCACAATAAGGTAACGTAAGTGCTGTCTTCGCCGAATGCGAAGTATAATGCTGCTTTCCTTCGAACCAGCGATCTTTTGACTCGGTGGCGGATCTAACGATGCCCGAGCCCTAAAATCTAGGGTGAACGCACTGCGGGCTATCCTACTGGTCGGTGGCGGCTATCTTGTGACCTGGAATTGCCAGCCAGGTCCCTGAATAAAAGTTAAAGACTTACACCATGAAAACACCGGGTCCCAAAGAGGATAGCGACGTGAATAACGACCCTCGGATGCCGTATCAACTCCCATTCCCGGTCGACGCACAAAGCGAGATCGTGGTTTCTTCACCGGTGCCTGATGACGAACGCGTCTGGGTGCCGCAGATGGAAAACGTGTGGTTTCGTCCACTCTGTCTGAATGCGGCTCAGGGTTACTGGGTGAACCTGTTACGCGTGCGTCGAGCGGGGGTCTTAAGCCGTCACCGGCATCCAGCACCAGTTCACGGTTTTGTGCTCAAGGGGAAGTGGCACTATCTCGAGCACAATTGGGTCGCCAATGAAGGCGCTTACGTTTTCGAACCGCCAGGGGAGACCCATACGTTGGTCGTTCCCGAAGATGTGCAGGAGATGATCACATTATTTCACATCACCGGGTGCATGATCTATGTCGACCCTTGGGGGAAACAGACTGGGTATGAGGACGTCTTTACCAAGATCGCGATGTGCCGAGACCATTATGCAAAGAATGGCCTCGGCGCTGAGTTCGTGGACGAATTTGTCCGTTAAAGTGACCACTGAAATCTGAGTGACATCACAGCGAAACATTGCGCCAGGACCAGCCGATTTTGAAAACCAACCGCAGATAAACGCAGATGTACGCGGATGGCTGGACCGGAACATAATCAAACCGCGAATAGACACGACTGGACGCGGAATATGTACTTGGTGCCGGCTCGCGCCTCACTGAGGCTGCGCGATCGCTATCCCGTAGGGCGCTCCGATTCCAGGCGTTCCCACGGCATGGCGCGAATCGTATGTACGAAATATTGCATGGTGACAATTGCGTCGAGTAGACGAAGTGCTACAATTGTGTAGCAACTATGAAGCTCGCTAGCGTTCGCGAACTGCGTAATCGTTATACCCAGCTCCTAAAGTGGCTTGAAGCCGGGGAAGAAATTAAAATTACGCGTCGTGGTGTGGTCATCGCGCGTTTAGTTCCGGAAAATCGCCGGCCAGAAACAGGCGACACTGCCTGGGACAATAGCGCCGCTTTTGCACTGGATCGGCTGAAGTTGAAGCCACTGACACAGAAGCAGGTCAACCAACTCCTGGATGATAACAAGGGCAGTTATTAGAGGGCGGCGCGGAATGATAACGTGTGACACGTCGTTCTTATGCTCGTTGTATCTAGTCGATGTTCATACGCCGAAAGCCCGGGCGAGATTGCGACAGATCAGGGAGCCTGATCTGCTGGCGCTCACGCCTTTACATGAATATGAGCTACCTAACGCCATTCGGCTGAGCGTGTTCCGCCGACTGCGGGACGTCGCTGCCGCGCAAGCGATCCTGGCGGCTTTCCAGGCAGATGTAGCCAGCGGACGATTTGAGCGTCCGGTCTGCAACCTTGCTAGTGTGCTCACGGAGGCAAACCGGCTGAGCTCGATCTACACATTAGCCGGCGGACACAGGGCATTTGACATCCTGCATATCGCAGTGGCGGTCCACTTCAGCGCCACCGAATTCCTGACTTTCGATACAAATCAAAGAAGGCTGGCCGCTGCCGTTGGTCTGCGAATTGGTCCTTAGCCTGTCCGGACATTCTCGCCCGTGTTGGTTGAGCGTCGTTCACAAATAATCCGATCCGATGGTACACTTCGATGCACGAGCGAGTCTTTTAACGTGTCGCTCTCAGGCCCGGTTTGGCCTTTTGTTGGGCCGCCAGCGATGAAGATCCACGGAAAGAAATGTTTCTGCCAATAGTTGGCAATTTCGTCGGCGAAATTCGTGACGCCGTGGCGAGTGCCGAATACAAAAGCGAGATCAGCGGGCTCGAGGGGAGCGGTACGGGTTGCGACTTGCGGAGTCAGCTCACCTGAAGCTCGGGAAGGCGACACCTTGAAAATCGTGTCTGCGAGCTAAATTGAACGATGGCGAGGAACCTCCTAGATCCTAGATTATAGCTCCTAGCTCCTCCATCTATGGCTACGCAATTCAGGGACTATTACGAGACGCTTGGCGTCAGCAAAACTGCGACCGCGGATGAGATCCGGTCTGCTTACCGGAAGCTGGCGCGGAAATACCATCCTGACGTCGCAAAAGACAAAAAGGAAGGCGAAGAAAAAATTAAGGAAATCAATGAAGCTTACGAGGTCTTAAGCGATCCGGAGAAGCGGACGAAGTACGACAGACTAGGGGCGGCTTGGCAAAGCGGCGAGTTTGCAGGAGCTCCGGGAGGAACGGGAGGTGCGCCAGAAGGTTGGACCTTTCACCAAGGACCTGAAGGAGGCGCTGAGTTTCATTTCGGCGGTACCGGGTTCAGCGACTTTTTCGAACAATTTTTCGGTACCCGACGATCTTATGCGGGTGCTCCTGACTTTGATGTCGAAGCCGAGGGGCCGCGCCGCCCACGAAAACGCGATGTTGAAGCGGACATGCTGGTGAGCCTTGCAGAAGCGCTACATGGTTCGACGCGAACCATCACTTTGCAACGCCGGGATCAATCTGGCCAACCGGCGAAGACGGACACCTATAAAGTAAAAATCCCCGCTGCTATTCGGGAGGGCCAACGCATCCGGTTAGCTGGCCAGGGAGAGAATGGGGGAGATTTGTTCTTACGGATTTCTTTCCAGAAACATCCCGATTTCCGTTGGCAAGACGCGGACCTTTATTACGACCTGGAATTAGCGCCATGGGAAGCCGTGTTGGGGTCCAGTATCAATATCCCCACGCTGGATGGCCAGGCGAAGCTCAAGATCCCGGCCGGGACCATCAACGGAGCGACTTTTCGACTTACCAACCTTGGCCTCACTCGCTCGGACGGGAAGCGGGGAAACCTTTATGCGGTGATCCGGATCGAGGTTCCGGAAACCGCTACGGCGGAGGAAAGCCGCTTATGGGAAGAACTCGCTAAGACTTCTAAGTTTGATCCGCGAGCTTGAAACAAAGAAAAATCTCACGCAAAGACGCAAAGGCGCAAAGAAAGGACAGGATGCATTGGCAGAACAGAACGAAGCTAACGAAGGGTGATCGAATGTTGAGCCAACCCTAGGCTGAAAAGCCCTTCGTTTCCTTTGTTGCCTTCTGTAAGAAAGATTGGGGCCGGGACTCATTACTGACTATTGAAATCTATGAGCGGTGAAAACAGCCACGAGACGAAGGAGTACGTGCGATTGACCGTGATTAATCCGGATACCGGTAAACTATTCGATGTCACGACAGCCGCAGAGTATACGGCCGTAGACCCCGATGGAATCCGGACCTACTGCCGCGAAGGCCTGATAAGAGCAACTCGGTATAAGGAAGACGGCGACCCGTTGTTCGATGAGGACGGAATCTACTGGTTGCGCCGGATCCAGAGTTTGCGAACCGAGATGCAATTGGAGGGCCCGAGCCTGCGCATCGTTCTGGATCTGATGCAGGAAGTAGAACGGCTTCGGCAGGAACTCCGAAGGTTATAAGTTCAAGGTTCGAAGTTCCAGGTTGGCGTTCGACGCCTCGAAAAATGGACTGCTGAGGCGTCCGTCGAAGGCCGGGGCGCTGCACTTAAAACTAGAACTTAGAACCTAGAACTTTGAACCTTGAACTTTGAACCTAAATCACTCGGTCGTTGCCGCCGTCGATGGGGATTTGGGCGCCGGTGGTTGCGGAGAAGGTGGGCCCGCAGAGTTCGACGATGACACCGGCCACAATCCGGCTTGTGACCTCGGCCCCGAGCACGTTGTTGCGTTTATAGTCGTCAACCGACAAACCGTAACTGGCGGCGCGTTGTTGGAGGACTTCGGGGGTCCAAAGACCGGTATCGAACACAGCGTTAGGATGGACAACGTTCACGCGAATCTTG
>DASUWQ010000390.1:0-3580 GCA_036378375.1 Chthoniobacterales bacterium
GCGCGCAACAGCGCAAACAGCAACAACACCAGCAGCGTGCCGAGTTTTTCGCCCTACCGCTCGCGATTTCCACCCCGCCTCATTCGCCCGTTCGCCGTTTCGCCATCTCGCCGTTTCGCCTCCGCCCCGTCACCTCAACAATGCGACGGATCCATTTTGCAGTCGGATTTCATGGATGGCCCGGGGACCTTCCCATTGGTTGACGCCGGTGAGAATCGCGTCGATGGCAGGCTGCGCTTGTGATTTGAATCGTTGCAGCGAGGCGGCATCCAGCGGTCGGCCTTCTGCGTCGACGCCATATATATTGAGGTCGACGTTTTCGCCAGTGATGATCGGGCGCAGGAACACATCGGCGTTAATATATTTTGTGTAGAATGGGATAATTTTGACCGGCACACTCAGTTGTAATTGAATCCCATTTTCACGGGAGGTCACCGTCGCTCCACCAGCGAGGAAGCCGAGCTCGGGCGCTTTCGCCAGTAGCGCATTAATCTCCGCGTCTGACAGAGTCAGGACCCGGATAGAACCGTCCCGATTGAAGTCGTCCCACTTTTTTTTAGCCGAAACGTAGACCTCTTGATTTGCCGCCAAGCTCGGTGTTCGGGACGGACGATCGCTACTGGCGGTTTGATACAAAAGAAAGACCAGGGCGGCTACCGCGAGCACCAGTACTAATACAACCGTACCTAAGCAGCCGAGGCAACCGCAGCAGCCACATCCGCTGCGTTGGGGCGGTTGAGACATTGAGTATCAATAGAGCATCCGGCCGCAATGCTCGCAGTAGACTATCTCGCGCGCCAGTTTTGCCCGATGAACATTGGTGGTGGTGTTCTTCATGTGGCACCCCATACAAACTTCGTGTTCGATTGGCACCACCGCACTTCCGCCTTTTGATTGAAAAATTCGTTCGTACCGCCCGAGCAACTCCTGGTCAGCAACGGCGGCGCCGGCCTTTTGCCGGGCAGCTTTGGTTTCTTCAAGCGTTTTGGTAAGAAGTTCACCCTTTTGTTTAAGCGCAACCAGTTGCTGTTGAAGCTGAGCTTGCTCGACTTTGAAATCCGATTCTGCGCGCTGGATTTCGCGGCCGATATTCTCGGCCTGCTCCATGAGATCAATTTCGTGATCTTCTGTTTGGCTGATTTCTTTCTCTAATCGCGCGATCTCGTTGCCGAGCGCCTGAAATTCGTCGTTTTTGCGCGTCTGAAACTGTTGAGTCTTATACTTCGCGATTTGGTCGCGCCGAGTACTTGCATCCAATTCAAGCTTTTTCCGTTCGACCTCGATCTCTTTTGCTCGCTGCCGGATGCGTTCTAAAGCTCCAGTGCGATCCTGAATCGCTTTTTCCAATCGGTTTTGTTCGAATGGAAGCGTTTGGAGCTCGTTTTGAAGGGCTTTGATGTTTGTATCGTGATCCTGAACGACCAAGAGCTGTTCGATTTCAGCCAGCATTCCTTGGCATATAATAGGTGTTGATGGCAGCAGTTCAAACTAGAGTTCGCATTTTGGCGTTTTGGGCGGCAGCGCTCTAGCGGACATAGTCAGCAGAAGATCGCGCAATTAGGGGCTGCGACGGATGGGACCTATACGACCTATAGGACTTATATGGCCGCTGAACAACCGCCGAACGCCAAACGCCGAACGCCAAACGCTAATAGACCTCTACCGGGGAGCGTTTGCCGTCGTCAGGGCTGCGCTGGGCTGCTTTTTCTGCTCCGAGGGTTGCAACCCTTAGATCCCAGACCCGTTGGTCGAGCTCGCGAAAACGTGCTTCTGAGAAGGGAGTGGGACGCACGAGCCCGCGCTTGAAACCGGACACCGCCTCCAAGGCGCGCTCGATCATCGGGCGGTCGAGTTGGCCGAGAATGGTCATGGCTTCTTCGGCCATGGCAACCCGATGGCAGATCATGGCCATATCGTTTCCGGCCGCCATTGCCCGTGAAATAGTCTCTCCGAAACCGGATTCGTTGATGATGGCGCCCATGTCGAGGTCATCCGTCATCGTTAGCCCCTCGAAATTCAGGTCCTCTTTGAGAAGCTTGGTGACTACGTTAACTGAAAGTGAAGCCGGCAGTTTGTCGGCATCGAATGCGCTGTACCAAGCGTGCCCGATCATCATGCTGCTGACCTGGTTCCGGAACGCCCGGAAAATCGCTAACTCGTAGGCCTCAAGCTCAGCCAGAGATCGGTCGATCCGCGGCAGATCGTGATGAGGATCAAGCCCGGCAGCCGCGTAACCAGGAAAATGCTTGCCACAAGTGAGAACACCCGTGGAAAGCAGTGCTTGGTTGAAGACGCCGGCGAACCGGACAACCTGCTGAACGCTCGTTCCCCAACAGCGGCCGCGCAGCGAGTTGTCTGCCTCATCGTCGAACGAGATATCGAGCACCGGGCAAAGATCGAGATTGAAACCGAACAGTCGCAAAAGCTCTCCGGTGAGTTCACCGTGAGCCCGAATCAGAGATTCGTCGCCTTTTTCACGTAACTGCTGTGCATTCGGAGGCTCGTTCCCGATCATTTTGAGACGCGAAACCCGGCCGCCCTCCTGGTCGATCGCGACGATCGGCTCCTCTTGGCTCAGGTCTCGTAAATCATCGACCAACTGTCGCAGCTGCTTGGCTGATTTTACATTCCGTCCGAATAAGACAAAGCCACCCGGCTGGATCCGCCGAAACAATTTTGCGGTGTCTACATCCAGCTCGGGCGTGGGAACTCCCACTAGCAGCAGTTGACCCAAATGGTTTCGTTCCATAGGCTTGGGAAGGAATGATACGGGAACGCCGGTCGTTGACCACGATAAAAAACTGATTATTGGCCGCAAAAGACCACAAAGATCGCAAAGAAGAAACAGGAAATGACTTAAGATGAGGTTGATTAAGGTCCCGATTCAGAGCCCAGCGGTTAATGAGTATTCTATTATCCGATTTTTTGTGCTCTTTGCGTTCTTTTGCGGCTATTCCTCTGGTTTTGACGGTGTTGGCATATGAGGCTCGGCATTTACGGCGGCACGTTTAATCCGGTTCACCACGGCCATTTGATCTTAGCCCGGCAAGCCTTGGAAGAGTTCAAACTGGATCGGCTCGTTTTTGTCCCGGCGGCTGAATCGCCATTCAAGATTCAGAATCACTCTGCTCCGCCTGGCGACCGTTTGGCCATGCTCCGGTTGGCGATCGCGGGGGAAGACCGTTTTTCGGTGGACGCACTCGAGATCGAGCGCGGTGGAGTTTCTTACTCCATCGACACCGTCAAGATGTTCCGAAACCGGGATCCCGGAGCAGAACTTTTTTTCCTAGTCGGAGAAGACAATGCGGATCGTTTGACCGAATGGCATCGATTCGAGGAGCTGAAGAAGCTGGTCTATTTTGTCGTTCTCAGTCGCTCTGAGGATTTCCAATCCCCGGAATATCCGGTTGTGCAGCGGAGGATCGAAATCTCTTCTACAGAGATCAGAAACCGAGTTGCGAACCAGGAATCGATCACTTATTTGGTTCCGGAGTCGGTTAAACATTATATTGAGCAGCACCAACTTTACCAAGGAGAGCGCGTATCGGCCCTGAGGAGTTAGCGCGCCAGTGCGCGGAGC
>DASUWQ010000391.1:0-3638 GCA_036378375.1 Chthoniobacterales bacterium
GTGACGGCCATACACCTCGAGCCAACCCGGTTCTTTGATGATTCTGCCCTCGGTTTTGAACGCTTCACCTTCGACTCGCGTGATTCTCGTAGTCACTTCAAACTCGGCCGGCGGATAAAAAACCGCCACGAAGCGGCGAGCGATCATATCGAAAAGCTTCTGCTGAGCTTCATCCAGATTTCGCGGGTTTTCCCCGGTCGGGATGATCGCGTTATGGTCGGTGATTTTCGCGTTGTTGAAGATGCGTTTGCTGGGTCGGACCCAGTTGTTGGCCAACGCTTTTCTGGCGGCTGGCGCCAAAGTCGGATCTGTCAGGCGACCCAGAATGTTATTGGCTGTGCCGAGGTAGTCCTCAGGTAGATAACGGGAATCGGTTCTCGGATAGGTGATCACCTTGTAACGCTCATAGAGCTGTTGGGCGATCTGGAGAGTCCGTCGGGCGGAAAAACTGAAGCGAGCGTTAGCCTCGCGCTGCAGAGAAGTCAGGTCGTAGAGAAGCGGAGGCGCCTGGGTAGTCGGCTTTTTCTCCTCGGTGATGGTGCCGGATTTGCCCAGCACTTTGTCATGGATCGAGTTGGCCTGTTCGACCGTCCAAATCCGTTCCGGACGTCGAGTTTCGTCTACCTCCTTCTGAAAAGCTTCGTCAAACCAACGACCGCGGAAACTACCGGCCGAAACGTTGAAGTCGGCTAAAACCTCCCAATAATTCTTGGGCTCAAAACTGCGAATCCTTTCCTCTCGCTCTACCAAGATCGCGAGGGTGGGGGTTTGAACGCGGCCGACCGGGGTGAGTTGGAAACCGCCAACTTTGGAATTAAAAGCGGTCATGGCTCGGGTCGCATTAATGCCGACCAGCCAGTCGCTCTCAGAGCGGCAAACCGCTGCTTCCGCCAGTGGAATCATTTCGCGGTCTGCTCTCAGGTGAGCGAAAGCCGACCGGATCGCGTCCGCCGTCATCGATTGCAGCCAAAGACGGGTGAAAGGCTTTTTGACGCCTGCTAACTTGACCAGGTAGCGGAAGATCAGTTCTCCTTCTCGCCCCGCATCGCAAGCGTTGACGATCTCGGTGACATCGGGTCGGTCCATAAGACGCCGGAGCAACTTGTAGCGGGCCTCTGTCTTGGCTATCGGTTTGAGCTGGAACTCGCTGGGGATAATGGGCAGGCTCTGAAAGCTCCATTTGCCCTTCTTTTTGTCTAGCTCCGCCGGAAGACAGAGCTCTACCAGGTGGCCGATTGCAGAGGAGATAACGAATCGGTCATTCTCGAAATAATCACCTTTTTTCTCGAAGCGACCCAGCGCTCTTGTAAGGTCTAGCGCGACGCTTGGTTTTTCAGCGATAACGAGAGCTTTTCCCATCTGGCCAAATAATGTGTGCTTGCAGGGTATCCCACATCCGGATGGCGACAGTAGTGGTCATCGAGGGAGCAGGCAAATGCTTTGCTAAAGTAATTTTACGAAGAATTTTCCCGGTAATTGCTTGACTAATCTTCGCATTTCGAGCTGCAAGAGGCCTGATGTTACGATGTTAGCAGCCAGTCCCGAAGCGTCGATAATCCGGTCAATCGAGGTTTCCGAGATTTCGATTGCTTCGTAAATCCTGAGGAGATCTCCCTCCAGATCCGGAGGTCTGCTTGCCGTGAGGACGGGTTTGTCCGGGAAGAGGGTTTGCATGTCCTCAAGAATATCATCGACGCTCATTACCAGTTTCGCGCCTTGCTGGATCAAACGGTTCGTGCCGACGGAAGTCGGCCGGTCGATAGGGCCGGGCACCGCATAGAGATTCCGGCCTTGATCCGTCGCCTGCGAGGCGCTGATTAATGCCCCGCTGTTAGCGCCAGCCTCTACGACCAAAAGTCCGAACCCCCAACCGCTGATAATTCGGTTTCTCATTGGAAAAGTTTGCCGGTCGGGCGTTGTATCCATCGGGAATTCGCTGATGACCGCTCCGGAGTGCGCGATTTTTTCGGCTAACGCCCGATTTTCTGCGGGGTAGAGATGATTCAGACCGGTACCGAGGACGGCGATCGTCCGGCCTTTGGCGGCTAATGCACCCTGGTGGGCGGCAGTATCGATCCCGCGGGCGAGGCCACTCGCGACCGTGATCCCGGAATATGCGATCTGATACGACAGTCGTTTTGCGCATTCCAACCCGTAATGGGTGGTCCGCCGAGACCCGACTACACCCAGCGCATTGTGATCCCGTTCTTCGAGATTGCCCCAGACATACAATACCAACGGAGGATCGTAAATCTGGCGGAGCAATGGCGAGTAAATCGGATCGTCTTGCGTGATAACGGTTGCGCCAAATTGCCGGATCCTCTCGAACTCGGCTGGCAAGTCCAGTTCGTTCTCCCAATTCAACAGCGCGTCGACCGTGTTCCGAGGCAACCCTTCCACGCGTTCAAGTTCCGCCGCTTTAGCTTGCAAGATAAGTTGGGGTTCGCCAAAGACCTCGAGAAGCTTTCGGACCCGTACCGGTCCTACGTGCGCCATCATATTGAGCGCAATCAAAGCTTCGTTTCGGGTCACGCTATGGATTCTCGCAATGATTCGACCGCGGATTCAAGGTCCTTGCGTGTGATTTTTTCGGAAACAAAGGCCGAACCGAACTCAGAGGTCAGTACAAACCGGATTTGTCCGCGGTGGAATTTCTTATCGGCAAATACTCTCTCCATGACCGAGACGGTCGGAATTTCATCCTGCAGAACCACCGGCAGAGAGAGTTGACTCAATAGATGAATCAGCCGGTGGTAATCCTCGATTGGGAGGGCTGCATACTTAGTGGATAACCATCCGGCGGCGCGCATTCCAAGGCTGATTGCTTCCCCGTGGAGCAGCTTCCCATATCCGGCGGCCGATTCGATGGCATGGCCAATGGTATGCCCAAAATTCAACAGTGCGCGTTTCCCGGACTCTTCTTTTTCGTCTACGGCGACGATGCTCGCCTTGATCTGCACGCATCGTTCAACGATCTCCGGTAGGCTTTGTCGGGACACGTTCTCCATTACGTCAAGAAGCGATCGGTCGGCAATGACGCCATATTTTATCACTTCAGCGAGTCCCTCGTTCCTCTCTCGAGCGCCGAGAGTGGTCAATGTTTCCGTATCGATAATCACTAACGCGGGCTGATGAAAAGATCCTACCAGGTTCTTGCCTGCAGCTAGGTTAATGGCCGTCTTACCTCCCACGGAGCTATCGACTTGGGCCATTACGGTCGTGGGGACTTGTACATAGGGGATGCCACGCGCGAAGATCGACGCTACAAAACCTGCTAAATCTCCAATCACTCCGCCGCCGAGTGCAACTACCAAACTTGATCGGTCAACACCTGCTTGGGCTAGGCTTTCACTGAGCTCTTCAGCCATGGCAAAAGACTTGGCCGGTTCACCGCCCGAAACGACGTGGAGGCTGCTCGAAAAACCGGCTGCGGCAAGAGAAGCGATCAGCTTCTGCCCGTAAAGCTCTTCCACTCGTTCATCAGTGACCACCGCGACCGGACGATTGAGGCCGGCCTCCCGCAGTAGCGATCCCGTCTGGTGGATAGTCCCGGCGCCGATCACAACATCGTAAGATCGGTTTGTTAGTGGGACGGTGACGCGGCGACTAGCAATCGACATGCGGTGGGTGGCCTAGGA
>DASUWQ010000392.1:0-3476 GCA_036378375.1 Chthoniobacterales bacterium
CATGCGGCGCCTCGCCCCACCAATCACCAGTCACCTCTTACCTCATCGTGGTGCAAAGCTTGCAGCAAGACCCAGGAATGGAGACCTCCTCAATCTTGCTTACTCTGAGCGCAGCCGACTACCAATCCGTTCCGCTGGAACAGATCACGACCCACCTGGGTCGTGAGCCTGGAGTTAGGTCTGTGTCCTGGAAGTTGGACCCAATGTCGTTAGGAGATTGAAACCGTAGACCCGACGCTTCTAGCGTCCAGACAACAAAAAATTTCTGCGCTCAGAAATCCCCAGACTTCTGAGCGCAGGTTGGTAGCGGCCGGGCAACAAACAGGTTACCCGGCCGCCTGCCTTGAAAGCTCCGAGGCATGGCCCCCCGCAGACGTTAACTGCCTCAAAACCTTCGTAGACAACCGTGGAAAAATTCGCCCCGATCTGGCTTTGCCGTTCCCAAAGACTGTAAGACGGCAATCGGAGTGCATTCTTGAAAGCGGGCTGGCTATAACACTCATAGACGTTCGCTTTCAATTGACTCCCCCCACTAAACGGCCAACAAGCTGGCACAACCCTCCCCAGACTCGCGGATCTCCGAGGACGTAAAACGCCGCGCAGACCAACAACATCAAGAGTCCGGTTTTGAATTCGTTCATGGAGCTATTCTCGGTCCTTTATGCAAGCGCCGTGCCAAGCAAGAGACATAGTTCGTAACTAAATGATAATGAATACCTTATATCGATGCAGCTCCGAGAGAGAATCTAGTTTGTACGAGAAATCATCCCGAAATCGGGAATATGAAATCCCGTACGTGGGACCATTGGTAGCGACCCGATGTTTCTGGCATTCCTAGGGCTTTGCCCTAGGCTGTCGTGAACCGCAGCTTCGCCACACAAGGTCGCGATTAGGGGGATTTGAGCAGGCTCTCGACTTTGGGCTGCGCGTAGCGATGACTCGATGCCATGGACAAAAAAACCATCACCGTCCGAAGCCAGCAATCGACCCAGACTCAGGTCTATGTCAGCCTTTTCCTGGACGATCTCCAGAGCGTCGAGATCATTGACAACCCGCAACCTCGGCTCAGCGCCATCTTTGCCAGCGGCGAAATAAAAGTTGAAGGCCTTGAATTAACGCACCTTTTTCAAATCCGTGACCGTCTTCTCAGCCTTCGGTCGGACGCGTTTGAGGGCGTCCCCACCGATAATGTCCATGTCTCCGTTCGGAGCGCCGGCGGAACCGAGATTTAAGGACGGGCGATCGGGGCTGCCAGCGAACAAAATCAACCGCAGATAA
Source organism: Chthoniobacterales bacterium (assembly GCA_036378375.1). Classification (GTDB taxonomy): domain Bacteria; phylum Verrucomicrobiota; class Verrucomicrobiia; order Chthoniobacterales; family JAFAMB01; genus JAFAVN01. The sequence goes on from DASUWQ010000392.1 coordinate 1,279, forward strand.
ACGCAGATTTACGCAGATAAATGTAACGCGAGACACACCTGCGGTGCGGAACGCGGATCATCATTTCTAAAGGCGAGCGGCAATCGCGCACTTTAGCTGCGAGATCTTTGGTATTTCCTTCCGCTCGCTTCTTCCCAACCGCCCTTATCTGCGTCTATCTGCGTTAATCTGCGGTTGGTCTTTGTCTCTATTCGCGGTTACTTGAAGTCCAGGCTTTCGATGGCTTTGATCGTTGCTTTGAGGACCTTTAGCCGGGCATACCATTTGTAATTCGCTTCGACGACAGTCCATGGAGCAATGCTGGTTGAAGTCTCCAAAAACATGTCCTGAGCGGCGTCATTATGATCGTCCCAATGCCGGCGATTGCGCCAATCCTCCTCCGTAATCTTCCAGTGTTTGAGCGGATCCGCTTCCCGGCTCTTAAAACGGTTTAGCTGTTCGTCTTTGGTAATGTGAAGATAGAGTTTAACAATCACCGCTCCATCATCGACTAACGTCCTCTCAAACTCGTTGATTTCTCGATACGCTCGCTTCCATTCAGGTCCGGTCGCGAATCCTTCGACCCTTTCGACCAGAACCCGGCCGTACCAAGAACGGTCGAAGATCACCATTTGGCCATAGGCGGGAAGCTTGTTCCAAAACCGCCAAAGATAGTGGTGCCCGTATTCTTCTTGGGTCGGCTTAACAATCGAGTAAACCCGATAATGACGAGGATCTAATCTCTCCACCAACCGCCGGATCGCGCCGCCTTTACCGGCTGCGTCCGGCCCTTCAATCACGATGATTACGGAGTGTTTAGTCTCGGTTAGAGCACGCTGCAGGTTGAGCAAGGACAGCTGATAGTCCTTCAGCTTTTCCTTATATTCTTCCTGATCGATGGCTCGATTCTGATCGAGGGCATCGAGAACAACACGTTTGGGAGACCATCTTTCTTCCTTAGGCGTGGGCATGGAAATGTCTAAACGGGACATATCAACGGGGGGTATCAAAAGCTTCGCCGGTTAACATCAGAGGCAGGCCGTCGCGAACGGGATAATACAATCCGGCTGAATCGCAAATAACACAGTCTTCCAAAAGCTCGCTAATCAATTCTCCGTTCCGATTACGGACAGCGGAATTACGAATCGCGACGTTGATCTGTTCTAATTCGGCCGGCGTCGCAGTACGCAAAACCCCTTTTGTCTCCGGACATCGGAGCAAGGCTAGAAGCTGGGTGTTCATAGAGCGGCTTATCGTCCTCGTGCTCGTGCTCGTCCTCGAAAGGTAGTGCGTTACCTACGCTTAGCTTTTTAATCTGCGCGCTAGAACGTCGAGACTATTTCAAATGGTGGAAGAAAAAGCGCTTTCGAGCACGAGGACGAGCAGGAGCACGATAAAAATCGGCTACGCCCTCTTAATACTTCGGCATCGAAGGATCAACTCTTTCAGCCCACTCTGTAATGCCGCCTTCGAGATTGTAGAGTTTGCGGAAGCCTGCATCCGAAAGGACGTGAAGTGCGCGCGCGCTTCTGGTTCCACCTTTGCATTGCAGCACGATCTCATCGGCGCTATCCAACTCGCTCAACCGGCTAGGCAACTCACCTAGAGGAATCAGCCGAGCCCCTTCGATATGGCAAATTTCATATTCGTAGGGCTCGCGGACATCGACCAAGACGAATGGATCCTGACGGTCCAGTTTCGCCTTAAGATCGACCACAGAAATGCCTGGGACGGCCATCTCTTGCTTCGCCTCGGCGTCCGCTTGCGGCAACCCGCAAAACTGCTCGTAATCGATCAGTTTATGGATCGTAGGATTCTTGCCGCAAATCGGACAATTCGGATCAGGCCGAACTTTGAACTCACGAAACCGCATCTTCAGCGCATCGAAATTGATCAACCTTCCGATCAATGGATCTCCGACGCCGAGAATCAACTTCACGGCTTCGATAGCTTGGAGAACTCCGATGATGCCGGGTAACACACCGAGAACGCCGCCTTCAGCGCAGCTCGGTACCATGCCGGGAGGAGGCGGCTCGGGGAACATACAGCGGTAACAGGGACCACCCAGGTGCGGCGCGAACACGGTCGCCTGACCATCGAACCTGAAGATGGAGCCGTAGACGTTCGGTTTTTTGGTCAGCACACAGACGTCGTTCGACAAGTAACGCGTCGGAAAGTTATCCGTACCGTCAACGATAACGTCATAGTCTCGGACTAAT
>DASUWQ010000393.1:0-4352 GCA_036378375.1 Chthoniobacterales bacterium
GGAGTCGCCGCTTCGACGGGAGGTTTTTGGGTTGAGTTTCCCTAATCCAGTCGGACTAGCGGCGGGATTTGATAAGAACGGGATTGCCATACCGGCGCTGGCGGCGCTGGGGTTTGGGTCGGTTGAGATTGGCACCGTGACGGCTGTGGCGCAGCCGGGTAATCCTAAACCTCGCATGTTTCGCGTACCAGAATCCGAGGCGATTATTAATCGGTTAGGTTTCAATAACCGAGGAGCCGCCGCGATGGCGGAACGGTTACAAATGCTGCGGCAAAGCACGCAACGGCCGGCGGTTCCGGTTGGAATCAATATCGGTAAATCGAGAATCGTTCCGCTTGAAAACGCGGTTGAAGATTACCTCAAGTCGTTGCGCGTTTTGCGAGAGCACGGCGACTATTTTGTTCTGAATGTGAGTTCGCCTAACACCCCGGGATTGCGGTCACTACAAGACCCAGCTGCTTTAGGTCCCCTTTGTGCCACGCTTCGCCAGGAACTCGCGCAAAAGCCTCTATTGCTCAAGATAGCGCCAGATCTGACTTGGAAAGAAGTCGACGATATTCTGGCTACCGCTGAATCCAATGGCATTTCCGGTATTATCGCCACCAACACGACCATCGATCACTCGAAAGTACCGACTTCAAGGCGAACTCAAGGAGGATTGAGCGGTACTCCGCTGCGAGATCGTTCCTACGAAATCCTTAAATACATTAAAACTCGATCCCGACTCCCTGTAATTTCCGTGGGCGGAATCATGAATGTAACCGACGCTTTGGCCCGTTTCGATGCCGGGGCTGATCTCATTCAGCTGTACACCGGATTCATCTATCGAGGTCCGGGTTTCATCAGGCGGATTTGTGGAGCGTTGCGGGAGCGGCGCTAGAGAAATCGTCCTCGGCCTCGTCGTCGTCCTCGATTGAAGTGCGGCCGGCTGAATGGATCCCTTTGAAACCAAAAACCGATTTTAGATCCGCAGATTTTGCAGATTACGCAGATTAACAGAGGGTTAGATCACATTCTGTGAGCCAATTTTCCTGTGCATCGTTCGTAACCCGGGCCTCCGATTCTAACCGGCTGAATCTGTAATACAGCAAGGCAATTTGAGTTCTTGACGCGAGGATTTCACAGGGAAGAACCGTAATAATTTTTCACAGCAAGGCCGCAAAGGCCGTAAAGAGGAAGCCTTCTGTTTGAGATCTTTGTGGCCTTTGCGGCCTCGCTGTAAAATTTGTCTTCGTCTTTGCGTCCCTGAGTGAGTCTGCGGATTTTTATCTTGGGGATCTGGGTTGAAACCAGCGCCTACACGTCCTCTCGCTGATCTCCCGTACGATGTTCAACGGCACTTGGATCAAAGACAGCGCAACCAATCGAGGACGACGACGACGAGTAGGAGGTGGAGACGTTTGACGGCGTTCCTGGGTGCAGCGATAAACCTTTCATGGTCAAAATCGAGATCGAGTATAACGGGCAGCTGCAGACTGAGGCGCTTCATGTCCCGTCCGGCGACAGAATTTTGACGGATGCTCCCGTCGATAACGGCGGGAAAGGTTCCGCTTTTTCTCCAACTGATCTTGTGGCCACCGCCTTGGGAACTTGCATGGTCACAATCATGGGAATCTTTGCCAAACGCCATGAGATTGATCTGACCGGAACGAAGGTCAGTGTTGGAAAAGAGATGCTTCAGGAACCGGTACGAAGAATCAAGAGATTAACCGTCGATATCACAGTTCCGCTCCCGGCGACTCATCCCAAAAAGAGCGCCCTCGAAAAAGCAGCTTTGACCTGCCCGGTTCACCAAAGCCTGCATCCGGATGTAGAAATTCCGGTTAACTTTCATTGGAAGACGGAATAGTCGCAAAGGATCGCAAGGAAAAGGCCAACCGCAGATGAACGCAGATTGACGCGGATTTTTAGAGCGCTAGACGGCGCGATAGAGCAAGATACCTCTCCTTTGCGAAGTGGCACAACGCGCTGACGAGCGCGATTCGCTGGTATGATGTGTTCCGATCTAATCCGCGTAAATCTGCGTCCATCTGCGGTTCGTTTGTCTTCTTTTGCGGTCTTTGTGCTGTCTGCGGCTAATCCCGATTATTTGTCCTGATCCTAGCATCTTGGCGGCTTGGCATGAGATTTTTGGCTCCGATGCGTGCTTCTCGAACTCCTTTTCCACTTGAAACCGTGGCCTTCTTGCCGTAGCCGATAGGGACTTCTTTTCGTTCGAGGTAATTGTCAGCTGCTTAGATTGGTTGGCGATCGGATCCGGTTTGGACCGGCTTGCTCGAGGAGGTGTCCCCGAAAAACTGTTATTATGTCAGCAAAACTCTACGTAGGAAATCTATCCTTCGCTACGACCGAGCTAGATCTACAAGACCTGTTCGGACAGGTTGGAAACGTCGTCGACGTCAAAATCATTCAGGACAAATTCACGGGGAAATCACGTGGGTTTGGATTCGTGACCATGGAATCAGGCGAAGCAGCCAGCGAAGCCATTAATAAGTTCAACGGTTATTCTTTAGATAATCGTGCTCTTACCGTAAACGAAGCTCGACCGCCGGAACCTCGGCAAGATCGGTTCTTCCCGAGCGAAGCTGGGCGTGGCGGTGGTGGAGGTGGTCGCGATAACCGCAGAGGTAAAGACCGCGATTTTCGCCGCCGATAAGGTAGTCCGCCTTCGCAAGGCCTACGGCGCGAAATTTGGCGCTCGTGCCGAACTAGTTTCCCCCACCTGCTCGCCATTCGGGAGGTGGGGTGTAGTTTTTTTTTATCCACGAGGCGATTGCTCGCTCCGTCAGGAGTGAGATTTTTGTAGTCGCCTATCTGAGCCCAAAAAACCGCTCCGCATTCGCGGTCGTCGTTTGAGCGAAATTTTCAAAACTGGCACCACGTTCTTTCGCGATCGCTTCTGCGGTGAGGCCAACGTACGCAGGTTCACAACGTTTTCCGCGATTAGGAACCGGCGCCAGATAAGGCGCATCGGTTTCTACCATTAGTCGATCAGCGGGCGCCATTCTTGCCGCGGCTCGGACATCCGCAGCATTCTTAAATGTCGCGATACCGGTGAATGAAACATGATGCCCCATCGCCAGCACCTCACTCAACTCCGCGACGCCACCCGTAAAACAATGCAGTACGGCTTTCACCGAATATTGTCTGAGAATGTCCAACGTCTCGTTCCAGGAATCGCGTTGATGAATCACTACCGGCTTTTCTAATTGGGCAGCGAGTTCAAGTTGTTGCTCGAACGCAGCAGCTTGGGCCGCCTTGAGGGAATCCATTCTCAGCTCACTTTCGATCCCGCTCAGGGTGATAGATCCGAAAGCGGTTTCCACGATATCAGGCTTATCGTCGTCAGGCAGTCTATAGAAGTCCAGTCCGCACTCGCCAATCCCAACCACCTTCGGATGTTGAGCCAGTTGTTTCAGTTCCTCGATAAACTCAGGTGTATTTTCGCCGATCGATGTCGGATGCAAACCAACTGTCGCGTAAACGTTAGGGTAACGATTTGCTAACGCGATCCCCGCTCGGCTGGAGTCCAATGAAGTCCCGATCGTTATCATTCTATCGACTCCCGCAGCGACTGCCCGCTTGATCACGGCGTCGAGATCGTCCGCGAATTCAGGAAAATCCAAGTGGCAGTGGGTATCGATTAAACGGTTCACGGTTCACGGTTGGCGCGCCGAAGGCGCAAAATCAATGGAGCCTAGGGCAACGCCCTAGGAAAGCAATCCAAATACGGCAAAGCGCTGAAAGCGCGTGACAATAACGTATCGTTATGATGTTATATATACGTGCCGCAGTCGATTGCAAACGTTTTGATCCATTTGATCTTGGCAGCGCGGATATGGCGGATTTTCATTAAGCGAATCGAACGCAGGCTCCGTAGCGGCCTATATCGAAAAGCAGGAAGAACATCATCGAAAAATGACGTTTCAGGAGTATGCATTCCTAGGGCGTTGCCCTAGGCTTCATTGAGCTTGCACCTTTGGCGCACCGGCTATCCTTTCAAAGCCGAACGGTGAGACGCTAGTCGTCAAGCCGCCGGCTGCCGTCGCCTCGCAATCGGTAACTGCGAACGGCGAACGGCGAACGCCGCTCACCACTGGATGACGGAACTAGCCCAAGTCAGTCCGCCGCCGAAAACGACCAAGAGAATATAGTCGCCGATTTGGATCCGGCCGCTGCGATGAGCTTCATCGAGCGCCATAGCGACCGCGGCGGCAGAAGTGTTCCCGAAGCGGTCGAGGTTTACATAGAATTTCTCCATAGGTAAACCCATCCGCTCGGCGATCGCTTCAATAATCCGGAGATTGGCCTGATGCGGGATCACACACCCGATATCTTCATAACGCAATCCG
>DASUWQ010000394.1:0-5867 GCA_036378375.1 Chthoniobacterales bacterium
TCCACAACAAAGGGTTGGGCGTTTTTGAGGGTGCTCGAACCACTGGTGGAGTATCGAACATGGCCAATCGCTCGAGAACCTCCTAAGGTCTGTAGTTCCTTTTCGCCAAAGACCTGGGACACCAAGCCCATTCCCCGATGAATATGAAATGGCTGAGACGGCCCATCGGCTGCGACTATACCGGCACTTTCTTGTCCCCGGTGCTGTAAGGCAAACAGCCCATAGTACGTCAGCATCGCGGCGTCGGGATGCCCGTACACCGCGAAGACACCGCATTCGTGGGTGGGTATATGGTGAGTTTTCACAAATCTTGCTGAGACAAAGCCAGAGCAATAGAAGAATACCACGCCTCATGGAGTTGATCCAAAGGCCAAGATAGCGTGCCCTCGGGCCCCTCGATCGCCAATTCACTTCCGCCCACCGAACCAAGCTTGGTCAGCTCAATTCCCGCCTGAGCGGCCTGTTGTTGAACGAGGTCAATTGCCTCGCTCGGAACGCTAACAACAATTCGGGATTGCGATTCGTTGAACAGACTAACGTCCAAACGCTGATTCGCTACGGATGAGCTCCCGCCCATCTGAGGTAGACGGATCCGGGCGCCGATTCTTTCCGCACCGCTCATACAACACTCAGCCAGCGCTACGGCCAAGCCTCCTTCCGAGCAGTCGTGGGCGCTCTTGACGACATCTTTCCGAATCAGCGCTCGTAGAAATTTCTGAACGGCCAGCTCCCGATCAAAGTTCAGCCGAGGAGGCAGGCCAGCCTTCTTTCCGAAAACGGTCTTGAGATACAGCGAACCGCCGATCTCGTCCCCAATAGCGCCAATCAGAAAAATCACGTCTCCCTCGTTACGGAAGTACTGACGAGTGATCCAGCGCTCATCTTCAATTAAACCGATCATCCCAACCGTAGGGGTAGGATCGATCGTTCCTTCAGGACTTTCATTATACAAACTGACATTCCCTCCCGTCACCGGCGTTTCAAAACGGCGGCAGGCCTCTGAAAGTCCTTCTACTGCTTCTCGCAGCTGCCAAAAATTCTCGGGGCGGTACGGGTTGCCAAAATTGAGGTTGTCCGTGACCGCTAACGGAATCGCACCAGAACAGGTCAGGTTTCGGGCAGCCTCTGCCACGGCGATTTTTGCGCCTTCCCGCGGGTCCAACCGGCAGTACAAATGATTACAATCGGTGGTCGCGGCCAAGAATTTATCTGCTTCGCGCACATAGAAAACCGCGGCATCAGAGCCTGGTGGAACGACGGTTCCCGCCCGCACCGTGTGATCGTACTGCCTGAAAACCCAATTCTTAGAGGCGACCGTCGGGTGGGCCAACAGCTGCAACAGACTGTCCTTCGGGTCGTGAAACTCCAGGTCCGAAACAGCGATCGCTTGAGACCGCGCAGGAATCGCCACCTCGCGTTCGTATACGGGTGCGTCGTCCGCTAGCTGTTTGGCGGGGATTTCAACTTCGACTGCACCGTCGTTCAGAACCCGCATGAAGCCGTCATCCGTCACTATACCGACCTTGGAGTAAGGAAGATCCCATTTTTCGAAGACTTCTTTGACCCGCTCTTCCTCACCGCTCCGAACAATGATGAGCATACGTTCCTGAGACTCGCTAAGCAGGATTTCGTACGGAGACATGCCAATCTCGCGTTTCGGCACCAGGGCCAAATCGATTTGGACTCCGGTGCCCCCTCGGCTAGCGGTCTCGCAGGTGGAACAGGTGAGGCCGGCTGCTCCCATATCCTGGATACCGGCGACCGCGCCGCTGGTCAGAAGCTCAAGACAAGCCTCCAATAGCAGCTTCCCTCGGAACGGATCGCCTACCTGAACCGCCGGCCGATCCGCTTTCGATTCTTCGGTCAAATCGCGAGAAGCAAACGCCGCTCCAGCCAAACCGTCCCGCCCAGTCTCGGATCCTACGTAAAATACCGCGTTGCCGACGCCCGAGGCAGCTCCTCGGGCGATCTCCGCCTTCTTTAAGACGCCTAAGCAAAGAACGTTTACCAGCGGGTTGCCGTTATACGACTCATCGAAGGCGATCTCTCCCCCGATGGTGGGCACTCCAATGCAATTCCCATAGTGGGCAATACCAGCGACTACGCCGCGGACCAATTTGCGGTTTTTCCGAGCGGCGTCGTTATCGCCATGGATCGGCCCAAACCGGAGGGAGTTCATCAAGAAGACCGGCCGGGCTCCCATAGTGAAAATGTCTCGAATTATCCCCCCTACCCCGGTTGCCGCTCCCTGGAAGGGCTCAACCGCGCTGGGATGATTGTGGCTCTCCATTTTGAAGGCCACAGCCCAGCCGTCACCGATATCGATGACGCCGGCATTCTCTTCACCCGCTTTTACCAGGACACGAGGGCCCGTAGTCGGAAATTTTCTGAGCTCTCGGCGCGTATTCTTGTAGGAACAATGTTCGCTCCACATGACGGAGAACACGCCTAGCTCGGTAAAATTTGGTTCGCGCCCTAGGATCGCTTTGATGCGTTCGAACTCCTCTTCCGACAAACCATGTTGGCGCACCAGCTCGGGCGTAAGGGTAGGAGTCATGCCGCGACCGATAGCAGAGTATCCACCAAGGATTTAAATAGTTGCAGACCATCCTCACTACCAAGGCGGCCTTCCCAAGACCGATCCGGATGAGGCATAAGCCCGAGAACGTTCCCGGCTGGGTTGCAAATACCGGCGATGTTGTTCCGGCTCCCATTCGGGTTCGCTTCGGGCGTGGGCTGACCGGTCTCATTCACGTAGCGGAACACCACTTGCCCTCCCTCTTCGAGCTCTTTTAAGGTTTGGTCGTCCGCGTAGTAGGCGCCTTCACCATGGGCAATCGGCATTCGCAATATGGCACCCTGCTCGGACAACCGAGTAAACGCGGTGTGGTTGTTTTCTAGCTTCAAATAAACTGGTTGGCACAAAAACAGAAGAGAGCGATTCCGGATTAAGGCGCCGCGCAATAGCCCGGTCTCGCACAAGATCTGAAAGCCATTACAGATACCAAAAACCGGCATGCCCGCGTGGGCAGCTCCAATTACAGACTGCATTACGGGTGAAAACCCCGCGATGGCGCCGCAGCGGAGGTAATCCCCGTACGAAAAGCCTCCGGGAAGAATGACAGCATCAAAACCGGCGATCGACGTCTCCTTGTGCCAGACGTACTCTGCCTTTACCCCAAGGCCGTCGGTTAACGCACGCAAACAGTCTTGATCGCAATTTGAGCCGGGAAAACGAACAACGGCAATTTTCATCGCGATCTATTTCAACACAGCTCCTAAAATACGGTAGTCTTCAATCACTTCGTTACAAAGAAGGTCCCGGCAGATCTCGTCGAGTTTTGCCTCGTCCGGTTCACCGGTGAATTCTATCTCAATAATCTTTCCAACGCGAACTGTGCCGACATTGCTCAAACCGAGTTCGCGGACGGCGTTGCGGACGGCTACACCCTGCGGATCCAGCACATTCCGCTTTGGCATCACGACAACCTCGAGTTTCACGGCGAAAGAATCAGGGGAGACATGAGCTGCGTAAAGTAAAATTTGAAGAAGGCGGCCGGTTGCACTTCGCCTTAGGCTCGGCGGGACTGAGGAGCTAGGAGCTAGAATCTAAGAGCTAGGAGAGGCAGGAGGTAGGAGACGCTGCAGATGAGCAGGGCGCCAGTGGACTTGAGTGGACTTGAGTGGACGCAGTGGACAGAGTCCGTCGGTCCACTAAGTCTACGCCGTCCACTCTGTCTACTAGGTCCACTACAACGATCCTCAGGACCAGCGTTTGCCCTGCCCCTCCTATCTCCTCATTCCGCCGAGCCTCGCGCGAGGCGGAAAAGCCATCAGAACCCCAAGGCAGCAAGCGAGAAACGCTTCGTAGGGCTGGACAGGTCCCACTCTGTTGATAAACTGCGGTGCATATGGCCCCTCCCTGGAAGTGGCTTTTGCCCAGCATCATCGCCATTTTGGCAGTCGAACCCTTGGGGGCGCAGCAAACTGGTGGGGGAAGTTCTCCGACCCCAGCAGCTTCGCCGCTGTCTGAGGCAGAACTGAAAGCAGCTGTCACGATCGATTCGCTTACCGTCCCGACACCGGGAGAATTCTTCAAAGCGATTGATAAAACCGGCAAACCGAACTGGGTATCCCAATTTCGGCCGCCAACACCGATCGGGGGGGTCAATCGAGCGCAAATGGCGCTGAACCTCGGTACCTTGATCGCGGATGGATACATCGCGGTAGAGGCGCAGGACGGTCAACAGGTCAAAAATATTGGACGCGATGTACTCGCGCTGGCGAAAAAACTCAGTGTTTCCGATAGCGTCCTGGCCCGAGGCAAAAGCATAACTCAATTTGCGGAGGACGGATCGTGGGATCAGCTAAATGAAGAGCTGGAAGCCACCCAAAACGAAGTAAAAAAAGCGCTCGAAGAGAACCGGGATACCGACTTAATTACGCTGGTAAGTATCGGCGGCTGGATCCGCGGGACGCAGGTGGTAACCGGGCTCTTAGTGGAGAGCTACAATCCCGAAACGGCGAAGCTCCTGCGACAACCTGCTTTGGTTGGCTATCTGCGAGGTAAGCTGGATCAACTCCCAAACAGGATCCGCCAGGACAAGCTCGTCGTTAAGATGAATGCCGACCTCAAGAACATTGCGACTCTGGTCTCATTCCCGGCGGATCACGTTCCCACAGCGGATGAAGTGAAGACCCTAAATCAAGCTTCTGCTAAATTGACCAAAGAAATCTCGGCCGGCGAATGAAACGTCTCTTACTCTCTCTTGCTCTTGTTCTCGGGACGACAGTGCTGTTCGGTGCAGATACTGACGACCAAACTAAAGCGCATAGCGAGGTCCTGGATCTTGCCGGCGCTTTTCAAAATGACGGATTCAAGCTCAGGGATGGAACGTGGTACGCGAAAGCTTCGCAAGGCCACGCCCAGACGCTCGAAGTCAATCTCTACAGCGGCAACGCTTACTGGTTTTCGGTGGCAGCCGCTGAAGGCTCTCCGGGTCTGACCGTCTCGGTGTTTGACGATCATGGAAATCCGGTCGAAGTTCAAACGTACCAAAAGGATAACAAGGCTGCGGCGGGTTTTAGCCCAGACGCCAGCGGGTTGTACTACGTCGAAGTCTCGAGCTCCGCTCAAGCAGCGACCACCTTTTGTTTGATCTACTCTTACAAATAAAGTTTTTGCGTTTTCGATGGCCACGGCCGGAGCTCAGGTTAGAGAAACCACGTCTGGACCAACCGTTAAACAGTTCTCTGTTTTTCTGTTGAATAAGGTAGGAGCCCTTCTCGAGATTATTCGCTTGCTGAATGAGAGCCAGGTTCACGTTATCGGCCTGAATTCACAGGACTCGACCGATTCCGCGCTGGTCCGCATCATCGTGAGTGATCCGGAGGCGGTGGAACAGATTTTCGACCTGCATGAGGTTGCTTACAGCATTTCTGAGATCTTGGTGGTTGAGATGCGAGAGGTCGCTGTAGATCTAAAGAAGCTGCTCTCTTGCCTATTGATGGCCGAGGTCAACATTCAGGTTTGCTACCCGCTCTTGCTCCGTCCCCATGGTCGTTCTGCACTCGCTCTGCATTTGGACGACACCGAATGTGCACGATCCGTCCTCGGAGGCGGTGGTTTTACGATTTTGAATCAGACGGACTTGTCGCGGTAAGGGGACTTCCACCTTTGGTGGGGCGAGGCTCCCGAACAACCGGACGGTTCCACCGAAGCGACTGACAATGGTCGTTCGATGAATGTGTTAGGCCTAAGACCGCGCCGAGCCGTGGCCCAGCGCTAGACCACGGCTCGGCGCGCTTTTTGTCCTAGCTTCACCAAGCCTGGCACAGGACAAGCGGCTTCGCGAACCACATAGATT
>DASUWQ010000395.1:0-4988 GCA_036378375.1 Chthoniobacterales bacterium
GGTAGGGACGAGCTCCTGCTCGTCCATGTTTGTGTTTTTGATTCGGCTCAACCTTCAACTCCCTATCCTCAACGGCACCCCGGACGAGCGGGAGCTCATCCCTACCGAAGCAAAGCGGTTCCCTCCAGACCGGACAAGATCTGAGGACAGCGTTCAAGCCCTTTCTATCCAAAGGGAGAAAGTCCTTGACTTTAACGTTACAGCTAATAGGAAAGATTTGGTATCTTTAACGTTATAGTCACCAAGACGGATTTGCCTTGTGCGCCGGGCCACCCCAGCTAAATCTAGTGCGCCTCTGCGAGACGGGGTAAACCTGAAATCCTTGGCCAAGCACCTCGGCGTCTCGGCCATGACCATATCAAACGCCTTTAACCGCCCCGAGGAACTGTCAGCCAGTCTCCGGCAACGCATTCTCTCTACCGCCGCAAACCTTGGTTACCACGGCCCTCGCCCCTCCGGTAGAATGCTCAGAACCGGGCTGGCTGGTGCCATCGCCCTCTTTAATCCCGATCCTATTCCGCACCTCTTTGAAGATTCCAACGCGTCCGCATTTATGGCCGGAATCTCCGAGGTCTGCGAAAAACACCAGTACGGGTTAACCGTCTTACCTCCGGTGCCGGATGATTCCCAGCTGACCGCCGTCGACAAAGTGGCCGTCGATGGCTTCATCCTCTACGCCATCCCCGACCATAGTTCGATTGTCAAACGCATCCTGGGCAGACAGCTGCCCACCGTGACCGTGGATATGAGCAAACTCTCCGCGGTCGCAGCCGTTGGAATCGACGATCGAGCCGCCGCCAGCACGATCGCTCATCATGTCTTACAACTCGGCCATCGCCGGATAGCCATTCTATCTTTGGAGATGATGCCCGACGGATACTCCGGCCTGGTAACCGATGAGCGAGTCAAAAAATGTCACGCCCCCGTGACGCGACAACGCCTTTTTGGGTACGCCGATGTCTTAAGGAAGGTTGGGGTTGATCCGGCAGCGGTCTCAATCTACGAGATTCGGACTAATGACGACGCCGAAGCGTCTTTTTGGACCAAGAGTTTCCTGAGACAAAAACGCGGCCGACCAACCGCGATATTTTCCATGAGTGACCGGATGGCGATCGGGGCGCTGCACGCTGCCGCTCAACTCGGGTTACAGGTGCCGCGAGATCTTTCCATCGTCGGATTTGACGACATACCCCAAGCCACAAGCTGTGTTCCTGCGCTGACCACGATTCGGCAACCGTCAAGAACCAAGGGGCAAGTGGCAGCTTCGATCGTCGCCGGAGATGTACCGTACACTTCGGAGTTGCGGCTGCTTTCGATCGAGTTGATCGAGCGAGGCTCGGTAGCACGTCCGTCAAGAACAACGCGGTCCTAAATAGGAAGAGCGCATCATGGACGATGAGGCTGATATCTTGGTTTAGCAATAAGGACGGAGTTCGTTCTACCTGCGAACACCAGATCAGACATTCGAGCTCGTCAGGAAAATGCGGGCTAAGAAGATTTCTTTCTCCCCCCTCCTCACCTTGGGCGGAAGCCCAGATGAAACCCAACAACAAAGGAAAATAAAGTGAAACCCCGATTAAGCATGTGGACCGTGCTGATAGCTGGTTATCTTCTGTCCGCGCCGGGCATCCGAGCCGCACAGATCCCATTGAAGAATCAGCCCCTCGAAAGGGAAAATGATCAAAACCTGAATATGAAGCGTTACGTGGCCGCGGGTGATCGCGCCTACGTCGTCGGCGTCCAGGACGGCAGCCAGGTTCCGGCGGTCAGCCTCAATCCGAACGGAATAGGCTGGCACATTACCGGGCAAATGGGTGGCGTATGGGCACACCCGATCAAACTTCTCAATCAGTTCCAGTTTTTCTTGAATGGTAACCTGTTGCCTGCAGCTACAAAGTTCGTCAGTGGCGAAGGCTATGTGCGGTTGGAGTTACCACCAACCAACGGGCTCGAGATCAGCGAGACCCAATTTGCCCCGGACGGATGGCCGGTGGTGCTGGTCGGAATGCAGTTGAGCAACTCGAGTCCAAGTGACGCCAGCTTCACCCTGGCCATCCAAGCTGAAAGCGAATTAATTCCGGCTTTTCCATGGAGTGGTACCACGCCCACCTCCGAATCACTCCATCTACAGGATCAAGTCTCTTTTGATTCGACACTGGGAGCGCTGCAGTTCCTTCAACCTGCACAACCTACGCTTAGCCGCGCGGCATGGTATGCGCTCGTCGGTGCGGCCCTGGACCCGCAGGATCACCAGACAGGTTTTCAACCACTTGGCCCTAGCTATCCCCTGAATACATCTAAGCACAACGGAGCTACCGGCGCTCTGAGTTTTCAAATCAATCTCAAAGGAAAATCCAGCACGACTGTCTGGTTTGCCATTGCGGGCTCGAATGTGGATAAGCCGGAGGCTTCAGTAGCGCTCGCGATAGGGCTGGTATTTCCGGATGAACTGCTCCGCGAAAAAATCTCCGGCCGCCAGAACTTGCTCTCCCAGGCACAAATCAAGGTCCCGGACGCCGACATACAGGCTGCTTTTGATTGGGGCAAACTGAACCTGGCTGATATGCAAAGAACGGTTCGCGATATGATGGTTCGTGATACCAAGGAAGGAACAGTGTACCCGTCCCCTCTCACGCCGACATTTCCCGTTCTTTCCGGCTTCGGCGCTGGATACCCGGATTATCCCTGGTTTTTCGGTACCGATGGCGCCTATAGCACCTTTTCATTATCCGCGATTGGGCAATGGCAAGAAGCAAAGAATCATTTAGCTACTATTCGGCAGGTTTCACAGCTTGTGAATGGCGCCACCGGCAAAGTACTGCATGAGATCGTCACCGACGGCTCCATCTACTTTGGCACCAACGCGCAAGACGGTGATGTAAACGAAACAGCGGAGTTCGCCACGGCGGCTGCCACCCTCTGGCGCTGGTCGGGCGATAACTCTGTTCGGGACGACAACTACGATTTTATCAAAGCCGGGCTGAGCTATATCACCAATAAATTGGTTACCGCCAATTTAAATCCGGACGGTTGGCCTGAAGGTGCCGGCATGGTCGAAGCGAATGGCATGGGAGCGGTGAAACTCGATGTGGCCGTGTACACAATTCGCGCGCTCAATGATCTGGCTGAAATGGCAGTTAGCAAAGGAGATACCGCCACGAGTAAAATGGCCGCAACGCAGGCCGCCACGCTGCTTAGCAAGTTCAGGCCAGACTGGTGGATCTCGAGCCAGGGTCTCTTTGCCGATTCGCTGGGCCTTAGTCAAGCGGTGCCGACAGATCCTAATGCAACACTTGGCTCCGGACCTGGGTACAGCCAGTTGCAGCAGCTCTACTGGATAAATGCTACACCGATGGAGACGAGTTTCGCTTTGCCGGCGGACGCGGCGATGGTCTTCCCACAACTCGAGTCTTCTACCTTTACCGGAACGACGGGTTTCTATCAACAAGGCCAAAGCCTCCCGGCCATTCAAGGCAGTCGTCAAGCCTCCGCGGTGAATACTGGTGTAATGGCCATCGCCGAGGCCAATTACGGGCGAATGGACCAATCGCTTAGATATATTCAATTCGTCGCCGATGAACTGGACGTCGAACAGCCCGGCGCATTACCGGAGTTATTCCCCAGTCCAGATTACAATTACTTCAGCGGAGGCAACCCATTCGGCGGGGCTATGGTCATGCAAGCCTGGTCTTCCTATGGCATTCACTGGCCGCTAGAGGAGCTATACCTTGGGATCAAGCCGGATGCTCCCGCAAAAACTTTGGCGGTCGTGCCAGATCTGCCCGGTTCCTGGAAAGAGCTCTCGATTAACAATCTGCACGTCGGCTCCGATCAGATCGCCGTCTCGGTGAAGCGTGCAGGAATAAACTATGTCACCACGGTTTCGGCTCCGGCTGGCTGGAGCTTAACCATCGGATATACCTTCCCGGTCAATACCCAGATCAAGTCGGTGCGGCTGAATAATTCGCCCGCCGCGTTCCAGATCGTCAATACAAACCGAGGTGAAGAGGTCCACGTGCCAACAGACTCCGGTGGCACCCAAAAGGTCAGGATACAAACGGAATAAATGGCGAACGATAGGGCCAGGGACGTGCGACACAGCACGTCCCTTCCCCACGGGCTCTTTGTTCCCCAGATGCCTGGCCACAGACATTCGACCTGCTGAATTGCTTCCGCCGGATCAATGCCCATCTAACCTCGGTTGCGTACGGGATTATCCATCTCACCGGTGACGGCAACACCAGCGCTAATCCAGTAAGTCCAGATCCGGACGAGTCGTGGCTACCAGGCGAAGAAGGAACGGAGCACCAGAAGAGTCTTCCGGTATGATTCGCAGACTGCGGACTGACCGTACGGACTGACCAGGCCCGCCGTGGTTCAGCCGGCTGCTCGCAACGCGTGCATTTGCGTCTCGAGGTCCTCGAGGGTCAAGCCGCCCGGCGTTTTACCCGTGGCGGCAATCCAAGCCTGATCGGCAATCGCATAAACTTCGTCGACGTATTTGCCGAAAAATGCCCAAGTCATTTTATAAAAACGTCCCCACGAGATGACATCTAAAGTATGCTCATCGTAGCCCGGTAACACCGCGGCGTGCCCGCCGATAATTCGTCGGTTGGACGGATCGACATCCCAAACTTTCGGAAGATGACGATTCTGCGGCCCAAGATATTTGGGGACATGGAACCCGACATAAACCAAACCGCAGTCGTTGATCGCTCGTTTCACATCGTTGACATGCCGAGGATCGACCTCAATGTAAGCGAGGATTTTATTTCGGCGGCGCTGGCCGATTGGAGCGCCCTGATTGAGCAAATACCGCAAAACCTGTTGCGCTTTCCCGCCGGGACCTTCCCCAGGCTTTTTTGGATCGTATCCGCAAGCTAGCTTGTAAAGCTCGGTAACTTTACTGTCCGAAACAGTTACCATCTGCGCGGACGATCTGGCGGCAGCATTGAAACTCCAGACTTGCAACGCGTGATAAAAGGCAG
>DASUWQ010000396.1:0-3398 GCA_036378375.1 Chthoniobacterales bacterium
GGTACGCGTCCTGCAAGGGCGTCCGAGGCCGTTATGCTATGCCAACACGCGCGAACGCACCTAGAATCGGCCGCCCTTTCAGGTCGAACTACTTGGGACGGCGTACCCAGGCCTGAAGACCTGGGCTGTTCTGTTGTGCCATTTCATGGCAAGTCCAGCCACTTGATCCCACACCAAACCCGGAAGAACCATTACTAATTACTGATAGCCTGCGTTACTCCCATCAATCCATTCCTCCAATGAAAGAGACCTCCAGCGATTACCAACTCGACTTCAAAAATCGTCGCGCCCTCGTAACTGGCGCCGGCAAGGGTATCGGCCGTGAAATTGCCGTCCAACTCCACCAATTCAATGCTCAGGTGGTTGCGGTCGCCCGTACCGATTCGGACCTAAGAGCATTAAAAGATGAAATCGGCTGTGAAACGATTATCGCCGAACTCGGCGACCCGGCCGAGGCAAAGCGAGCTGCCGAGGAGGCCGGCGATATCGATCTTCTGGTCAACAACGCAGCGATCGCGATCTTACAGCCTTTCCTGAAAACAACGGTCGAAGCCTGGGACGCGACTATGGCGGTCAATCTGCGGGCAATCGTGGTCGTTTCGCAAATCGTCGCGGCCGGAATGATCGCCCGTAGTGTCCGCGGTTCCATCGTCAACGTATCCAGCATGGCCCGGTTCCAGGCCTTGCGCGATCACGCAGCCTATTGTGCTTCCAAGGCTGGTCTGGATCAGTTAACCGCAGTGATGGCGGTTGAACTCGGGGAACATGGTATTCGGGTTAACGCAGTGAATCCCACCGTCGTTTTGACGGAGATGGGCAAACGCGCTTGGAGCGACCCGGTCAAAGGCGGCCCCATGCTAGCCCGTATCCCATTAGGCAGATTTGCCGAATGTGAAGATATCGCCAGCGTAGTCTGTTTTCTGCTGAGCGATGCCGCTGGGATGCTGAACGGCTTAGCCCTCCCCATCGACGGCGGCTTTCACACGACGTAACCGTTCGCCGTTGTCTATTCACCGTTCGCCGTTCACTGTTCACGGCTGGGAGGCGTGGGTGTATAGCCTCGGATGGGGCCTATGTGACTATTGGGACCGATGTGTTCCCAATACGTGACGGTGCATCGCCAACTGCGAACGGTGAACTGTGAACCGCGAACGGTGAACCTCTACTCCTTAGCCGCTCCCATTCGCGTCTCGTCCACGAATTGCTCCATTGAATTATCGATTTGGCGACCGGTCCGTCCATGGGCGGAATGGATATACATGGTCTTCCGGTCAAAGTTTTCTGAACGAGGCGGCGGCAGCGAAATCTCGTATTTCACCGGCTGATTGTGGTCGGCGATCTGAAGCTCGGGATTGTAGACGCTGTTGAACTTCCATAGCATCTTCACGAAGTTCGTCTGGCCGCGCATCAATCGAGCAGCCGCCATCCCCGCTGCTTCGCGCAGTGCCGACAAACCGAGATGTTTGATGCTTAATACCCTCTGAGTTTCAACCAGTTCCTTGTAGAACTCGGGCAACGGTAGGCGCGTGGGCATTACGGCATGTTGAATATCGAACAAGCGATAATCCCGGGTGTTAATATTCCGCGATTCCGTCCGCCAACTCTCTGTCCCCGGGTAAGGTGTGTTGACGCTGATGTTCACGATCTCCGGGATTTCCATACACCAGTCCCGGATCACTTTGAAACGCTCCCGGTCCCAAGACGGATCCGCAATGATGTTGATCGCAACAGAAATCCCCAGTGAACGGGCAAACTCCAGCGCTTCGAAATTCTTCGTGAGACTAACGCGTTTACGGAATTGCTTAAGCCCCTCTTCATCAATCGCTTCGATCCCAAGAAACATGTATTCCAGGCCGATCTTACGCCAGAACTGGAACACTTCTTTGTTCCGAAGAAGGATATCCCCGCGAGTCTCTAAATAATATTGTTTGCGAATTCCTTTGCTTGCGATCATTTCGCCGATTCGCATCCCATGGTCCGCTTGGATAAAGGCGACATCATCCAATAGAAAAATCCCGGGCTCCCGAATGGTACCAAGCTCTTCTATTACTCTCTCCGGCGACTTTGTTCGGTAGCTCCGTCCATAAAAAGTCCAGGCGCTGCAGAAAACGCAATCCCACGGGCACCCGCGGCTGAATTCGATTGAGGCGCAAGGATCTAACACGCCGATGAAATATCGCCGGCGATGGCGCAACAAATCTCGAGCTGGAAGAAGAGTGTCGAGACTATGCACGAATTCCGGCCTCGGACCTTCCCCTTCCAGGGTGACTACTCCCGGTACCTTGTGCAGAGACGCACGATCGCTCTGCGCCATTTCGAGCAGGGCGGTCATCCCGGGTTCGCCCTCACCTTTTAAGATACAATCTATAGCGCCCGCACCGTGCTCTAATATTTCCTGGGCCGTAAAAGACGCGCTATGACCCCCCACCACAATCAAGCTCTTCGGAAGCTTTGCCCTGGTCGCCTTGGCCAGATCGAGAACTTCCGGAACGTTCGCCAGGTAGTTGCATGAATAAGCGACCGCATCGGGTTGCCATTGATCGACGATGCGGAAGTAGTCTCGCTGGCTCTCCGCCTGCAAATCGATGATCCGAACATCGTGACCCGCCTCCCGGCCTGCGGCGGCAACCAACTCTAGACCGAGGGGTTCCAGCCGCAGATAGATCTTTGAATACATCAAACAACTCGGATGGACAGCGAGTAGTTTCATAGTCCTGGTGAAATCCCTTTTTTCTTTATTTAGTGCAATCAGCCCAGAAAAAGGTTTCTATTTTGCGCTCGAGGCATTCATCAAGCCGGTCATGGTCGCGTGTAACCCTTTTGTCATTAATACTTGGCTCCAGCGGCACTCCCCATTATCCTCCGGTCTCATTCGTTTCCCGGCAGCCTGGCTTTCTCACAGAAGCGTCAATCTAAGAATTTTGCAACCACTTGGCTTCTGTGAGAAATCCGGGCTACGGCAGCAGACTGTTCGGTCTTTGCCCGAACAGTCTGCTGTTGATTTTGGAAATCAAAATAAGCAGTCCGTTTTTCGAAAATCTTTGTTCTGAAAAAACTTATCCGAGGTTTTCCCCAACACCTGCTTCTAAATGGATGCGAGAGCATCGATTTAGAAGCCATAGCCTGCATTTCTCACAGCAGCCCACGATGGCCGACATGGAGATCGAAGCTTCCCTGCTGGGAGAAATGCAGGCTAAATGGACCTGCCGCTCTGTTTATGTCACTTTTCCCCACGGCTGAACCGAGCTTGTCTCCTAACCAAGCCAATTCACGTGCGAACAATTACCGAAATAAGGCCTTTCCTGGGAATGCGCGCAACTCCAATTGCCGAACGGCCGTTTTTCATTGCCGAACGATCGTCTCTTAACGTCGATGATCAAAGTTGAACATCTGACCAA
>DASUWQ010000397.1:0-5238 GCA_036378375.1 Chthoniobacterales bacterium
GTGAGCCACGCCCAGCCCTGGAGGGGAGCCGCTTTACCGTTTGGCTGCTCTATCGGATGGCAAACAGGCGGCTCCCGGGAACGTCTCGACGCGTGCCACAGTCCATGATTCGGCTCTCGGTTTGTTGGCGCGTCTAGCTCCCCTCAAAGCACAATACGGAAAGATCACCAAGGCCACAAAGACAGAAGAGAAGAGCGTCCTTTGAGACCTGGAAGAAGACGATGATCCCGAAGCACTCCCGGGTCGTCTGTGCAATCTCGTCCTGGGGAACGTATGAAAGTGTTACCTCTGTGCTCTTTGTGATCTTTCCCATAGCGGGAGCAAGCTTAGACTGGCATCCCTAGCGCAATCGGAGTCCGGGGGCGCCTCAGGGGTGCCCAGCGTGGCTACACCTAAAGCCACCGGAGTGCTCGTCATTCAGACCGCCAAACAGGGCGTAACTTTTCAACAAGTCAGGGACGTCATGCCGGCAGAGATTCGGGCAACTGTGCAGCTCTATCTCGACGGGAAGATCCGCGAGTGGTATTCGCGTGGTGATGGCAAAGGCGTCGTCTTCCTGCTCAACGCGAGCACTGAGGACGAAGCACGAGGCATTATGGAAACGCTACCGCTCGCGAAAGAAAAGTTAATGGACGAGCAGTACGTTCCCGTCGGACCCTTAATTCCCCTGAGGATGTTGATAGCCGCGGCAGCGCAGCAGTGACTCTCCTCGCGATATGAAGCACTCCGCATTGCGGTGCTCCTGATCGCGATCGCCAGGGTTTCCGGCAGGGAAAGCCAGGCAGAAGCGCGGCTCATGAATCATTCGCCAGCGTGGCTGACGAATCTTATGACGCGCTTCTGACGGGCCTCGAGATCTGCTCAGGAAGCCCTATGCCACCCGGTAGCAGGCAAACCACCACCATGGCTTTAATGTGATCTGTAGCTCACGCGTTTTCCCGCTTAGCACTTCTCTTAGCAAATCTTCTGTAAAGAACGTATCCACCACTTCGATTGGACGACCGTCGTCATGGTGGCGAAGCGAGACCATGTCTCCGGTTTCTAGTTTTTCATACCAAGGTTCTTCTGCCGATCCTTGCCATCGCTGGCTGGCACAGAAAACTACTGAGTCCGGTTCAAGTTTGTCGTGGAGCTTATCTATGAACCTAGGTAGCAGCTCACGAGGGACATGATTCATGAAGTTGATGTGACAGGCTCCATTGAATGTTCCCTCGATCTTGTGCAGGGAGAAAGCGTCGCACTCTACCCAATCGATATTTGGTAAGTTGAGGCGGCGACCATATTCGAGCAGGGCTGGACAGGGATCAGTGGCAAGGACGTGCTCGGCGACGTCCGCAACGAACTGTGTCCATCTCCCAGACCCGCAGGCTATCTCCAGCACTCTTCGTTTCGCCAAAGTTGCCTGGAGGCTGTCCGCACATTCCCATACCCAGGTTCCAGTTTGATTGAATTCCGTTCGGATTTCCGCGGCACCGGTCATTACTTTGGACGGAATCCGCGAATAGTTGTAATAATCGGCTAGTTCCCGGAAGTAGGCATCGTAGTCCATTGATCCTTAATTTGGTCATCTGCTATCCGTCATTTGTCGTCCATCGGGTGGGCGACGCGGGATCTCTTACTTTTCACTTCTTACTGCACGATTTGTCATTGCGGTGAGCGCGCCCACGCGCAAAGGTAGCGCGTTCACCCGATGGCTCGCCGTCTTGCAATCTTAATCTGTGCGTTGGCAGTCTTTCAAGTGCTCGGAGGACCGTTAGCGGCGTTACAAACGATTGCCTGGGTTCGTATGGCGGTCACCTATTCGCATGATGACGGAGTGGGCGCTGGGATCGCCAAAACGTTCGACGGTGAGCATATGTGTTCCCTTTGTAAAGCCATCGCCAAGAAACGAGCAAGCGAGCAAAAAGATCTGGGTGACGTTTTGCTGAACAAAATCTACCTTCAATGTTCGGCTGCGCCGGCTCAGTTTTTTCCTCCTGCGTTTTATTGGTTGCAACAACTCGATAATTCCGCCGGCAGACAAACTTCCGTCGAGCCGCTTTTACGCCCGCCGATATCGATCTAGATCGGAGCAAGGACATCTTCGGCGGGAGTTGCTTCTGGAGCGAAGTCCGGAACGTCAGTTAATTTTTGCCTTCTAAGTCGCGTACTCGCGCCAAACTCGGACGAGCGGGGGCTCGTCCGTACCGGGTTCGAGATGTCTACGTGCGGAACATAACTCGGATTGTTCGTTAATCCCCGCGAGTGCCACGACCGATAGGGTTGGACTAATCGTATTACGAAACTTCCTGACTATACTTCTATGAAGATTTTTGCAGCGTTCAGATCACTTGGTTCGATCTTACTTCCGATCGTCCTATTGCGCCCTTTCTGTGGCCCCGAGCCCGCCTCGGCTCACGGGTTTGCCGGAGATAGATTCTTCCCGGCTACCATCACAACCGATGATCCATTTGCGGCGAGCGAAATGTCTCTCCCAACGATCCTCTATTTTCGGCAACCCGGTAGTCCTCCGACGAAAACGATCGATTTTTCGAGTGACATTTCGATCTTAGTATTACCCAATGTTGCGCTAACCTTGGGCGACGGCTACCAATGGCAAAAAACGGCCGGTCAAAGCGCCCAAACCGGTTTCGACAATTTCTCAGCTAACCTCTTGTATGAGTTTTTCGAGAATAATGAGCACGAAACCATCATGTCCATAGGGCTGACCAGCGAATTCGGCGGGACTGGCAGTCGCAGTGTCGGGAGCAGCTCTTTCAGCACGCTGACTCCCATTTTCTACTTTGGAAAAGGTCTGGGCGACCTTCCTACTACATTGAATGTCCTGCGCCCGTTCGCTGTGACCGGAGAATTCGGTCTGGCGATTCCAACCCGAAGCAATAACCGCTCAGTCACATTCAATGCTGCCGCGAACCAAACCGAAGTGTCCAGCACACCGAATCCGGATGTTTTCCAGTGGGGGTTTGCGGTTGAATACAGCCTTATTTATCTGCAGGGACACGTCAAAGACGTCGGTTTGCGCCCGCCATTTGATCGGATGATTCCGTTAGTGGAATTCTCAATGTCTACCCCGGTTGATCGTCACGGCGGTACCACCACTGGGACGATTAACCCAGGTGTTATTTGGTCTGGCAGATATTTTCAGTTCGGTGTCGAAGCCGTTCTCCCGGTTAACGAGCACACGGGGTTCAACCCTGGAGTTGTCGGCCAAGTTCATTTTTATTTAGATGACATTTTTCCCAAGATTTTTGGCAAACCGTTACTATGAAATTAATTACTCGACTAACCATAGTCGCCCTTCTATTCACGGCGACGAGCGCCTGGGCGCACGCTTTTCTCGATCACGCCGAACCCGCGGTCGGCTCCACAGTTGATACGCCGATCACGGAAATCAGGATCTGGTTTACGGAGAAATTAGAGCCTGCCTTCAGCCAGATGCAGGTGGTGGATCGTCACGGTAAGCCGGTTACACCGAACCGCGCCACGGTCGACTCTGATGATCCTTCGTTATTGAAGCTATCGGTCCCGGCTTTGACTCCGGGACTATATAAAGTGAGTTGGAAGGTAATGTCGGTGGATACTCATATGACGGTTGGGACTTTCTCGTTCACAGTACGGAAATCACGATAGTCTATGCGCCGCAGAAATTAATATCCGCAGATTATACAAAGCGGCATAGCGCAAGCAAACATAGGGAATCCACGCAAGGCAACAGAGACAAATTTCACAACAAGGCCACAAAGGCCGCAAAGATTTGAGACCAGTAAAGTCCCTCTTTGTGGCCTTTGCGGCCTTGCTGTGAAAAATCATTCCGCTGCTTTCTCCCTCGAAATCCTCGCGTTAGTGATTCAAATCTCCTTATTGTGCTACAGATTACGCAGATTCAGGTCTGAGGTGGATCACTGCTACAGAGCTCAGAAACCGCATCTACGGCTCGACGTCAGGGAGTGCGACCGTTGCTGGATCATCCTCAAGTCGCGCTGTGGTGGCCAACGCTGAAACGAACGAACCTCATCCTATTACCGAGGCTTTAGCCCCAGCGCGCGACGCGCCTCAAAACCGAATCTGTGTAATCTGCGGATATTATTTTCGTCTTCGGGACTTAGGTTTAGTTCCCTCGCTACTTTGTGTTGAAATCCTATGAATTGGTTGGACTGGATCCTGACCGGTGCCCGATTTGTCGGCTTCGCCGGGTCTATTCTGCTGGCGGCAATCTACGGGTTTCATTTTCTAATTAGCAAATCGACGCAGTCAGATTTTTTTCCTAGACGTTTGACTTTGATTTTGGAGGTGGCGGCTTGTTTGGGACAGCTCGCCTGGATGTTCGGATTATTCTGGTCGATGGATCCGGACGCCGGGTCGGGCGGGTTCGAGGAATTCAACGCTTTCTTCTTCGGAACGCAGGTGGGGAAAGTTGGGTTGTTGCGAAGTTCTCTTCTAACATTGCTAGCCGGATACGGTATTTTTCGAATTTGCCGGGGCACTCGGCGAATGAGCGGGCCGCCGCCACTGTCGTTGTGGATCGAATCGGCGGTGATATTTGTGCAACTGATTCTGCTCTCGTGGTTGAGTCATGCGGCCGCCGTAGTTGGACCTTCCGGCTGGCTTCAGCTAGGGAACGATATCGTACATCTCGCGAGCGTAGCGATATGGCCGGGCGCGCTCGTACCGTTGTGGTTATTTTTGAAGCAGTCTGCTCCGGCACTGGTAAAACGGGACGCCTTGCTTCGCTTTTCGAATGTCGCGTTCATCGTAGCTCCCCTGGTGGGCGCTACCGGAATTTTGAGCGGCTATTTCCGTGTCCATTCGATAGTTCCGTTGTTCACAACGACCTATGGACGCTATATTCTTTTGAAAACAGCCTGTTTCTTCGTGCTAATCGGCTTAGGAGCTGCGAACCGGTTCAGGCTGATCCCTGTACTCGCTGGTGAGCCCTCGGAAGTCCCAGCGTCGACCCCGAACTGGCGTAAACTCCAGCGAAACATCCTGATCGAGCAGATGATTTTTGCGGTCGTACTGTTGGCGGTTGCCCGCCTCGTCCAGTTACCGCCGCCGGAGGGGGAGTGAGGCAGGTGAAAGGTGACTGGTGATTGGTGGCCACTTTCGGTGGGGCGAGGCTCACGAACGGCCCTACGGTTGCAACCGGAGGGAAAAGATGATCCGGTACCGCGAGCGATATCAGGTTATAAAGTGCGCCGAGCCGTTCCCGTAGCGTGCAGGTTTCGGGGCCTCGCCACA
>DASUWQ010000398.1:0-4211 GCA_036378375.1 Chthoniobacterales bacterium
CGTTGTTCGAGATCGGTTTTGAATTGGGCGGAGTCTTGGTCGTTCCAGAGGCTTTTCATGGTTCATGGCCCGCGCGACCGCGCGGGCCATGAACCATGAAATGACAAATGACAGATGACAAGCGGAGCGTGTGAGGGAGACAAATTTGGTGGGGCGAGGCTCCCGAATAACCCAGAGCATTTCGCAGCGCTGCTGGCGAGTGCTACCAAAGCGCAACAAGGCCGATGTGTGCGCCGAGTCGCGATAGGCCCAGAGCTCGTTTTGTTACCAAAGGGCTCCGGTCCATTGTCGTTGGTTCGGATCATTGTCGTCTGAGATAACGCACAACACCCCAACGGCTCGGCGCGCGGTTTGGCTTCGGTCAAGCCAGCGGTGGCAAACGTCCGCTCACATTGCGGCCAGTGAACGGACGTACGGGAGCCTCGCCCCACCAAATTTGTGCCCCCATCCATGTGCCACGTCACCGCCGCGATCGTAGCCTGAACAGAAGCGGGAGGCCGTAGTATCCCAGGTGTTCGCGGATTTTGGCCTCGAGGTAACGACGATAGTCATCCGTCAACGCCGCTGGATCGTTCACAAATAGGATGAACGTTGGTGGTTTGATACCGGGCGCGTTGCTGGGATCGATTTGCGTCGCGTAAAGAAGCTTTAAACGACGATTACTTCTTAAAGGAGGAGGATGCGCCTCTATTGCGGATTGGAGTAAACGATTGAGCGCTCCGGTGCCAAGAAAGCGTTCAGAATGTTTCTCGATTTTGTCGATGCTTTTGAACAGGCGGTCGAGGTTTTCTCTGGTGTGAGCAGAAAGGACATCGATCGGCGCGTAAGTCAGAAAGAAAAGGTTGGAACGGATTTGACCTAGCACCGCCTCGACGAAGTCCCGCACCCGAGTCGACGGCTTTACTAAATCGAGCTTGTTGACTACGACTAAGCAGGGTTTTTCGTTCTCCTGGATTAACCCGGCGATTTTCTTGTCTTGAGCGGTGACCCCGTCGACGGCATCCACTACCAATGCGCAAATATCGGCGCGTTCGATGCTTTTTTCGGAGCGCATTACGCTAAAGACTTCGACTGAAGTGTTGTGCTTGCTGCGAGGCCGGATACCGGCAGTGTCGATCAGTAGGAAATCTCTCCCATCCCGGCGATAAGGAATATCGATGGCGTCGCGAGTGGTACCGGCTATTTCGCTAACGATGGTTCGCTGATCCTGCAAGATAGCGTTCACTAACGATGATTTCCCGACGTTGGGTCGCCCGACGATGGCGAGTTTAATCGGTTCCAGGACGTCTTCTGTGCCGTTCTCCAACGGGAATTGGCCCCACAAACCCGCTTTTAAAGCATCCGTAAGTTCGAGGATTCCACGTCCGTGCTCGGCGCTCACCGCGAAGATGTGCTCGAAACCGAGCCGCGAGAATTCTGCGTCAAAAAGCTCATGTTTTGGGTGGTCAATTTTATTAACCGCTACCAGAACCGGTTTCCTGGTCTTACGCAGTTCTTTAGCCAGCAATTCGTCGATCGGCGTTAGGCCGGCGACGCCATCCGTGACGAAAATGATCGTGTCCGCCATCTGCATGGCGAGCTCGGCTTCGGCTTGCACTTGATCGTCAAAAGAATCGCCCAGGGCTGATCCGATGCCACCCGTGTCAACTAAGGTTACCCGGCGGTCGTCGAGCTGAAAATCCGCGGCCAACCGGTCTCGAGTCACACCGGGCTGGTCGTGAACAATGGCAATGCGTCGCCGTAAAAGGCGATTGAACAAAGCTGATTTGCCGACGTTGGGACGTCCGACTATCGCGACGGTTGGCACCTTAGCCATCTCAGTGCAGCAAACGTTATACCCTGTGAAGGGTTATAAGTTATAAGTTCTAGGTTTTAAGTTCTAGGTTTTAAGTTGGGCGCTACGCGCCTTACCGGATCATCGGGCCTTTTTGCCAGATCGCGGGGAGGATCAGTAACCTAAAACATAAAACTTAAAACCTAAAACGTTTAGCTCTGAGCTGCCGAATGCCGTCGAGGACATAGCCGGTTCCTGAAATGAGGGTGAGGGATGTTGCGATGATAACCAGCGTGGACGAAAAGCGCGGGATGCGGAAGAGGACCCAGACGATGGCGGTCAATTGGAAGACGGTAGCAATTTTTCCGGTCAGGCTTGGGTGAACGTCGACGCGTTCGATCAATCTAGTTAACGCGGTGAATCCGATCCCAAGCACGAGGTCACGGCCGATCACAGCGCAGGGGAACCAGAACGGGAAGCTCTGAGGCCAGCCCGAGGCTGCAAGTACAACGAGCGCGGCCGCCACTAATCCTTTGTCGGCGATCGGATCTAGAATAGCCCCAAGCCGGCTCTCCTGGTGAAACTGGCGTGCGACGAAGCCATCGATGCCATCCGTGCAAGCGGCGAGTAAGAACAGAGTGATCGCGCCGAATCGGTAGGATTCCACCGGTTGACCGCCGGCGAACGAGCGGCCGTAGGCCCATGCCAGCCAGACAAAGGTGGGAATGAGGCCGATCCGAGTCAGGGTGATCTTATTGGCGGCAGTCATGGGTGGAGCAGGGCAAATTACCGATGACAAATACCTAAGGCCGGTAAACGCCTCCAATCTGCCATTTGTAATTTGTCATCGGTCATTATCGCGTCGCAGTGTTCGCAGCCTGGTTCTCCTGCAGCGGTGTTCTGCCACGGTAAGCGACAATGCCTTGGTAAATCTGCTCCGCTAAGGCGTCCCGGTAAACCGGCGAAGCGATGCGCCGGGATTCGATCGGATTGCTCAAAAATCCGCCTTCGACGAGGATTGCCGGATTCGCGTTGTAGCGGATCACAAAGTAAGGAGCGGTCTTTACCCGACGATCGACGACACCAGGCAACAGCAGAATACTTTGATGAACCTTGGCGGCCAGTTTAACGCTGCGCCTGGTGTCGTAATAGGTTTCCAGCCCTTGAATGTTGCGGTTCGGCGTACCGTTAAAGTGGAGGCTGACAAAGATGACGTTGGGTTGAGAATTCGAGATTAGAACCCGGCTCTCCAGCGGGATATAAACGTCGGACAGCCGTGTCATCACGACGTTAAAGCCGGCTTGTTCTAGACGGCTTTTGAGGCGGTACGCCAAGTCAAGGGTCCAGATTTTCTCTGGCAATACACCGCGTTGGTTCTCTCCCGGATCGTGCCCGCCGTGTCCCGGATCGACCACAACGGTTCGGAACGTGGGCCGTGTCGCGCAAGCACCCAGAAGAATAACAAATGACAGATGACAAATGACAAATCGGAGTGAGATCCTACGAAGGGCGACAGGGCGGTGATTCGGGGCCTGCGGTTTCAATTTGTCATCTGTCATTTGTTATTTGTCATTCCTTTCGTCTCAGTCTGAACTTTTGCCTGATAGCCAAGGGGCTTCAGCTTATCCGAGAGTTCTCGCTCGAAGGCGCGTTGGGCTTCGGCTGGCAAATCCGGTTCTTGCTCTTCGGCGATTTTCGGTAAGGCGTTGAGCTCGGCCGTAACGTCTTGAGGCTGTATTTTGTTCCACAGACCATCTTGGAGCTCTTCGACCTCCCAATGGAGGACTTCGCTGCTCAAGATTTTTGCCGGCGGCAACGTGACGGTCACCGTGGTTCCCTGCACCGATACCTGGCATTGTTTATCGAGGTCGTAACCAGCATGTAAACGAAAAGTTGCCCGGATCCGGATATGCTTCGTACTTCCTAACCAGCTTTGATCAGTCTCGTGCATTACTTGGGTGTCTTTGGTCAGCACGGTAAGTTGCATGACCTCTTGAGACGACTCGTAGAAAACCTTATTCCTAACGACGACACGGGGTCGAAACTGGAAGGTATCCGCCAGGACATCGCGGAGTTTCGCAACGCTGGCAGTCGACTCGTGCGTGAACGAAGCGAAGGCTCGTTCGGGCCAGGAGGTGAGCCGGTCGAATATAAAATAAATCAAGAGTGCGCCGATGAGCGCAATCATGACGAAAGCCAGGGGCCAAGAGAAACGAGGCCGGGTCATTTACTGGGAAGATACAGGGAGGAGTGCGTGGGAACGAGTCCAACTTCGCCCTGTCGTGTAGGGTGTCCAATTTTGGTAGATGCCATGGTGTTGTCAGGCTGCCGGAATAGCAGCAGCCTGACAAAGAATGAAAAACTACACACTAAAGGCGGCACCTACCGCCGTAAGCAAGGGACAGAACAGCCAAAAAGAAGCCAAAGCAAACCGAAT
>DASUWQ010000399.1:0-2694 GCA_036378375.1 Chthoniobacterales bacterium
TGCCGACCCCTTCTAATCACCTCTCACTTCTCACGTCTCACCTCTCACGGCCCCCATTTGCACCGTCCTGTCCCGGCGTTTAGGGTTACCAATGGCTGAAACTCCGTTTCCGTCGCCAGAGGAATTGCAAAAGAAGATCCAAGAGTTCATGAAAGCGAACTTTGGCGACAAGGTTTCTGTTGCTGCGTTTCCACAACCTGAGGTGACCGAAGAAGAACCTCCCACGCGCAAAGAGACCTTTGATCCGTTCGAATTCCATTTAACACCGAAGCAGATCAAGGCACACCTTGACCGCTACGTAATCCAGCAGGATGAAGCTAAAAAGACTTTAGCCATCGCGGTTTGCGACCATTACAATCATGTGAATTTGGTCCGCCGGCTTGAAAAGGAAGATCCCAAGGCTGCGGCTGATCTGGAATATTCCAAAGGAAATATTCTGATCCTGGGTCCCACCGGAGTCGGTAAGACCTATCTGGTTAAGCACATTGCAGACTTGATTGGTGTCCCGTTTGTAAAAGCCGATGCCACTAAGTTCAGTGAGACTGGTTACGTCGGCGGTGATGTTGAAGATCTGGTTCGTGATTTGGTCAACCGGGCCGGTGGCGACCAAATGCTAGCCGAATACGGGATCATCTACGTTGACGAGATCGACAAGATTGCCAGCAGCGGGAATACGGTTGGCCGTGACGTCAGCGGCCGAGGGGTGCAGACCACGCTCCTAAAACTGATGGAAGAAACCGAGGTTCCGCTCCGGAATCCCATGGATATCCAGTCGCAGCTGCAGTCTGCCATGGAGTTCCAACGGAAGGGCAAGATGAAGAAGGAGATGATTAATACTCGGCACATCTTGTTTATCTGTAGCGGAGCTTTTGATCGGTTACGCGACCAGGTTGATCGTCGTCTTACCGAATCCAGTATTGGGTTCGGCGCTTCCGCTGAGCCACAGCGCACGAGCGAGTTGTTGCGGCTGGCCAGCACCAGAGATTTCATCGACTATGGCCTTGAACCCGAGTTTATCGGCCGTTTGCCCATTCGAGTCGTCTGTAACGAGCTGGCGGCGGACGATTTCTTCCTCATCCTTAAAACGTCCGAGGGGAGCATTATTCGCCAATATGTTCGAGCATTCGCAGCCTTCGGTATCGAAGTAAAATTTACCGAAGACGCGCTGCGGGAGATTTCGGAGCGCGCCGCGTTGGAGAAGACGGGCGCTCGAGGGTTGCTGACGGTTTGCGATCGCGCGCTGCGAGAATTTAAGTTCGCATTGCCAGGTTCCGGAGTCCGGACGCTGACCATCGACGCAAGTGTAATCAAAGATCCTAACGCAACACTGGAGAGACTCTTAACCGAGGCGCGTGCCCAAGCCGATCTCAACGAGGCCGAACAAGTGCGTCAGTTCGCCGTGGTCTTCTCTCAGAAGTACGGAGTCGAATTTTCAATCGAAGAAGGGGCTATTCCCAAGATTGTGGCCCGCGCTCGTGAGGCCGAACAGCCGGTGTCGGAATACTGTACGGTTTTGTTCAAAGATTATCCTTATGGGCTAAAGCTGTTGAAAGACCGCGACGCCAATCTCGCTTTGGTGTTCCCAGAAAGCGCGGTCGAGGATCCAGACAAATTCCTCAGCGAAAAAGTCGTGGACTTTTATCGCAAAGTGAATGGCACCGACTGAACCGCTGATTAGATATCCAAGATCTCTCACGACCGGGTCAAGAAAGTCAGAATGAAGAAGTTGAACATCCACAGATTTCGCAGATTACGCAGATGTCGATTTAAGAACGGACCGAGCGCTAGTGCGAAAGGACTGCATCGGTGGAAATCGCGTGTCCTAATGACGTTGGGTATGCCTAACCTCGAACTGAAATCTGCGTAATCTGCGGATTTTTCCCTCTGTGTTCTCTGTGTCTCTGTGGTGATCAAGTGCGCAAAGTAGAATACCCGCCGCCGTTGCAAGAGTTGATCCGGCAGCTGCAGCGGATGCCGGGGATCGGTCCGCGAAGTGCCGAAAGGATCGCACTCTGGATGGTTCAAGCACCTAATTCTCGGCCCGGAGAGATTAGTGACGCCATAACCAGGTGTGCGAAAGCGATTCTCAGCTGTCGCGACTGCGGCTTTTTTGCCGAGGGAGAGCTGTGCGCGATCTGCAGTGACCCCGGGCGAGACCGGTCAGTTTTGTGCGTCGTTGAGCAGCCAACCGACATTCTGCCTCTCGAACGAATGGGTGCATTCCAGGGTGTCTACCACGCGCTGGGTGGGAAACTGTCGCCACTCAATCACGTGGGCCCGGAAGATCTGCGTTTCGATTCGCTAATTCAAAGGATCAAACAGGCCGCTCCGAGGGAACTGATCCTGGCGCTGGGTGCCGATGTCGAAGGGGAGGCCACTGCAAGTTACCTCTCTCAACTGCTGGTCGAAATGCCGCTCCGGATTACCCGCCTTGCCCAGGGTCTTCCTGCTGGTCTTAGTCTTGAGAGCGCAGACGATCTTACCATCTCGAGAGCATTCATCGGCCGGACGGAGCTACGGTAGGGGGAGCTCCTGCTCATCCTTGGTAGGGCTATTTTGGTAGATGCCATGGTGTTGTCAGGCTGCCGGAATAGCAGCAGCCTGACAAAGAATGAAAAACTACACACTA
Organism: Chthoniobacterales bacterium; assembly: GCA_036378375.1. GTDB lineage: Bacteria > Verrucomicrobiota > Verrucomicrobiia > Chthoniobacterales > JAFAMB01 > JAFAVN01. The sequence continues at coordinate 2,630 of DASUWQ010000399.1, forward strand.
AAGGCGGCACCTACCGCCGTAAGCAAGGGACAGAACAGCCAAAAAGAAGCCAAAGCAAACCGAAT
>DASUWQ010000400.1:0-3757 GCA_036378375.1 Chthoniobacterales bacterium
AGGCAGGCGAGGTAGAGCAAATCGGTTTCATAACCGGGAGGGCCGAACTGGGCGCCAGCTGCTGTCACCGCCAATATTTTTATGGAACTGAAACCGTAACGCAGATGCACCGTAGACATGGCCGTCAACAGGACCGCAGCCATTGGTAAACTAATAAGCGGCACGAAAGCACCTAAAAGCACGGCCAAGCCGCCCAGTATCTCCACCCAGATGGTTAGCCAAGCCATGATAGGCGGCTCCGGTACGCCGATAGCTTGCAGGATATTTGCGAATGTATCCGGCCCTTTGGTTAGCTTGGTCAACCCATGTTCCAAGAAGCCATAACCGACAATCAATCGGAGGGGAATCGGGGCCCAGCGAGCAACGGAAAACCGGTCCAAAATTTGGAATGACATTATGACATCATGATGTCATAATGTCGGTATGTCAACTGACGCGGCCGATCATCTGCCTCTCTACGCTCAGCTCGAGCAAGCACTCATATCTCGTATTGCGGATGGTTCGTTAAGCCCAGGAACTCGCCTCCCCTCTGAGGACTCTCTGGTCCAGGAATACGCGGTCAGCCGGACCACCGTTCGCGCGGCGATTCAAAGCTTGATCCAACGCGGACTGGTTGAAATTCAGCGCGGCAAAGGGACTTTCGTCACGCTTCCCCGGATTACCCAGGAGCTGACTGAACTCACCGGCTTTGTCGAAGACATGGAAGCCGTAGGCCGCAAAGCCACGGCCAAGGTCCTCCACCACCAAATCGTGCCTTCCAGCGAACTGGTTGCCCGTCAGCTCGCTTTACCGCAAGGCACCCCAGTGGTGCGCATCCAGCGCGTCCGTCTGGCAGATGGGAATCCCCTCTCTTTTGACGAAACTTATCTGCCGAAAGAGCTCGGCAAGAAAATCACCAAGAATAATCTGGAAACTAACCCGATCTTTTCCCTCTTGGAGCAAAAGTATAACACGCCGCTCATCGAAGCCGAATACCGGTTAGAGGCGAGTTGTGCTGACTCTACCGTCGCCAAAGCGCTCGACATCGAGATCGGCAGCCCGATCTTTCTGATCGAGCGGACTTCCTATTCGCTGGGACATCGCCCGGTCGACTACGAAAAGCTTCATTACCGAGGGGATCGGATTCGTTTCGTGACTCGACTGGAACGACGAAAGCCGGTCGTGCAGAAAGGGCGCAAATGATGTTAATTTTCGCCCAGCGTCCGCGGATGAATGCTTTCCAGCTCCGGCAGCAAGATAACGCTTTCCTGTTCGTTGGGGTCCGTGCGAGCGATAATCGCAGTGACAGATTCGCTCTGGCTGGGATTGTATGGCAGATGCGGAACATCAGCCGGAATGTAGAAGAAATCTCCGGGCTCGACGATCGAGTGGTGTTCAAGCCTCTCGCCGTGCCACACGTGCGAGACGCCGCTCAGTGCATAGATCGCAGTCTCATGGGTAGCGTGCTTATGTGCAAAAGTGCGCCCGCCGGGCGGAATCGTCAAAATCTGCATATGGATCGCCTTGGCGTGAACCGACTCCGCCGAAATGCCGACGGCATATTGCAGACCCTGTTTGCCGATAAACGACTCGCCGGGCCGAAGCCGTTTACAAGCTGAAATCGTCTCCTGCATTGCGGGATCAAACCTCGCTTTCAGGTTTAGCTGTCCTTGCTCGTAAAAAAAACCACCGCTTCTTCCTACCTCTGCCGGTCAGCAGATATGGATTCTGCTCTCGTGGTAACTCCGAGGTCTTCCTAAGTATCTGAACCATCCTCAGCCAACGTAGATGCGAACTTCAGGGTGCCGGTCGCTATTGTCTCAAACGCCGTAATTGGTGTCCGAGAGAAAACGGGAATAGCCGCAAAAGAACGCAAAGATCGCAAAGAAAGGATAGCCGCAAAAGGAAGGAGCGAGCTAAGAATCTACTAGCGCGGGCGGAAGCCAGAACGCGAGGCTTCAGCCAATATCGCTTCAACCCCCGATTTGATCCCCCAACTTATTCCGACTTTTTTGTGCTTTTTGTGCCTTTTTGCGGCTATTCCTGCATTCGCCGTTCTGGTCTAGATTAGAAGCTTACCCTTATTTAGTACGAGATCACCGTCGACGTAGAGAGTGGCGTTTCGGATGAGGCCATCGAGGTGGATGGGTACGTTTACAGTGCCACCCATGCTCGCGTTGTTACCAAGAGCGATGTGTACGGTACCTAAGACTTTTTCGTCCTCCAGAATGTTACCTGAGACCATTGCCCGATCGTTGGTGCCAACTCCCAATTCGGCGATGTTATAGGCCTTAGGCCCATGCGCCGATAGGTAGCGCTCCAGTTTCTGGGCCGCCGCGGAGCTTGAGACGATCCGCGCCACGCCGCGTTCAACCTTTAGTTCGACCGGCTCTACCAATATGCCGATATCCGCGACCGATCCATCGAAGATAATCTTACCGTTCGTTGAGCCTTCCATCGGTGCAAAGTAAGCCTCACCCGCCGGCAGGTTGCCAAAAGATCCCGGTTGAGTTAGCAGGCCGGTATCGGCGCCGACCGCCCTACCTTGCCGTTCCACCTCAAGGCTGGTGCCAAGCTCACTCTCCACTTTGAACTTTGAGCCTTGGTTTAGCTTTTCGGCGACGCGTTTCGTTAGAGCAGCAATACTCCCATAATCGGCCGTCAGACAACGCACTACCATTTCTTTGGTTATGGTTGGCAGGCTAGCAATCCGCGCTCCGCGGGCCGACGCGTTCCGGCGCGCTTGGGTATGTGAAAGCGATTTAGACGTGGGACAAAGAACCACCTTACTTTCCGCCATGAGTTGCGCGATCGGTGCCGGCGGTTCTTCACCGCTGTTCTGGCGCGGCAACATCTCAGCCAGAATCACGTCAGCCCCTCTGGCTCGCGCCTCCTCCCATAAAGCGCGCGCGATTTCGATCCGATGGGGATCCGCACTGTCGGTCACGATCGACACCGCCTCGCCGGCTTGTATGCCGAGACAATGCTCTACCACGTTCCGAGCAGCTTGAGCTAAGTCAGTATCGATGGATTTCATAATTCACTTTAATTCAATGGTCCTTTTGTTATTCAATCTTTATGAGAAATGCTCGCGCAAGTAGAGTTAGCACCAACATACTGCCCGGGAGTCATGCCAAACGCGCTCCGAAACCGCTTAATAAGATGGCTTTGATCGACGAACCCGACTTCGGCAGCAACTAGGGCCGGCGATCTCCCGGCCAGAAGTTGGCGCCGAGCTTCTCGCAAGCGCACCTGCGTCAGATACCCATGGGGCGGCAATCCTATCTCCCGGCTAAATTGCCGAAGGAGAGCAAAACGCCCCACCCCGGTCAGCTGAGACAGGTCCGAAAGAGAAAGATCTTCATGGAAATGAGCCTCCAGGTATTGCCGAATCAACCGAACCAGCGGTGTGTGGCGAATATCGGGAGCCGCCATACGACCGTCTGCGTGGTGGCCTACCAGAGCCGTCAGGAAGGCTAACATTCGGCTCTCGGCTTCTAAGGCGCCTAACGATTCAGTTTCCAAAGCCCGATGCAGTCTCAAGTAGTCGGCGGCCAGGCGCCGGTCTTCGACAATGACCGAACGGAAGAGTGGAAAGCGATTAGATCGTAAACCGACGCTGTCGTGGTCGAGCAACCGCGTCAGCGCGTTCGGCTCGACATACATCATCCGGTAGGCCCGGCCGTTGGCCGATCGTCCTTCGTGAGGTTCATCGGGATTGAGGAGCAGAAAGGAGCCGGGAGGCGCCAAATGGGCCGCTCCCCGGCAAGTAACCGTC
>DASUWQ010000401.1:0-5875 GCA_036378375.1 Chthoniobacterales bacterium
CAGGGCGAGATTGGCAGGGTGAAGGTCTATCCGTTCGATCGGATCGAAGAAGCAATGGCTGATCTTGAGGCGGGCAAAATCACTGCGGTGATGAAAGTCGCTCCAGTGGCGGCGTGGCTTGCAGCCAAGCGGCCGAATCTCCGGGTGGTTGCTCAGGTGCCAAACGATCCACAGCCACTTGGTATCGGGTTTGGAAAGAAGAATCTAGGGATGGTGACGGCGATGAATCAGGTGATCGCCACGATGCAACAGGACGGAAGTTTGAAGCGGCTGAAGGAGAAATGGAACGTGCCTTAAGAGCCACGCAGAAAAATCTCACGCAAAGCAGACTTCCTCCGTCGTCCCGCGGCCGCGGGACTATGGAGGACAAGTCGCCCCATCTCCCCCTTTAGCTATGTCGGCCCAAGGACGCAAAGGCGCAAAGGCTGAGACAACAATGGCGGATGAACACGGATTTACGCCGATGATCATGACGCAGCGCAGCTGCGAGTTGATATGATCCTAGGATCAGCTCCGTAGGAGCGACATCTTTATAGCCGTCGGGCAACCGCTACGCGGTTAGCTCCGTTAGGAGCGGCATCAAAGAGCAGGCGTTAACCTACGTTCCCAACTAGATGTCGCTCCTAACGGAGCTAGCGCTTCAATTGTGTCGCGGGCTATAAAGATGTCGCTCCTAACGGAGCTGGGCGTGTTTTTTGGCCATTGTTTCTATAAAGGTTTCGCTTCTACGGAGCTGATACGATCAGTTAGTCCCTACGGGATAACGCCGGACGAGCGGGAGCTCGTCCTACCGTTGTGCTCGGAGGCGGAGGGAGCTGACGGCGACGGCGAAGATGATCAGGAGTCCGATTACGACATCCTGAATATAGGGGTCGACGCGCATCATGTTGAGCGCGTTTCCGATCACACCCCAGAGCAAGACACCGCAAAATGTTCCGAGTGCATTTCCTTTTCCGCCAGACATCGGCGTGCCTCCGATCACTACCGAACCGATCGCTTGCAGTTCAATGCCGGTACCGGTACTGGGTTGGGCTGCGCCAACGCGGGAGAGCAAGAGCATTGAGGCTACGCCGATAAACAATCCATTGATTGCGAAAAAGATCAGTTTTCGACGGTTGATGTTGATACCGGCCAAATAGGCGGCTCTGGGGTTGTTGCCGATCGCATAGATACTTCTACCAAGTTGCGTATGCGACAGAATGAAATGGATAACACCGTATCCGGCTAGCGCGATGACGAATAGGAGCGGTAGGAAGCCGAAGATTTTAGCGCCTCCCAGGGTTTCGAACTGTCCGTATATCGTTTGAATTGTGCCTTGGGTAATAAAGAGGGCGATACCCTGAAAAACTCCGATCGCTGCCAGCGAAATAATAAAGGAGGGTGCTTGAAAGAGAATCGACGCTGCTCCGATCGAGCTTCCGCAAAGGATGGAGATGAGTACTCCGATGGCGGCTGCTAAGGGCGGATAAAGACCGCTCCGCATGAGGATCGCCATCACAACGGTGGAGAGTCCGATGTTCGCTCCCACCGAGATATCAAAGTTGCCGGAAATGATCAGGATGGTTGCTCCGCAAGCGGCCAGACTGAGTACGGAGATCTGTCCAAGCAGGTTGGTGATATTTCCCAACCACCAATAACGGGGATTTATGGCGCCCGCGATAATTGAGAGAATGGCGACAACGATCAAAAGAAAAGACCATTGATTGCTCAGGAGCGTCTGTCTGAGCTTGGCGCCGAATTTGTTTGCCGCAGTCATCTCAGGCGTCTAACAACCGGTTACTCGAGGTCGAATACGTCATCTGGCAAGAGCCGACGATTCATACAATCCCTAAGAAGTGATTCAATAGATCGTGTTCCGATGTTTCACGGTTATCGACCTGGGCGACCACTCTCCCGTTGCGCATCACGGCGATACGGTCGCTCATCGAAATCAATTCTGGCATATCCGATGACACCATGAGAATGCTTTTACCTTCCTGCACCAGCTCTATCATTCGGTTATAGATCTCTTCTTTGGCTCCGATATCGACTCCCTTCGTCGGTTCGTCGAATATGTAGACGGAAGCCTGGCTCAATAGCCAGCGGGCCAGAATGGCTTTTTGCTGGTTACCGCCGCTTAAAGAGCCGATGCGCTGCTGTAAGCCCGCTGATACAATGTGCAGACTGTCCACGAGGATATTTGTGTCTGCGATTTCCGCAGAGTGATTTACTAGCGGCGGATTTTTTTCATTGCGGACAATCGCGACATTTTCCAGAAGCGACCGCATATCAAAAAGACCGAGAGTTTTTCGATCTTCCGGGATCATGGCAATTCCTTGGGCAATCGCTTCGGCTGGGTTTGAGACGTCGAATTCGCGACCATGCAAATAGATCCGCCCCGAGGTTTTCTGGTTTGCTCCGAAAAGAACATTCATGACGGCGGATCTGCCACACCCGACCACGCCGCCAAACCCGAGAATTTCGCCGCGATGAAGATCGAACGAGACATCGGAAAATTGGTCGCGCAGCGCGAGATCACGGACCTGCAGAACCACTTCGTCTGTGCTCACACGATCTCGGACCCGAAATAGGGACCGGTTTCTTCCGATCATCGACCTGGTGACTTCGGCGACGGTGGTTTCTGCTATATTGAAGCTTCCGGAAACTTTTCCATCTCTTAGCACGGTCACGCGATCGCCGATCTCGAATATTTCGCTTAAAAAATGGGAAATATAGATGATCGCTTTATTTTGTGCGGTCAGACTCTTAATCAGTTTCAACAGGGCTTTGACTTCTTCGACGCCAAGCGAAGCCGTCGGTTCATCCATGATCAGGATTCTGGCGTTTAGATAGAGTGCTTTAACAATCTGGAGTGACTGCTGCTGTGCCGGCGAGAGAGATTCAACCAGACTGAGCGGATTGAGCTCGACGTTCATCGAGCGCAGCAACTCCGAGGTCTTGCGATTTTGAGCGTTGGCATCAATGAACCCCCAGGGATTGTGGATCTCTCGCCCGAGAAAAATATTATCCGCGACCGTGAGCGACGTAATCAGTTCGACGTCTTGATAGATGGTGGCGATACCCGCTTCCAGGGACTGATCTGGCAAGAGCCGGCTGTGGGTTTGTCCGAAGGCAATAATCGTTCCGCTATCCGGTCTTTCGGCGCCGGCCAATATCTTGATCAGCGTCGACTTTCCCGCACCATTTTCCCCGACCAGGCAATGGACCTCGCCTGCGCACAAGTTAAAGTCGACCTTGTCGAGAGCGACGGTGTCTCCGAATTTTTTGGTTAGGCCTTGGATCGCCAGAATGTCGCCACTATCGCGCTCCATCCGATTTAATTACAACCGGACGAGCAGGAGCTCGTCCCTACCGTTACGGTTTGTCGGTTCTTCCGAGTTTGTTGTAGGAAAACTGCTTTCCGAGCCATGAAATGGCTAGAGAGAATAGCCCAAGTCCTCAGGCCTGGGTTGGCTCTCACCCTGAAAGGGCGTCCGAGGTAGATATCCGACGCGAATGAGAGCAATGGGTCCAAGATCGGCCGCCCTTTCAGGGCGAATCTTGGGGGACGCGTTACCCAGGTCTGAAGATCTGGGCTGTTCTGTTTAGCCATTTCATGGCCTTCAACAATGCAACCACTCGATCCCACATCAATCTCTGAAGAAGCCGGTTTGCCCATTATGGAGCTTTTTCCGGGAGATGAGCGCCCAGGTCGGGAAAGTATTGTTTCGTTAACTGTATCCAGACCGGATCATACTCCCACGGGACGACCTTCGTTTTGTCCACAATGGTATCTTTGGTCACGGGAATGACCGGCAGCATAATCTGTTGGCCGGTTTTTTTGGATTCGCCGGATACATATTGGTTCAAGGCTAGTAACGCGACGAGACCTTCCCAGCCGGGCGAACTGCTGATGGTGTAATTCAGCTCACCGGACTGGACCAAGGGAATTCCTACAGGAGAACCGTTCTGGGCGATGACGGTATATTGGTCGAGTACGCCCTGGTTTTTGAGGTAACGAATCACGGCGGCAGCCATGTCCTCGTTCATGATCCAAAGGACATCGAACTTCGTGCCCGATTGAACCAGATCCTGGGCCTGGGTGACCGCGACGGACGGGTTGTACTTGCCGTCTCGGACGGCAACGACCTCGTTTTTGCCGAGTTCCTTCATCCGGTCTTTCATTGCCCCGGTAACCATCTGGACGGGCAGATGTTCGAGGATTCCGGTGATCAGAGCGACCTTCTTACCGGGAAAATGTTCCGCTATATAATCGGCATAATTTTTGCCCATGGCTTTCCAGTCGAAATCGACGGCGGCGACAATATCGCTACCGCTAGCCAGAGCCTGTCCGCAGTTATCGACGGTTACGAGAGGGATGCCGGCTGCTTTGCATTTGTTGGCAGCGGTGATCGCGCCTTGCTGGTTAAAGGAGAAGATCGCCATTCCGTTGACTCCCTGAGTAATCAGGGAATCGATGTTGGATACCTCTTTCTGAACGTCGTAATCGGAATTCAAAACGACGGTTTTAATACCGAGCAATTTGGCGCCTAGTACAAAGCCGTCGACATCCCGCTTGTACCAGGTATCCGGACCGGGAGTGATATACCCGAAGGTTAATTCTTTGGCGGCGGCATGGTTCGCGGCTGGAAAGCAGAGAACCATCGTTAAAACGAAGAGGGAGAGGAGGAAGGGGGACGCAGTGAGCTTTTTCATGGGGGGCGTTTGTCCAGAACCGCTGAAACGGTGGAACGACAGTTCCTCATATCGAAACAATCGACAGAGTGTCAACGGATTTCGGTAACCGCGAATGGACGCGAAGAGGGACCGCGAATCTACGCGAATAAAATCTTACACGAAGAGCAGACGAAATTCGGAATAGCCGCAAAAAAGCGCAAAAGGCACAGAAAAGTCTCACGCAAAGGCGCAAAGCCGCAAAGATAAAGCCGAGACAGGATTGGTTCACGCAAGGTCACATCCGGCTGCGGCCGGGTCACAAAGACAAAGTTCCAATCATCAAGGTTCTACCTTTGTGTCCTTTGTGATCTTCTGTGGGTTTGGTTTTTATTTCTCTGCGCTTTTTGTGCCTTTTTGTGGCCAATAAATGCCTTCGTCTTCTCTTTGCGCCTTGGCGTCTTTGCGTGAGGTTTTTCTGGTTGGTGCGCGGCTACTTGGCAGGGGTTACGTTATAGATTAGCATCCCGATCTTCCAATCAGCGCCCTGCCGGATGTAAACCGTGGACCAATAGCCTCTGGATTGGATGGGGCGACCTGGTCGGGCTTGTTCGGTTTCAGACCATTCGCCGGTTTCCCAGGCCTCATCGCCAGAAAAACAGCTGACATGGGGATCATTTCCATCCGGTGTTCCGATATGGTTTCTGGGGTGTAAAGCCTGGAACACACCTGAGTACCAATTCTCAATTGCTTTCCCGCCATGAATCGGGCCTCGGTCGCTCAGAAGAACTGCATCTTCGGTAAAGAGGGCTGCAACAGCGGCGGCATCATTGTTGTTGACGGCGTCGTCGAACGCCCTACTTAGGACCCGAACTTTCTGGGTGATCTGGGGATCGGTGGTTGTGTTGTTGTGCTGGGCGAAGCTATCAAAGCTCGTTGCCAGTAATACAAAGATAAGCAGGGCGACGCCGCGCAGGACGGGAAGATGCATCTTTTTTTTCTTTGAAGAGATCTTCTACCTTTTTGTGGCTGGGACTACGAAACAAAAATGGCCGCCAATGGACGCGAATAAGGACCGCGAATGGACACGAAGAAAACACAACCGAACCGCAGATCAACGCAGATTTACGCGGATGAAAGCAGACAAATTCACAGCAAGGTCACAAAGGCCACAAAGAGGGAGCGCAAATGGCAACCGCGAATAGACGCGAATAGGGACCAC
>DASUWQ010000402.1:0-6515 GCA_036378375.1 Chthoniobacterales bacterium
ATTACGCGATTGTCTGAGCTGTTCCGGGCCTCTCTGCGGAGCTCTGAGGTCGACACCGTGGCGCTGCGGACAGAGCTGCAAACAGTAAACGCTTACCTGGCGTTGGAGAAACTGCGGTTCGAGGATCGATTACAAATTGAGATGGATGTCGATCCGAAAGCCATGGAGATGTCGATTCCCCCTTTCGTGTTGCAGACATTGATTGAGAACGCCTTTAAACATGGAATTTATCCGCAATCGGCGGGCGGCCTTATCAGCTGTAAGATTCGAGCGACTCCGATCGGCATGAACGTTTCGGTGACCAATCCAGGCCGGTTGCCATCGGGAGAGAAATATCGGGAAAGCGGTATTGCCAATGCACGTGGCCGGCTCAAACTGATTTACGGCGCCAATGCGACACTGGACATCGTTCAGGATGAGCCAAAATTGGTAACGGTTAAGATGTTTGTACCCCAGAGCTAAGTATGAAGGCGCTGATAATTGATGATGAACGGCTGGCGCGGGCGGAGGTCCGGCGTCTCTTGGGCGATTTTGACTGGGTAAAAGTAGTGGGTGAAGCGGAAAACGCGGAGCAAGCGTTAGCATTAATTCAGGCGCAACAGCCGGATTTACTATTTTTAGATATCCAGATGCCGGATAAAACGGGGTTCGAGTTAATCGAAGAAATAAGAGGAGAGATACCGCGGATCATCTTCACCACGGCCTACGATGAATTTGCCCTGAGAGCGTTCGAAGTGAATGCGCTCGATTACCTGATGAAACCGATCACCCCTGACCGTTTCGCGGCGGCGCTATCACGTGTACGCGAGGAACCATCAGCTCCGGAGGATCAATCCCCACTCCGGTCGTCCGATCAGGTGTTCGTCCGAGACGGCGAGCGTTGCTGGTTTATTCCGGTCAGCAAGATCCGTCTTCTAGAGTCAGAAGGTAACTACACGCGGGTTCGGTTTGAGAACCAATCACCATTGATCTACCGATCGCTTAGCATGCTCGAGCAACGGTTACCGGCCGACGACTTCTTTCGGATCAATCGGCAACAGGTGGTTAACTTGCATTTCATTGAAAGAATCGAGACTTGGTTCAGCCATGGTTTAAAGGTTTGGCTGAAGGGTGGGGAAGAGTGTGAAGTGTCACGCCGAGCAGCCAGGACATTTCGGCAGAAGTTGAGCTTGTAGGGCGAAGCGTTGGCTCGGTGGGGCCGCTTCGTTTGAGCATAGTCTTTATAGATACGTCGTCGAATCGGACCGGTAGGGACGAGCTCCCGACTTCGCAAAGCCTACGTCGCGGCCAGGTTTCAAGCGTGTCAAACCTCACAACAAGGGCGCCATAGCGTAGCGACGGTGGCCTGCTCGTCCGTGTCTGTGCTCAACGATCTTCTGGCTCCGCGCCACGGATGAGCGGGAGCTCATCCCTACCGGTGCCGCCGGATTAGTCGCTTCCTGCACGGCCCGGATAAGCAGCGAGACATTCTCGCAACGTCTCGAACATTCGGGTGGGACCGATGACTTCGGTTAGTTCTTGCCGGTCCAGATCCGCTCTGAAGTTTTCGTTGATATGGGCAAAAACCAAAGTGACTCCCTTTTTACCTAACTCCTTAGCTAGTTCTTTAAGGCCGCTGCCGGCCGTATAGTCGATGCTCGTGATCGCTCCTGCATCAACAACCAGCCAGGTCACCGGAGATTGAGGATCGGTCACCAGTTTATGGGCCTGGCCGGCAAATCGATCGAAGTTTGCATAGAACAGATCGGAACCAAACCAATACACGATAAGACCCGGCGCGGCCATATGCTCAGGTGATAAGGGGTTCATCAACCAATGCCCCTCAGGGGCGCGTGTTTCCACCGCTGTGTGAGGCCGATAACTGTGCCGCACGTGCTGCAGCAGCGATAGAACTAACGCGAGCATAATTCCATCCTCCACCCCGAGAAGAACAACCGAGGCCGTGGTAGCAAGGGCCAGAGTCCATTCGCCGGGGCTCTTTCGGCGCAACTCGCGTAACCCCTTAAGGTCAACCAGGCGGACAGCGATCGTGAACACCACGGCGCCTAGCACGCAGACTGGAAGGAATTGCAGAGGGCCGGTGAGGAAAAGGAGGACGAGCATTACCACGAGGGCAGTCGACAGGTGCGCCACCTGGCTGCTGCCGCCTGAGGTTTCTACCATCGCCGTCTGGGTGGGACTCCCGTTTACCACAAACGTTCCGCTGAACGCTGCCGCTGCATTAGCGGCGGAAAGGCCGAGCAGATCGCGGTTTTCATCTAACATCTGATGGTGCTTGGCCGCATAAGCGCGGGCCGTGACCGCGCTTTGAGCTAAAATCATCAAGAAACAGGATCCGGCTACCGGCAGTAACTGATTAATGAGCGCCCAATTCATAGCCGGAACCGAAAGATGCGGTAGGCCGCCGGCTACGGCGCCAACCACGCCAATCCCGTGTCCAGAAAAATCGAATAGCGCGCTGGCTGCGATCGTTCCTACGACCGCGATCAGCGCTCCTGGGAACCGCGGAGCAAATCGATGGAGGACGAGCACGAAAATGGTTACTCCCGTTGACAGGCAAAGCGTCGGGATATGAGAGTTTGGCAATTGCCCCAGGATTTGGAGCAATTGATTTACCGGATTATTACCATGTACCTCCACGCCCAGCATCTCGCTGAGGACCGCGATCCCGACCTGAAAACCGACACCGGTTAGAAACCCGATTAAGACCGTGCGAGACAGAAAATCAGCCAAGAAGCCGAGTTTCAATATCCGGGCCAGCAGCAGGAGCCCGGCCGTCAGCAGCGCCACCAGCCCCGCGAAAGCGATATAGTTCGCGTTACCGGCCGAGGCGAGTCCGCTCAGACCACCGGCTAGAATAGCCGCCGTAGCTGAATCGGAAGCCACCACCAGATAGCGCGACGATCCGAAGGCAGCGAAAGCCACCACAGGCAACAGCAAGGTGTAGAGGCCTGTTATCACCGGCATTCCCGCGATCTTTGCGTAACCCATCGCCTGCGGAATGTTGAGAGCTGCCAACGATACACCGGCGGTCAAATTGGCGACCAAAGCAGCGCGGTTAAGTGGACGGGTGCTCTCAAACAGCGGGAGACGCCATCCCCTGGTTGGTCTATCTGCCGAGGTGGCGGATTCGCTCATCGTTAGTTTAGCGTAACGTTCCTAGAGCAAAAACTGAAGTCTCTGTTATCTCATTTCATTCAATATCGCGTTTGGGCGTGCCGGCGCGATAATGCGGGCTGCGCGTTTGGAGCCTCGTTCATGGATAGGACTTATGCGACTTATAGGACCTTTGGGTCGACTTCCCATTTTTCTGGTTCGACAAACTACTCATGGTACGCGGAAGCATTCCGGAAAGGATTATAGACCCCGCAGCTATTCCGTTTCGGCGCATACACAAATCCGTAGAGATCTTTTTTGATATCAACCGGCTCCAAGATAAGACCTCTGTCCCGAACTGCAGTGGTGTATTCGATCAGAACACGTGCGGTACCGTCGATGCCCCACATCCGGAATCCGGTATCCAAAAATCCACCGGCAGGATACGGGTGCTCTAGCCTCTCCATGGCGTGGAAACAATTGATCGCCATTTTATCTTTTCGGGTAAGCCGGTCATCGGCTTTATAACGGATAGTTCCCCCGTCGAGCAACTTCAGCCGTTTCACGCCCAGCTCGAACGCTTCTTTCTTAATCTCATACGGGCCCCACATGCCCACGGCATTCTTAAAAAGCACCGCCAGTTTTAGCGTCTCTGGCAACTTGAAGTCCTTTCCTGGAACGATCGGACATTTGTTTAATTCCGGATCGATCCGGCTGCCAAAGCCGTCGAAGACACACAGGTCTTGGTCCTTAGCAAAATCGGCCGGCATCCAGCTAATGGTGAACGCTTCAAAATTCCGGTTCCTGATTTGTCCTTCTCTTAGCCCGGGGATGTAATGGGGTTGCTTGTTATCGGCAAACACGCGTATCACGGAAAGGAACGAATGCGCGCGCGCCGGTCTATTCCCTCTATCCTGATAAGCGAAAGGCACAATAAAATAGCGGTCTACGTTGTTCTTACTTTGTCCCAGGCGAGCTGCGACTTTCGCCCTGATCCGGTTCACAACTTGATCGTATAACGGCACATCGTAGTTGGAGTAGTTGACATCCGGTTTGAAGAGCCCGGCGTGGGCCTGAGCGCACGGGCTAAAAAGGATGGCGCTCATGGCGACCAAACGAGCGACCGTCTGGGCCGGTCGGGTGCTTCGCCGGCTTTCGCGGCGGCAGTTTGCGACCGGGCAATCGCTTTCCTTCTTCGCGAGCCCGATGGACATTGGAGCGGGGCGCACCGCGTTTTTCTCGATGTTCTTAATGCAATTCATTGGTTCATGCCGGATTAGAAGAAGACGACTTGATTACTAACGGAGGCAAACGACCAACGTAAAGCAGCGACTCTGGTTAGCACGTTTCTGACGTGACGAATCAGAGATGAATCCGCTACTCTCAAGCGCTAGAAAGTGAACTGGAAGCCGGCCCAAGTCCTCTTAATCGTATGCATCCTGGCCGTCTCTGCCGGATGTGTTAGTCAGCCGGCGAGTGGCCCACTGGCAGAAGCTGAAGTGAGCTTGAAGGAAGCGCGTCAGGCTCGATCCAATCCACAGATCGCCGCTGCGGACTATTTGTATGCCGCGGATGCCGCCTTGCACTCAAGCGGTAGTAGATCGGCGGCGCAAGGGCCGGACCAGGCTCGGCTGACCTATAACACCGCCTGCCAGGAACTAGCTCTTTTACTGCAGTCAAACCGCGATCTCTGGGATCGAACCAGTACCGTCCACTCGGCTCACCACATCTATCGATTACATTTTGCGAGCGGATCGCGCCAAACAGATACCTGGGATCCCGCTTACTTGGATTTCCTGCGTACGCCCAAAAGGTTGCGCCCGACGAGCTCCAGCGAAGCGCTGCAGCGGAGCGGTTGGGGCGGAGTTTTATTGGGAGTGCATAAACCGGCGGAGCCTCGGAAATACTTCCTGCCTCTCGCGGGTCTAGCAGTGCCCGTCACCGCCGTAGTTGATTTCGGTCGGACCACGTCCCAACAGGCCAGTGTCCAAGATGCTACTCTCAGTCTATATCGGCCAAGCGGGCGGGATAAAGTTGAACTGGCGCACGCAGAAAGGCCGCTGGCGGCTGACCTCGCTGCGCCGACCGGTTATTATCCGAATCCGCTGCTAGCGGGACTCTACGCGATGATGCGCCCCGGCAGCTACACGGAGCGGGCGGGACTGTACATGCTTGAGCCGTATGATCCGGATCAGATTCCGGTGGTCTTCGTCCATGGTTTGCTGTCGATCCCTCAAATGTGGCGCCCCACTATCGACGCAATCCAATCCGATCCGGAGTTGCGAGGGAAGTTCCAGTTCTGGGTTTTTTCTTATCCGACCGGCGATCCCATCGTCTTGTCGGCGCTTCGGTTGCGAGAAAGCCTGGCGCAAGTATACCAACTCTATCCGCGAACCAAAGGGATGATTCTGATCGGTCACAGTATGGGCGGATTGCTTGCCCGGCTCCAATCAACAGACAGTAAACGCGTGCTGTGGGATGGGGTGTTCCGAGACGACGCCGATCAGCTGTATGCAACGCTCCCGCCGGATAGTGTAGTCAAAAAAGCGCTGATCTTCGATGCGAACCCCCGCGTGAGAAGGATTGTTTTTATCTGTGTTCCTCATCGCGGCAGTTATCTAGCAACCAGCTGGGTTGGTTCACTCGGGGTCAGTCTCATTCGATTGCCTAGTGCCATCATCAGCCAGGCCGAGTCGATCCTACTCAATCCACTTCTAAAAAATATCGGTTACAAACGCTTACCCACCGGTATAAACGGTCTTTCTCCGCGCTCCCCCCTTCTACGCCCACTCGATACTTTGCCCATCAATGCTCCGTATCACTCGATCATCGGCGACCGGGGTCGGGGGGATACGCCTAACAGTTCGGATGGGGTCGTGCCTTATTGGAGCTCGCATCTCGCCGGCGCCCAATCGGAGTTGATCGTGCCGGGTCCGCATGGATCTTCTGCTCTTCCTCAGACTATTGCCGAGCTGAAGCGTATCCTTCGTTTAGATTTGGAGACTTCAAGTCAGGTCTCGTTAAATCGCACCAAGGTCCCATAGGTTCTAAGTTCCAGGTTTTAAGTTTTAGGTTATCGGTTGTCATGACCCCTCTGGCTGCGGGGCTTATGGACCGATGTCTGGAAGAAAGCCGAGCCTTCGATGCCGGCTAAAGAAAACGAAACTGGCGAATGGCTACCTTTGGGCGTTTGGCACTGACTCAAGAACAGATAGCGCACAATCACGAGCCATTTCGGAGGGAGCCGCATTCCGCTTTCTCTTACCCCAAGACGATCTACCAAAGTGTGGCGTCTTTCGTCCGAATTGTGTTGTTTGCTGCGGCTCCCTTCAACGCATCGCAGGCCCATCGACGTGCCGCCTCCCATAGCATGGCACGGTTTTCCGGGCGTCGTGTCTATCCTTTAGTGCTCGCCTAAG
>DASUWQ010000403.1:0-7442 GCA_036378375.1 Chthoniobacterales bacterium
GAAAAAGGGAGTTCTGATTATAACCTGCGCATCGCCATTGAGTCCGGCGCTCCGGTGGAAGCCGCGTACGCAATGGCAAGCTATTACCCTGCGCGCCACTGGCATCTCGAACACTTGGTTGGTTCTTTGGCTCCGGGACGATTCGCAGACGTCGTCCTGCTTTCCGATCCTAAACAAGTCGCTATTGAAGAAGTGTTTGCCGACGGAATCCTGGCCGCCGACAAAGGTAAATACCTGCTTCCCGTTCCGAAAATCGAGTGGCCGGAGTGGGCCACACACACGATTCGAATCGCCGAACCATTTGCGGCCAAAGACTTCGAAATAAAAGCTCCTGTTTCAACTGCCAATGGCAAGGTCACGGCGGCGGTATTGCAGCCTTATCATTGGGAACCAGACTTTATGACCCTCGAGTTACCGGTGAAGGATGAAGTCGTAGAACGCGGCGAGGAAGCAACCAAGCTCGCGATTATTGACCGCTACCACGGTGAGAAAAAACTTGGGAAAATGTTCTGGAAAAACGCGGGACCGAAAACACCTAACTCGGCCGTCGCTTGTTCAGTGGCTCACGACCATCATAATCTCTGGGTGCTCGGCAGCTCCGATGAGGCGATGGCGCTGGCGATCAATGAAGTCGCAACCATGCAGGGTGGCTGGGTGCTGGTAAACAACGGCACCATTGTCGCCAGAGTGTCTTTCGAGATCGGTGGACTCATGACCGCGCGACCCGCCGAGGTTCTAGCTGCTGAATTGAAAGAACTGTGGTCGCAGGGCGACAAAATGGAATGGCATGGCACTCAGGGTCTCCCCCGTCTGATGATCTTTGCGACTTTGACGTGCACCCCCTGGCATTGGGTACTCGTCGTCCCTCAACCCGAATTCCCCAACGGCTTCGTTAATGTCACGACGGGAGAGACACATCCCATCGTATGGTAGCTGGTAGGCAGTCTCGGGTTGGTGGTTGCAAACGCGATGCCGGTATCGGATTGGATTGACACAACCTATTCGACTTATGAAACAAGATCCCATCAGTCTAATAAGTTTCATCTGTTCCGAAGCTACTACTGATCCGAAGGTGACCGAGAAGCCGTAACAAGTCAGTTTTTAGTCCGTTTACGATCAGGCCGATGCCCGTCGAAAATCAAATCGAGGTAGGCAACAAACAATTCACCTGGGTCGAGGTGTATCTCCTCGCCGTACAAGCCGTTCCAGACCGCAGTGAGGAGTGCAGGCGTAACGAGGAGCAGGGGAAAGCGCATCAAGGCCTTGGATCGGAGTTCACCCCGAGCGGCTGCGAGCTTGGCTAAACGCCGGATCCATTCGGCCAGAGGCTCAAGCGTAATACGCCGATACATCTGCGCTAGCTCCGGGAAACACGCCCCCTCTGCGATAACCAACCGCATTACATCCGCACGCCGGCTGGTTTCTAGCTCGCTGACGAAAGGTTGAAGAGTTCGCTTGATGAAGGAGCGCACGCTTTCTCCTGGTTCAGGCTGCGCGGCGCTAAACGATGCCAGGGTACCGCCCATCAGCTCGTGTACAATCCCAGCGAAGAGCAATTGCTTGGTCGGAAAATAGAGGTAGAGAGTTCCTTTCCCGACGCCTGCGCGTTCGGCGACATCGCTCATGCGAGTGGCTGAAAAGCCGCGGGCCAAAAAAATATCCAAGGCCGCCGTAGCAATGGCTGCCCGGGTACGTGCGGTTTTAGTTTGGCTGGGGCCTCGGCCGCGGCGCGGCCGGGGTTTATCCATGGCGGAGCTCACTTTTACAAGAAAGAACGCATAACCGGGGGAATGAAACAATAGCTGGCTGAAGCCGTGAGCTTAGAAGAGGAGCCAAAGCGTTGCTGACGGAAGCCACTTTCGTTTTACAAAAGCGACTCACGGGTCATATTTACTCGCCATGCCCTCAACGGACGTTCTTATCGTGGGCGCTGGTCCTACCGGCCTCGTCTTAGCCTTAAGCCTCGCTAAACAGGGGGTTAGTTTCCGTTTGATTGACGAAAAACTCGGTCCAGGTGAACAGTCGCGCGCTATGGTCGTGCACGCTCGAACACTCGAGCTCTATCGACAGTTCGGGTTTGGCGATAGCATCGTTGAATCGGGAGTTAGATCTGGCGCTGCGCACGTGCGAGTTAACGGTCGCCCAATTATTAGCGTGAGTTTCGCCAATATGGGCGGCCATATCAGTCCCTACCCGTTCGCGCTGGCATTCGCCCAGGATGATCACGAGCGATTCTTAATCCAACAACTCGAAGCGGTCGGTACACGGGTCGAATGGAACACCAAGCTTGCCGGCCTAAAGCAGGGAAATGACTCCGTCTCGGCGAGATTAACTAGCACTAACAACGAGACGGAGCAGACTGAGGTGAGGTATCTCTGCGGCTGTGACGGCGCCCATAGCCAGGTTCGAACTGGTTTAGGGCTCGGATTTAGCGGCGGCACGTATGAACAGCTTTTCTTTGTCGCCGATGTCAAAATCGATTCCGGATTTCAGCGAGATCTTACGGTCAATTTAGCTAAACGAGTATTAACCTTGCTATTCCCGGTGCGATCTAGCGGGATGCAGCGGCTCATCGGCCTCATCCCACCGGAGTTCTCCGAACGCGAGGATCTCAGTTTCGAGGATATCCGCAGCCAGATAGAACCCCAACTCGACATTAAAATCACTGAGATAAACTGGTTTTCTCGATACCAGGTTCACCATAGAGTCGCGGATCATTTCCGCCAAGGGAACTCATTCCTGCTCGGCGATGCCGGCCATATCCATAGTCCAGCCGGAGGTCAGGGAATGAATACGGGAATCGGTGATGCCATGAACTTGGGCTGGAAACTCGCCCATGTGTTACAGAAACGAGCCGATCCCTCCTTGCTCGACAGCTATGAGCAAGAGCGGATCAGTTTTGCACGCACTCTTGTCGCGAGCACCGACCGTGCTTTTACATCAATGACGGAAGGAGGTCTGCGCGGCGAGCTAACCAGACAGGTAGTAGCGCCGCTGGTGTTCTTTCTCGGCACCCGCATCATTCCGCACGTTCTCTTTCGGAAGATTTCGCAAGTAGAGATTCGTTATTCGGACAGCTCATTGAGCGAAGGCAAAGCTGGAAAGGTCCACGGCGGAGACCGGTTGCCTTGGGCCGGGCCAGAGATCGACAATTTCACTCCTTTGCGGTCCCTTGATTGGCAGGTCCACGTCTACGGGCGACCGCAAACCAAACTAGAAAACATCTGTGGATCGCTCGGCCTATCCTTGCGTACGTTCGCTTGGACCTCATCCGCAAAGCGGGCAGGATTTCAGCGCGACGCCGTGTATCTGATCCGGCCGGATAGCTATGTCGGGTTAGCAATCGTCCCGGAACAAGCACCTGAAAAATTAAGAGCATACGTTAATACGCATGGTCTGCGCCAGCCATCAGAGGCTCGTCGCGACGACAAATGACAAAATGCTTGGCCCTCAGAAAACAGACCTACAAAATCTAAAACCTATAATCTAAGCTTAGAAACTATAGCTCGGAATATTGAACCGATCACCGAATAAGCATGCAATCCCCGTAACTAAAGAAACGATACTTCGACGCTACCGCCTCCCGATAAGCCTCCAAAATAAACTCCCGGCCGGCGAAGGCAGCCACTAACATCAGCAACGTGGATTTCGGCAGGTGAAAGTTCGTTAACAAGCTGTCCACCCGCCTGAACTCGAACGGGGGATAGATAAAGATATCGGTCGACCCCAGGCCAGGTACAATTCCCTGGTTTCGCTGCATCACCGTTTCCAGGGTTCTCACGGTCGTCGTACCGACAGCCAGCACCCTCTTGGCGGCTGCGATCCGTTCAGCGGCCTCGTTCTCTATTTCGAACCACTCCTGGTGCATGTGGTGACTACGAATGTCCTCGGTCTTAACCGGAAGAAAAGTGCCTAGCCCAACTCTTAACGTGATAAACACATGGGGAAGTGCAGACAATAGTTCCGGCGTGAAGTGCAGACCGGCGGTGGGCGCCGCCACCGCTCCCGGCTTGGCGGCAAACACTGTCTGATAACGTTCCGCATCCGCCGGCTCCGTCTCTCGGTGGAGGTAGGGTGGTAAGGGCATTTCTCCTACCCGCGAAAAATCAATGGGAGCATCGAACTCAATTACGCGTTCCCCGGAAGGTTCAACCCTAAGAACTCTGCCAGAAACAAGTTCATCGGAAAACTGTTTGCCATCTCGAAACCAATGCCCCGGTCGAACCAAACATCGCCAGGTTTTAGCATCGAGTTGTTCCAGCAACAAAAGTTCGGCTTTTCTCTTATCGAACCGAATTCGAGCCGGGATCACCTTAGTGTTATTGAGTACTAACAGATCCTCCGGCCCTACAAACTCGGGTATATCACGGAACAAATGATGCGTGATGCTCTGTTTCTTCCGATCGAGCACCATCATCCTGGCCTGATCGCGCATCGGCGCCGGATGCGAAGCAATCAGCTCGGGAGGCAATGCATAATCGTAGTCAGCGGTATGGAAACTCATGCGAATCAACGGCTGATAAACGCTACGGCGAAAGAAAAGCAAGGCCAACCGTAGATGAACGCGGATGAGCAATAAAAGAGATTAAATATCTGCAGATTACACAGATTTCGCAGATTTCGGTTTTAGGGTCGCATCACGCGGTATCGCCAAAAGGAGCCGCTTTCCTGGGATGGCTGTTTCAACTAACTGGGACTGAACGGGCGGAAGACCGAAATCTGCGTAATCTGTGTAATCTGCGGATTTTTAATCTTTTTTCGCTGATCTGTGCACATCTGCGGATTCATCCATGGTTCGCTTTTGGTCCGGAACGAACTTCATTCGTGTCCATTCTCGGTCGCTCTCTCGCGCATCAGTTTTTTTGCTCCGTCTTCGATCTGGCGGACGGTCTCTTCTGCGGTGTCGCCGTGATGCAAAAATAGATCAAGTTGATGGGCGACCAGGTAAGCCAGCCGATTGTAGTTCGGTCCTAACGCATTGGACGGTCTGGCGACAGCCTGAGCGAAGATTCCGGGCAACTTCGCGAACCAGGGGAACTTGTTCAGAATATCTTGGTCTTGATATAAAGCCGGACGAGAGGGCATACCGCACAGTTCAAGCGCCCCCCTTTTCTCGACCTCAGGCGAACTGAAATATTTTATTAAATCAGCGGCCACCTCTGGATGCCTTGAATATTTTGAGACCATCAAGCTCCAACCGCCCAGGGCACCGGCATGCCTGCCCGAGGCCCCGCCCTTGGGCAACACCGTTATGGAAAGTTTCCCGCTGATTCGACATTCTGGTCTATCGGCTAACGCATAAACGTATGGCCAATTCCGCATAAAAGCCGCGTGCCCGTCTTGAAAGACATTTCGGCATTCTTCCTCGGCATAAGCAGTGGTTGCAACCGGTGAAATCGTCCCCAGCCAGCTTCGAGCGCGGTTAAGAGCCTCAATGGCTTTCGGGTTATTGATGGAAACCCGACCGTCCGGCTCGATGATAGTGCCACCCACATAACTAAAGATCCATTCCAGCGCGTTGACGGCGCCGCTCTCATCCCTCCCTTGCCACAGGTAACCGTAGAAATCAGGGTCGCCGGCCGCCCTTTCTCCGCTTTGAATCGTTCGAGCCATCTCGGTCAACTCATCCCAAGTATCCGGAGGATGGGAGAATCCATATTTTTTGAGGAGGTCCGTCCGATAGTAGAGAAAGCCAACATCAACCGAGGTCGGCACTGAAACCAGTTTTCCGTCCACGATATTGTTTTTGATGACCTGCGGAAAATGGGCGCTGAGTTCTTCCGAGCTGAAGTATTTCGCTAGATCGATGGCGTAAGGAGCGGCCGTGGCCTGCCAAGTCGTGTCGATAGAATAGACATCGATATCGGGTGTGTGGGCTGACCAATCGACCAAAAACTCAGCAAAGGCGTCCGAGTAGGAATTCGGCTTGGATACATACCGGACTTGATTGCCAGTTTTGTTCTCCCACTCAGCCACCAGTCGTCGAGTGACTCTACCTGCTTCGCCAAATTCGGATGAGCCAGCCAAACCAATGGTAACCGCTCGGGAGCTCCCGCAGATTAATAGAATCAGTCCCAGGATCATCCCTCGCTCGAGCCACTCCGGACCCATCTCCACTTTCCGGAGCCATTGATTCCGGCTGACTTTTCTGCTTCTTTCCTTAGGCTGCAAGCGGCATTCCCCTATATCCTCGTTCGATTTTCGGGCCCTGCTTTCAATCATGCGATTATTGCTAACAGCAGATCTGCGCTACCGCCTATCATGGTTCAAATGGTTGGAAGCGCAAACAGTTCATTATGAGGCGATCGCGATTTGCGGCGACCTGCTGGATGTCTTTTACAAGGAACCGCTAAAGCATCAAGCCCAACGGACAACCGGTTGGCTCCGCGGTTTGGCGGAAAAGACCAATGTGATCCTTTGTTCAGGCAACCATGACACCGTCGATGTTCCGGTTGAGCGATCTTCCGGTGCGAGCCCTGCCTGGCTGACCAAGCTCGACTCAATAATTACGGTGGACGGCAACAATAGGGTTGTTCGCGACCAGATTATTATCACGAGCCTCAGTTTTATCGCCACCGCAGCCCAAAAACGCCCTATTCTCGCCGCTGGCGATCGATTACGAGAAGAAAAAGGGTTACCCTGGATCGTGCTTCATCATCATCCTCCCACGTTCCACCAAGGAATAGGACAGGAAGAAGTTACCGCAGGCCGCCTGCTTAAACAATTCTCACCCAACTTCTGGGCTTCGGGACGGATGTACGGCCAGCAACCCTTTCTGAAAAGACGAGGTTGGTTTCAGCGGATGGACAATTCAATCGTGCTGAACACACCACAATTGTGTGTTGGGCAGGAATTGTTGGAGGCCCCTTTCCCAAATCATATCGTTCTCGATTTAACAGGGAGAAAACTAACTTGGAATTGCTCTTTCCAAGAGAAAGTGGACCAGGAAACGTTTGATCTTGGATAATGAGCCTTGGCTGCGGCGAGTCGTATAACGTTCGGCGAGCTCAGTCGAGTCGATCGGCGAAGACGGCAGCGCGGAGCTCCACTTCTCACCTATCACCTCTCACCCGTTCGACGCGCTAAATGCTTGCCTGTTTCGAGCTTGTCGAGAAGCTCAGGGCAGGAGGCTTCTCACAAAAAAGAAGTGCCTCCGCTTGCCTTAGAAGCGGAGGCACCCTTCAACTAGTCCGGTTAGTTTCCCCAAACCACCAGACCAAAATCACCGCGAACGGCAATTATCTAAAAGTACCACTCAACCTGGGTGCCAAAGAGCCAACCATGGTTGGTGTTGCCGTTGTAAGGCGGCATGTACGTACCACCGCCATTTTCTTGAATCGGTGTAGTTAACCCTTTTAGGGAGTCAGACCAAATGGCGTAGGTGGCAAAGAAACGGATCTCGGGCTTCGTATAGTAACCACCTTTCGGCTTGATGACTGGGC
>DASUWQ010000404.1:0-4812 GCA_036378375.1 Chthoniobacterales bacterium
AGCATTGATCATGGATCCGCCATACCGCAAAACGCGGACTCCTTGATTTAAGAGCCCATTCGCTACATCTGCCCGCACTGGCAAATTTTTAAACTGTCCCCAGCTCCCTGGTTCGAGAAACGCGTAACCCAGCGTTAATGAACCCGGAGATTTGAGGTTAATGGAGAATCGACCGTTTTGATCGCTTTGGTTTGGACGAAGCGTAAAGGTAAGCTTCTGCCATCCGGTCTTGGTAACGCTTAGGGGTGCCTCGGCATAGGTCTGAGAACCGTCTAAGCTCTCGGCTGCGACATACAGATTCGTATTTGCCTGGCCATTAACCCAATGGTTCCACAACAAAGTACCTAAACTATTTGCCACACGCCATCCCCGGCTCGGCCATGCTGCTTCAGTATTTGGCCGGGTTAACCATGAGCGGGAACCGGGCCTGCAGTTGATCACATTTTGGAGCCTCGCCCCACCAAGGAAACTCTTCCCGGGGTAAAAAAGCTCAAATTCCTTGACGGGAATCCTCATGGAAACCGGTGCGTTTTCGGACATGGTCGAGGCAACTCCTCCCCAATGACCACAAGACTTTTTAAATCGAGCTCCATCAACGACTTCCGTGCCTTCGCCTCGAAACGGATCCTGGCTTCTGCCATCCTTTTTTCCGCTTTTTTCGCGGGCGCTGAGCACGTGTGCCAAGCACTTACCTTAGGCTATTCCGCCGGCTATTTGACTGATCCGTTCCAAGCGATCGAGGTAAACAAAACGATCGAGGCGGCACAACAAGCCGGCATTAAGACATTGCCAGTGACGAATGCCAATGGTGACGCAGGCAAACAGGTCACCGACATTCACAACCTGGTTGGCGAGGGAGCTCAAGCTATCCTGGTTATGCCGGCGGACAGCGAAGCAATTGTTCCCGCTTTATCCTTCGCCAACACGAAGAAAGTTCCGGTAGTCGCTATCGACAATGCTACCGCCGGCGGTAAGGCGTACATGATTGTCCGTGCGAACAATATCAAGATGGGTGAGGACGCCGCCGCCGCGGTGGCCAAGGCGTTAAATGGTAAAGGTGTGGTCCTTTCTTTAATGGGCGATCAGGCAACCGCAGCCGGACGTGAACGCACTGAGGGTTTTGACAGCTACATTAAGAAGAACGCCCCGAAGATTCGCATCATCGAGCAACCCACTTACTGGAAAACAGATAAAGCCGTTGCCGCGGCCCAAACCATTGTTTCGTCAACACCTGGCCTAGGCGCGATCTATATGCAGAGCGACTCGGTGATGTTAGCAGGAGTCCTGAATGTCCTGAAGAGCGCTAACAAACTAACCAAGGTAGGTGAGCCGAACCACATCTACCTGATCAGCATCGATGGAACACCCCTCGCATTGCAAAAGATAAGAGACGGCTGGTTAGACGCTTTGATTTCGCAGCCGGTTGATCTCTATGTTAAGTACGGTCTCTTGTATGTACAGGCTGCGGTCGACGGAAAGAAGTTCGATACCGGCCCTACGGATCATCAGAGCGAGATTATCGACTATCAGGGTAGCCCGGTGGATCTCTTGCCTGCCCGTTTGGTGACGCCGGCCGATGCCAGGGACAACAGCCTCTGGGGGAACCAAGCCAAATAGTGGCACGGCCCGTGACCAATAGCACTGAGGTTCAGCCTGATGCAGAACGGGGCCGTGTCGTGCCGGCGGTGGAAACCATTCGGGTATCCAAACGGTTCGGTGCGAATCAGGCTCTCAGTGATGTCAGTATTTCGATATCGCCAGGAAATGCTAGAGCGCTAGTTGGTCGAAATGGCGCCGGAAAATCGACTTTGGTCGCGATTCTGACCGGACTCATTCAAGCGGATTCAGGAACCGTGCGATTCTCAGGAGAAGACGCGCCCCGATCAACAGATCCGCATTGGTGGCGCGAACGAGTTGCCTGTGTTTACCAGAAGTCCACGCTAGTACCGACCTTGAGTGTCGCGGAGAATCTATTTCTCAACCGGCAACCGGTTAAGCGGGGAAGTTGGATCGACTGGGCCGGGTTAAGGCGCAAGGCCAGGGAGGTGCTCGAGGAGTGGGGTTTGCCAATCGATGTGAACCTTGATGCGGAACGCTTAAAAGTTGAACAGCGCCAAATCGTCGAAATCGCTCGCGCCCTATTGCAAGGCTCCCGGGTTTATCATTCTCGATGAACCGACCGCCGCGTTAGAAGGGCGAGAAGTGAAATTGTTAAGTCGAAATCAATGGGGCTGAAGGTCGATTAGTCATTGAAGATACCGTGCGTCGCTTTGCTTTGCAGAACCGGGGCGATGAAACCGCGCAAGTTTGGCAAAGCGGATATTTCAACGATTTCGACCGGGAATTTCATCGAACCTTCGATCTCTATTTGGATGCCATGTTAGAGGCCTTCAAACGAGGCGAAAAGCCGCCAGTACCCGCTGTTGCCGGGCGGCGAGCGCTCCAATTGGCCTGGGCCGCGGTCGAATCGTTCGAATCGGGAAGAAGAGTCACGGTCAGCCAATAGCGTTCCGTTTCTTCCCGGGGCCAAACCGCGAATGGACACGAAGAACAGACCAACCGCAGATGAACGCAGATGCACGCGGATTAGGCGTACTTGCTAAAATCCATCCGGGTAGATCCGCGCTCATCCGCCGTTGGTCTGTTTTCTTTAGCTTCGCAGCCCGTCAATCACCCTTGCCAAGATACCGGCCTTAGATTTAGAGATCCGGGTGCCCGGTTCCGATTCCTCGTTTAAGGCTGAAGCTGCTTCCCTGTCTGTGTCCGAGGTTCCGCCCGGACCAGCGTGGCTCCAGACAGCGGTATTTTATCAGGTCTATCCCCAGAGTTATTACGATTCCAACGGCGACGGAATCGGAGACTTGCCCGGTATCACCGCGAAGCTCGATTATATCGCTTCAATCGGTTGTAATACAATTTGGCTCAATCCGATATTCGAATCGCCGTTTGCCGACGCCGGTTACGATATCGCCGATTTTTACAAGGTCGCTCCTCGGTACGGGACGAACGATGATTTCAAACAGCTTTGTGCCGAGGCGCATCAGCGCGGGCTCCGCGTCTGTCTCGATCTGGTAGCCGGCCACACCTCCGTGGTGAGCCATTGGTTCCAAGAATCCGCGCTCGATTGGCCCAATCAATATTCCAACTGGTATATCTGGACTCCGCCGGAAGAGAAAGTGACCGGCTCCCAACCGTATCCGGGTCAGGATCGCCGCTCCGAGAGGTATCTACCTAACTTTTTTCATTTTCAGCCGGCGCTCAATTACGGGTACGGCAAGCCCGAGGCCGCTTGGCAACTTCCGACCACTCATCCCGCCTGTATCCGTGTGCGGGAGGAGCTCAAGAACATCATGAAATTCTGGTTGGAGGTGGGCGCCGACGGTTTTCGAGTCGATCTGGCATCTTCGCTGATCCGCAACGATCCGGACCATCAAGCGATCACGGCCCTTTGGGGTTATTTCAGAAACTGGCTCGATCAAGAGCACCCGGAAGCGGTCTTGATCTCGGAGTGGAGCAATCCGGCCATTGCAATTCCCGCGGGGTTTCACATCGATTTTCTACTCCAATTTAATGAGCCGGCTTATGCGTTCCTGATTGGTCCTAAATCGCAGGTTGAAGGGGACGGACGCAAGCCGCCCGCATTTTTCGAGCGGGCCGGGGGAGGCAACATTCAAGACTTTCTAGATAACTACCTCAAGCACTACCGCGTGACGAAATCTCGCGGTTATATTTCCCTCCCGACCAGTAATCACGACATGCCCCGGCCAATGTGGGGACGGGATCGGCAAGAGGTGCGGACAATTTTTGCCATGTTGCTGACCATGCCCGGAATACCTTGTATCTATTATGGGGACGAGATCGGCCTAAAATTCTTGCCGGATTCACCGAACAAAGAGGGCGGCTTACTCGACAACATACAACGCTGCGGTTCACGTACCCCGATGCAATGGTCGAAGGAAATCAACGCTGGGTTTTCAGCTGCTCCCGCGGACAAGCTTTATCTTCCGATTGATTCGTCTGAATCCCGCCCGGATGTAGCGAGCCAGCAGAACGATCCTGCATCCCAATTGAACTTTGTTCGCGAGCTATTGAAACTGCGTCGCGAAAATCCTGCGCTGGCTAACACAGCAGGTTTTCAGCCTCTGTATGCGGAGATGAATCAATATCCGTTTGTTTACTTGCGAGCAGCAACGACGCAACGCGTTGTAGTAGCAGTTAATCCAGCTGCTAGACCTTGGCGGGTCAATTTAGCTGACACCATCAAGCTCGGTTCCGTACGTCTGTTGCTTAGCCAAGGTACGGTCTTTCACGATGGCCGTTTAGAGATGGCTCCCATCTCGTTTGGCATTTTTGCGATTGAGTAAGCAGTCGGGACCTGTGGAAATGCTTGGAAGGTTTGTGTCGCGAAGCGGCTACACAGAACAGCCCAGGGCTTTAGCCCTGGGTCGGATGGTCGGTAAAAGGTGCCCTGAAAGTGGCACCCGATGTTGGGCGCCTGGTGGAATAACACGCTAAGAGCCTAAAGACGCGCCTCGGCCGCCAGGGCGGATTTCTTGTGCCGCGTACCCAGGGCTGAAGCCCTGGGCTGTTCTGTATAGCCGCTTCGCGGCAAAGGCTACTCGGTCTCGACTGGGACAATTGCCTGTCATGCTTCGGGCCGAATTAAGATCACGGCCAAATTCGAACACCCGGTCAAACGTGATTGGCGATCAAACAAATCCTATGTCCTTGATCGCTCACTTCGTTCGTCGTATTCGCGAAAACCAAACATTACCTCTCGTAAAAACAATGAATGCAGAAAAAGCTAGCCAG
>DASUWQ010000405.1:0-9955 GCA_036378375.1 Chthoniobacterales bacterium
ACTGGCTCCCGGCGGATGGTCGTCGCGGTTATGTCGGGTATCTCCAACAGTATACTCATCAAGTTAATTTGTTACGCTTCCTGTTACACGCTGAATCGGCGGACGACGTTCTCGTGACGAATGTTGATCTCTCGGCCGACGGCTACACGGGCTTAGTTACTCTTCAAATAAAAGGCGTTCGTTGCGTCATTGAGAGCGCCTCGACCAAATTCCATGGTTGGGACGAAAATCTGCAGGTGTTTTTCGAAGGCGGCTGGATCCGTTCAACACCGGGACTTCTGTTCTCGCGTCCTTCAACCAACGACATTGAAGTGTACGAGAGCGGCGAAAATGGTGGGATCCACTACCCCGCCATACCGGTAAATCAGTCCTGGCATTACCGGGCCGAAGCCGAGCACTTCCTGCAATGCCTGCAGACCGGAACCGAATTCGATTCCCCTGGTTCAGACGCCCTCATCGACGTCGGCATTTTCGAAACCGTTTATCAAAAGTTCATGCACTGCTCGAAGGAATAAAAATATGAAGCCTTGTTTTAATACGATTACCGCCGGACGCGAAAAGCCGTTGGAAGAAATCATCTCCGCATGCGGCGCCGCCCGCTTTGTCGGGATTGAGATTGACCTGAACCATCTGGAGGAGGCCCTCAAACGGACCTCGCCGAATGACATCAAAGGCCGCCTGGCAGATTCCAACCTGCAACCGGCATCAATCATGGCTTTTGATCTGGCGCCGTTGGCAGAAACGGACGCGGCCACGAAACGCTTTAAATGCGGAGTCGAAGCCGCGGAACAGCTGGGCGCGCCGATGTTATTGGTTTATTGCGCCACGAACATCCCTCCAGGAATGGATCCGGACAAAGCCCGGGAAAATGCCATCGCCCGAACTAAAGAGTACGCGCAGCTGGCCGGCCCTCTGAAGATCGGGCTTGAGCCGATTGGGCGTACTACCTTGATGGGACGTCCTGAAGATGCACTGCAGATCGCCGCCGCTGCCGGCGCTTCCAATATCGAGATCGTGATGGATACATTCCATTTCTATCGGGCGGGAGTCACCGATATAACCCCTTATCCTCTTGACGACGTTTTGATGGTCCATGTTAACGACGCCGAGGATTTGCCTGTGGAAAACCTGACTGATGCCAATCGTGTCCACCTCGGACTTGGCATACTTCCTCTGCAAAAATATCTCCGGGCGCTCGCAGCCAAAAAATATAGCGGGTTCTTATCCATCGAACTATTTCGGCCTGACTATTGGAAGCAGCCGGTAAACCAAGTTGTTAACGATGCGAAAACCTCGTACGACAAATTGTTAGCCACGTTATAACTATGAAAGTTGCGTTTTACACTTCCACCCTCGGTGACCAACCGGTTCATAAGGTCGTCCAGTGGGCAAAGCAGGCCGGGTTCGACGGTATCGAGATCGATGTTAACCGGCATCTCTCTGATTCGCCAGGGACAATCATTGAACTCGCTCGCAGCGCAGAGTTAGACGTTCCTTCAATCACCCTGTTCGGTAACCTCTTACATTCGGACCAGGCAGAACGCGAAAAGATCCGGTCTCACGCCCGTGCTGTAGCTACGGAAGCTATCAATGCAGGAGTTCCAACTCTGGTTCTATTTCCAGGTCGGAACGAGCAGGCCGATGAAGCCACCAACTACGAGGATATCGGGGGCTTTCTTAACGAGCTGGCGTCCCTTAGCCATGATGGGAGTTTCCGTATCGCTCTGGAGAACTGGCCGGGTATGCATAAAGACTTCGTAGCGACTACCCCATTAGGGTGGGAAAAGCTGTTCTCGAAAATAGAATATCCCAATGTCGGTATTGAGTTCGATCCATCCCATTTGTTGTGGCAGGGAATTGATCCGTATCAGGCAGCTGCCGAGTTTCGAGATCGGATCTTTCTGTTGCACGGAAAAGACACCAAACTTTTCCCGGAACGAGTCCAGTCGGTCGGCTATTGCGGTAATTGGTGGGAATATCGTTTACCCGGTAGAGGCGAACTCGATTGGAAACAGTTCCTGACATTCGCTAAAGACAAGCTGAGCTTTGACGGTTACGTCAGTATTGAACATGAAGACCGTGAATACGCCTGGCCTAACGGTGATGTCGAAACGCGCAAAAAGGGGTTTGTCTACGGACTAAGCCAGCTCCGACAAGCTTTAGCCGGTTGAGGACCGCGAATAGGGACCGCGAATCGACACGAATAAAAGACGAACCGCGGATGGACGCAGATTGACGCAGATAGGAATCCGTGGAGCGCGGTTGCGGGATGACCTAGCCGCGTAGCGGCGAAATATTTATAGCCTAGGGCGAGTCTGCGAGCCCTAGGTTTGCATAAACAAAAGCGCCCAGCGCTGTAAGCGCGCAGAGGACGGTGCTGTTCTATAATGTGCTTGATCCAAAAACGAATTTTCCCCGTCACAATAACCCGTTTTCTTACGCGCCTTCGGCGCTGAACACGGTTTTGAGATGGCAAACCTAGGGCTCGCAGACTCGCCCTAGGCTATAAATATGTCACCGCTACGCGGTTAAGTCGGCCTCGTCCCGCGGCCGCAGGAAGGCAACGCTTCACCGATCCGTATCTGCGTCAATCTGCGGTTCATCTGTCTTCCCTTTGCGTCTTTGCGTCTTTGCGTGAGATTTTCTTCGCGAAGCGCCTCCTAGCTCCTAGATTGCGGCTCCTGGCCCTAGCACCGTCGCGGCTAACCGCGACCTAGAATGGCCCCCACACATCCCACCCGGAAGCGATCTCGGCGTTGAACTTGGCATCCTGAAGGTCTTCCTCGGTCACATTCTTCTCCAAGCGCATATCCTTGTACCGATGATACGAGAACAGATCGCCGACAAAGATCAGTTTACGAGACGGATCGGCGTAGACATACTTGTTTTTTCCGTTGCGCTTGATCTTCATCATTTTATATGGCGGCAAAGTCGCGAGATGGTTTAGCTGCTTTGGTGTGCTGGCAATAACCACATTAAACCCCGCCGCCGACAGTAGGTTTTCGGTTGACTGGGGGTTATGGCCGGCGCAGCCCAAGAGAAGGGTCGTAGCAAAAAGAATGATCGCTAGAGGTAATCCGCCAAGAATCCGTTTCATCGAAGGCCTATATGTCACGCAAA
Organism: Chthoniobacterales bacterium; assembly: GCA_036378375.1. Lineage (GTDB taxonomy): Bacteria > Verrucomicrobiota > Verrucomicrobiia > Chthoniobacterales > JAFAMB01 > JAFAVN01. The sequence continues at coordinate 3,121 of DASUWQ010000405.1, forward strand.
GCCGCAAAGACGCGATGAAAAAATAATAATAGCCACGAAAAGGCACAAAAAGCGCAAAAAATTACGAAACCAATCGACTGAAGATCACAAAGGGCGCAAGCGCATAGGACTACGATTTAGGTGCTCTGTCTCTGAGGTCCGGCCGCGGCCGGATGGCCTTGCTGTGAATTAATCTGGTCTCCGTTTTTCTTTTTTTTGTGCTTTTTCGCGGCTGTTATTCTGTGGCCTTTGCGGCTTTGTGTTTGGCGTGAGTTTTTTGGTCTTTCTGAGGCAGACCTTTCACGTTTCACCTTTCACTTCTCACCTTTCCCAGGCTAGAATGGGCTCATGGCCGCGCTGGTCATCAAGAATCCCGACTTCATTTTTCATCAAGAAACCCCGCCGAATGGTGGGCCTCCCCTTGCGCGGCTCATTGAGGAGTTCGCTACGCCGGTCCCAGACTTCTTTCTTCGTACCCATGGCGATATTCCGGAAGTCGACCGTTCAGCGTTCCGGTTAACCATCGGCGGACTGGTTAAACGTCCCTGCGAATTTACGCTGGCAAACTTGGCCGAACGTTTTCCGGCGCGGGCAATCACCGCTACTCTGCAGTGTGCGGGTAACCGGCGCTCTAGCGCTTCGGCGATCAAACCGGTTCCGAACGAGGTCCGTTGGGGCAATGAAGCGATCAGTAACGCGGGATGGAAAGGTTGTTCGTTAACCGATGTGCTCAATTTTGTCGGGGTCGATGATCAAGCGAAACATGTTGAATTTATCGGCGCGGATCGTTGTTCTAAGGAAGGAACAGAGGTGTATTTTGGTGGATCCATCCCGCTCGACCGGGCGCTGCACCGCGATGTCCTACTGGCCTGGGAAATGAATGGCCGGCCCCTGGCCTGCGAACATGGAGCTCCTTTGCGTAGCATTGTCCCCGGCTATATCGGAGCCCGCAGCGTGAAGTGGTTGAAAGAGATCAATCTACTGGTCGCGCCTTCGAAGAACCTGTATCACGCTCATGCTTACCGGTTGTTCCCATCCGATGCGTCTTCAGCTAGTGCCGATTGGGAACACGCTCTGGAGCTTGGGGAACTCTCGGTTAACTCTTGTATCTGCGCGATCGAAGAAGTGTCCCACGGACTGTTAGTTAAAGGGTACGCCACGGCCGGCGGGAATCGGCACGTGGTGCGAGTCGATATCGGATACGGCGAACCGCTTAAATGGCGGGAAGCATCTTTTCAAGATCCGCCTGAACCCGGTATTTGGCGAAGATGGGAAGTTCTTATCCCGAAGCTGCTGGTTGGGGAGGTCATCTGCGCTCGAGCTTGGGATTCCGCAGCTAATACCCAGCCTGAGGACCCGGAAAACGTTTGGAACTTTAAAGGTTACATGAACAATGCCTGGCACCGCGTCCGGTACGCTATGCCCTGGGAAGACGTCAAAGTGGCTAAACCCGAGATCGAGTACTACCTGTGACCCACTAGGAAATTCTCACGCAAAGACGCGAAGGGAAGACGCAGACCGGATTATTTCACAGCAAGGCCACAAAGGCCGCTGAGACGGAATAGCCACGAAAGTATGTCGCGCCGTAGCCTGGCTAAGCCGAAGGAATACGAGCCGCAAAAATAAGCTACGGCGCGACAGGTTTTTGCGGCTATTCGGCTTTCCGGTCCTAAAAGACAATCACTTCGACGATGCCGAGGTTCGCGTACGCACCGTTGGTCCCGGTTCCCTTCTTCCCCATCTCCTGATACCGGCGAAACTTGTCCTCTAAGTCGCCGTTCTCCAGGTTCGCGGAAGTGAGCGTCACTTCTCCTACGTTTAAGGCGCCTGCGATCTTCGTCCGAATGGGCTCTAGTGGCTGATTATCCGCGACGCGGGCGATTCCGGTTTGAACCGGGTTATCGCCGGAGAAACTCGTTTTATAGGTAAACTCGTAATATTTCATACGGTCCTCATTTCATATTTCGCGCGCGATCTACGTTGCGGCCTCGCCCCTTTCTGGGTCAGTCTGCGTACGTCTCCGGTTCGTTTTTTCTTCGCGTCCATTTGCGGTCCCTATTCGCGTCCATTCGTGGTCGGATTTGATTCGAGTTTATTCGTGTGCATTCGTGGTTAGCTCTACGAAATGCAGGAAACTGAACCACCCCCTAAGACGGATCATTCATCGAAGAACCTCGCTTTAACTCTTGGCCGGAAGTTTTTCGCCAATCGTTTGCTGTTCGGCCTCATTATCGCCTTTCTGGCGGCGTTCTTTATAAGGATTCATCGGCCGTGGAGCGATTGGCCGATCTGGAGAGTCTTGTCCGCGATTCTCGTCCTTTTAGGGTTGGGTATTCGCGCCTTGGCTGATGGCTTCGCGGGGCGTCATACCCGAACCGAAGAAATCGAAGCGCCTCGGCTGTCTACTGGTGGGCCCTATAGCTTCGTACGTAACCCGATCTACGTTGGGAGTATGGTCCTTGGGCTCGGAATGGTCGGCCTGCTGGCGAGCTGGATCGCTCTGATTCCGTATCTCGCAGTTTTCGCAGTCTTCTATTTCGCGGTTATACCAGCCGAAGAACAGTTCTTAAGAAAAACATTCGGCCGCCTATACGAGGAATATTGTCAGAATGTACCGCGGATGCGTCCACGGCTGACTCCGTGGCCTGGAGCGGAAAAAACCGCATTTGACTGGAAACCGGCCCTCGGTGAATGGCGGGTCGCGTTGGCCATCGTGGCGATTTTAGTCTTTTTTACCCTGACCTCATTAGTGTGGCATTGATTGATTGAATTGTTACCGTATTGTTACGACATTGTAACAAATAGAACGCAGACATATCATCAATCAATTTAAGAAAAGCGCTCTTGCGGGGCGGTCGTTTTCAGACATCCCCACTGTCGCCTAAGACCCTCACCGTGTCGGGTGAGTGAGTCTTTGCTCCCTAAACACACTTTATCGCCGGTTAGAGAGGTCACAAAAGATCAATGTTGTTAGTGCATCGGAAGAGGCGTGCCTCGTCGTTTACCCTTAGAATTCTGGCCTATTGCGCGCAGGTAATCAGACGCACACATGTGGCCGGTCTGAACAGGTTCACGAGTGCCATCGAAGGGATCAAAATCAATTCGATCAACTTGGAACAACGCGGTAACCGGCTAATGTGGGTTAAACGGCGGCTGCTAGGGAGCGGGTTGATCGCTCTTTTCGCGAATCTCTTCTTTCTTCTGGCCCGAGCTCGACTCCATCTTTGGATCGACCTTCGGAAATGGCAATCCTGGGAGGTAGCCTGTTTTCGTCTATTATACGGTCAAACCCTTGAGGTTTTCTCGGAAGGTAGACGCACTGTCTGCGTAGAAATGGTGCCGGGGAGAAGTCTACGAGAATGGGTAATTGAATCGCCGTTCGCTATTCAGGCAATTCAAGCCGCCGGCAAAGAATTGCGCCGGGCACACGGCCTCTGGTCGAGCGACCTTGGAGACTATTGGTCCCACGGCGATCCGCACCTCGAAAATCTGCTTTACGATCTAGAGTCGGATCAAGCTCGGCTCATCGACTTCGAGTTGATCCATGATAAATCCATGGCCGCCATCAAAAGGCACGCCGACGATCTGCTCGTTTTTCTCCAGGACTTAATGGGATGCGTTTCCTCGGAGCAATGGGTGCCCTTTTCGCTCGCTTTGATCGAGGCTTACGACGAGCCACAAGTTCTGGCTGAGGTTAGAAGGCGATTGACTGCCCCACGCGGTTGGTCTGCCATCTGGTGGAAGCTGCGTACGGATTACCTGCAGTCGAGTATTATGACTGACCGGATCGAGACATTGAACGCCGCGCTGAGCGTGGACTCCGCCCCCTGCGGCGCCCTGTCCAAGTAGGACCGCGAATGGACACGAAGGGAAGGCAAGAATAAGCCGCGAAAAAACTGTCGCGCAGTAGCTTAGCGAAGAACAGACAGAAGAAAAAATCTCACGCAAAGGCGCAAAGGAAGACGGACCAACCGCAGATGGACACAGATATACGTAGATACCGGTCGCCTCGCGGAGCGTTGCCTAGCTTGCGGGGCCGACCTAGCTGCGTCCCGCGGCCGCGGGGATGCAGCGCTCCACGGGTGTCGCGACTTCATGCCCTTCCACCTCTCACCAATCACTGCTCACTTCTCACGTCTCACTAATTCTGTCTCAGCGCTTTCGCGGGGTCGATGCCGGTGGCGCGGCGGGCGGGAAGATAGGACGCTGCGGTTGCTACTAGCACGATTACAATGGCGGCGCCGGCCAGAGTAACAAGGTCATAGCTTGGGACCTGGAAGAGGAAAGCGGACACATACCGGGTAACTACAAAAGCCGCTGCCATTCCGATGACCACGCCGATCGCAGTCAGACGCAGGGTGTAACCGAGTGTCAAACCGAAGATCTGGCTGCGTGAAGCGCCCAGAGCCGCGCGCACTCCGATCTCGCGAGTTCGCTGGGTCACGGTGTACGCCGTGACGCTGAAAATGCCAATCCCGGCCAGAGCCAGTGCGATACCGGCAAAGAGTGTGAGTAGCACCGTCCGAAAACGCGGCTCTGATAGTGAGTCCGCGATGTTGTCTTCCATGGTCCGGATTTTTGCCACGGGTTGGTTAGGATCAATCTGGTGTACCACGCGTTGCACCGAGGTCGCTAACGCCTGCGGATTGCTCTCTGTACGCACGATCAATGACATCGCCTGCACGGGCAAAACCTTGTCTGCTTGGCGGTACGGAATGTAGTATTCGGCTGGCGCGTCACCGTTCAACGCTTGTTTGACGTCGCCGACTACCCCGACAATTTCCATCCAGGGCAGTCCGTCATCCGGCACCCCACCAATCTGCATGTACTGTCCAATAGGCGATTGGTTGGGGAAAAAGGTGCGCCCTAATGTGCTGTTGATGATCACGACCATGGGATGATCTTCGCGATCTGTTTCCTGGAACAAACGTCCCTGTTGCAAAGAAACGTGAAGCGCTGCGAAATAATCAGGACTGACAGTGCGATAGTTCGCGAGTGCGTACTGATTGTTCTTGGGCGGCCGTCCCTTAATATTGAAGTAGATCGAGGAAGCAACTCCACTGACCGGTACGACGTTCGAAGCTCCCGCTACTCGTACCCCGGGCAAATTCGCCGTTTGTTCAAGGACATGCTCGTAAAAATCAATCCTCTCGTTCGGTTTGCTGTGTGAGTTCGGAGAGAGCGGTATATCCGCAATCAAAACGTGATCCGGAGTGAACCCGGGAGCTACCGACGTCAAACGTTCAAAGCTGTGCAGCAACAGACCGGCCCCCACCAACAGCAGGACAGCTACGGCGACTTGGGTCACAACTAATCCGGTTCGCATCTTAGACGTCCCGCGCGTGGCGCCGCTTTTCGCCGCATCGGTTAACGTCTCCTGTACGCCCAGGTGAATGATGTATCTCAAGGGCGCTAACGCGAACAACATGCCGGCGCAGACCGAAACGACGATCGTGAACCATAAAACCGACCAATCGATCGATACCCGGTTACCAAATGGAAGGGTCGATCCCGCCAGTCGCACCAGAAACGGCACTGCTATCCAGGCTATTAATAAGCCTAGTGCCGCGCTGGAAAGCGATAACAGGACACTTTCGGTTAAGAGTTGGCGAAAAACACGGAACCGGCTCGCACCGATGGCGCGACGAACTGCGAATTCTTGTTGGCGTCCGGCAGAGTTAGCTAACAGCAAGTTAGCGACATTGGTGCATGCAATCAGCAACACTAATGCCACCGCGCCCATGAGTACCAACAGAGCCGGACGGGCGGTATCAACCATCTGATCTTGAATCGGGTTTACAAATGCGCCCGTGCCGGTGTCGTAGATTGGGTACTGCTTTTCCAGTGCCTGAGCGATCCCGGTCAATTCACTGCGAGCTTGTTCCAGGGATACGCCAGGTTTGAGACGGCCAATCGGAAAGATGCCGGGATGCCAGGCGCGATCATCCGGGAGGGTCTTAGCCCAGGGTTCAAATGGCAACACTACATCGGGTACCTGGAGTAAGACCTGGTAACCCTGAGGTAACACCCCAATGATGGTGTACGGCTTGTCGTCTAAAATCAGCGATCGGCCAATGGCATCTTGGGCTCCGGCAAAACGCCGTTGCCAAAGGCTATAGCTAATTAGCACGACGTTTGGACCACCCGCCTTATCTTCTTCCGGACTAAAGGTGCGGCCTTTGGTGACGTTGATTCCTAACGTACTGAACAGGTTGGCGGTCGCCATTTGTGCAGGTAACCTTTCCGGCTCGCCGCTGCCGCTCAGTGTGACTACGGCATTACGTACCGCGGCAATCGATTCGTAGGATTGGGCCTGACCACGCCAATCGGCAAAGTTTTGGTAGGAGACACTGAGTCTGGGAAATTGTTTGGTTTGTTCCATCAGCAAGACCGCGCGATCCGAGTGCGGAAACGGCAGCGGCTGAAGAAGGACCCCGTTGACTACGCTGAAGATTGCGCTCGTAGCGCCGATACCCAGAGCCAAGGTAACGATTGTTACCTCGATAAAAGCCGGGTCTTTTCTGAACCTGCGGAAAGCAAACCGAATGTCCTGGAGAAATGTCTGCATAAAATCGCACGCAAAGCCGCAAAGACGCAAAGGTTAGTACTGAAGAGCGGAGCCTAGCAGAGGTGCGAAGTACTGGAAAGAATTTAGCCTAGGGTGAGCTTGCAGCCCTAGGTAGGCGCTAAAAACCCGAAGACAGAAACCAACCGCAGATGCACGCGGATTTACGCAGATAGGGTCCGTGGAGCGCTGCCTTGCTTGCGAGGCCGATAGCGGTCTGCACCGTATGTTCCATCAACCCCCGGTCAAGGCCGTGGGCAAGCAAGGCCTATGGTTATGGGTGACATATAT
>DASUWQ010000406.1:0-4469 GCA_036378375.1 Chthoniobacterales bacterium
CGACCTGCTGCTCTAGTTGCTGGGCCAGATGGCTACAGAGCGCTTGGAGTGTCGACTCCGAAAGCCGTGCTCGTGCCTGACAATAGGCGCTGGTATCGAGTGAAGGCAGCGCTTGATTAGGGAAGTGCCATTGCCACCAAGCGTTGATCCGGCGCAAAGCATCACGACAGGAGCTACCTGGTTCGAGCACCTGGCCCAGAAAACTCCAGAACGTTACGCTACAGCTAAAGAACCGCTGTCGACTGTTAGCTCCTCGCTCCTGCGGAGCCAACAGTTCTTGCGGAACAAGCTTGCCGAAAAGCTCCTGATAATGGCTGATAGAAGGACTTTGCGGCGAGTGGAGCAACAACTCTTGGAGGCTGAACCTGCCCTGATTTTGCGGACACGGGAACACAAAGTAAGATGAGTTGCAACCGTGAAGAACAGTAAGATTGCCCGAAGGTATGGGGAGGAGTTCAAGCGCCAAGCGGTAGAGCTTTTGCTACATAGCGGTAAGACCCACCGGCAGGTGGCTTGAGAACTTGATGTGAGCGAACCGACGTTAAAGCTTTGGAAGAAGGCCTACCTGAGCCAGCAGAAGCCGGCCGAGATCGAGGGGCAGATGAAGAGCCCAGAGGAAATGGCAAAGATCATCCGGGAGCAGCATAAAGAGATCGAATATCTCAAGCGCCAACGGAAGATCTTAAAAAAAGCCATGAGCATACTGGGGGAGGAACCGACCAACGGTATGCGATGATTGAGAACTTTCGGTTCAGTTTCCCATTAAGGAGTGTTGTGCGACTCTGAGTGTTTCGCGCAGTGGTTATTATCGGTGGGCGGCTGATGAGTCCTCCTTAAGGGCCAAGGCCAACACCGAATTGATAAAGCAGATCCATTATACTGAGCATAAAGGTCGCTACGGTAGCCCGCGCATTACCACAGTACTTCGAGAACAAGGTCCTTACCTTAGGTCACGTCTTAACAAGTAACATTTTATAGAGGCGTTTTACTCTTGACCAGGCAAATCTATTACTCGTGGCCTTTTCGTCAAAGTCAGAATAGTTGGCTTCGATTCGACCTCCCTGCCATGGCAAGGGCCGAAACGGCCGGTTTGGCTAATCTCCGAGTTTGGGACATGCTTTCTTCGCCCGGTGCGAGTGACGTGGCGACAACGGTCTGTCCGTCGACTTATTCCAGACCGCCAAATGACCGACCCTGCCGGTCTCGAAAATCTCAACGATCTGCTGGCTACATCCCTCAGCCAACGTCAGGTAATCGGGTGGAATCGATGGGCCGATCAGAAAGTGGATCTCAAGGTTCTCATGCCGCACCGGGCCCCTAAAGTGAAAGGAAGAAGTACTCATTCGAATGAAGCCTCACCTTCGCACACGGGGTAGGACATCCACTGTCCTAGCACCGAACAATCCGAGAAATTTCACCACAAAGACACAGAGGACACTAAGAAGGGACTCTACAGAAATCGTATAAAAATGGGCTGTAGGTTCTCGAAAAGCCTTCTTAATAATCCCTATCTTTGTGTTCTTCGTGTCTTTGTGGTGAATTACTGTCTTTCTTGGCGTCTTTGCGCCTTTGCGTGAGATTTTATTGGCGTTGATTCCTTGCAAATGAGTTAATGACTACTGTGAAAAAGGACGTGAAAACGGTTGGGAGGCGACGTCCACCGGCTGATTTACTGGATCCGGCTCGCGATAATGTGGCGAGTGCCGTTGGCTGGCGCACGGCTTTTCCGACCCCCTTCATACCGCGAGGTGTCTATCGGTTTCAATCGCATCAAGAGGCGGATGCCTGGCTATGGCAGATGATTACCCGGCGTCGCAAGGCGAAGACAAATTAGAATCTCGCGAGCCGACGTCGGAAGATCTCGTTGCCTTGGCTTGCTCGCTAAACTCGGTGGACGCTCGGTACATTGTCATCGGTGGGTTCGCCATTCGTGCGGCCTAGCCAAGTCAAATGAAATTACTTGCTTTCTCCAATCAATGGGGCGACGATTTTTTGACGTGGCGGGCTAGCACGGGTCCAAATACCGGTTTAGAGGTCGTTGTTCCGGGGCGTCAGGACTTGCCAGATTGGCAGTAATCCCGCTTGGCGGGAGCGCTTACCTCCTTGTGCAGCCCGCCCCGTCTCTTCTCTTTCACGCGGCATCCCATCTCTTCAGTTGACTGCTTTTAGACGCGGCTCGATTGCAGGACACGGCGTTCGAAATTTTTTGCTCGTTCCGACGTACTAGATTTCCGCTTCCTTTTTCCAAGCGATAATGTCGCCTCGGGCGCAGATCGGAAAAGCGTTGTACGGCTTGCCAACCCGGTTTTGGAGTTTGAGCTAAGCCGGCAAAAATTCGTGGTATGCCTAAGCGAAAGGAAACAAAACGCGCGGCAGGTAAGCGGGGAATGACGGCCAAAGAATTGGTTCTCGCGAATGAAGTCGATTATATCCGCAACAAAGCCATTGCCCGAACCGGGTGTGTTGTTGCGGTTGGCCCATTGATCCTCTTTTCTACGGAATCCGGAGACGCCTGGATGCTAGATCCGGCCGATCATTTGGCTGCGCCACTAGTGCGTGACGGTGAATATCAATCGGTCTCTATGGCGGAAACCGACAAGACGTTCGCCGTTGACTGGAGAGGCGGATACGAAATCGATGGCGATCTATTCCTTTATTCTGATTACGATTCGGCCCGCATTACTTCAATCTCTGGGTATCCAACTGCCGAGATCCTAAAGCTAACCCGATCAATCTCGTGCTAGGGTCCCGCCCGCCGGATTTGCTGCGGGCGTCGCATTTTCCCGATCACATCGCAACTTCCGGGCTGGCGCTCCCTGATTAACGTTTCTATGGTTTAACTTGGCGTGGCGGGCTAGCATCAAGAGTAATTCGAGGCTACGTCCGACGTAATCCAGAAACGCCGGGACAATGCGATGACGTTTCCTTGCGATAAGCAAGGTACATGTTTCGCCGATGACCCATTCGGTTGTGACGGACGCGCGCGTCCGGCTTGCCCGCGTATCCACTCCAAGAGAGGGTGATTCCCTCGATTCGCATTTCAATTGTTAGTTTTGGGGGATAAACGACACCGTGCCGGGCATTGCTCTGGTGATGCCGGAGCCTTTTCAGTAAGAAGTGGCGGCTACCTGTGTGCCTATCACCAATACCGGGTTACCTGATCCGTTATTCCGCAAAAAATTCTTAACATTTGTCACCTTGAAACGGTTGTACCCAGGGAGAAAGAGTCTGCCGGCCACTGACCCACTATGAGAACTCGTACAACCAAGCTTTGTTCCATTACGTTAGTAACAGCGGGACTAATTATGAACCCTGGTTTCGCTGCAGCACAAACAGCGACCAACATCAGAGGTGGCGATAACACCACCCTCTATCCTATTCGCCACGTGGTCGTGATCTTTCAGGAAAATGTCTCGTTTGATCATTACTTTGGTACTTATCTGCATGCCGCGAATCCGCCGGGCGAGCCTGTCTTCGTTCCTCGGCCAGGAACACCGACGGTAAACGGATTGACAGAAACGTTGTTAACTAGCAACCCCAATTCCCTGCAGCCGCAGCGGATCGATCGGTCCCATGTGAATACCGCTGATCAAGATCACGCTTATCAGGCGGAGCAGCTGGCTTTTGACTTCGGTTTGATGGATAGATTTGTTCAGTTTACCGGCTCACCGTCATCAGGGAACGGGCCAACCCAAGTAATGGATTACTATGACGGCAACGTGGTTACGGCGCTCTGGAACTATGCTCAGCATTTCGCGCTAAGCGACAATTTCTTCGGCACTGATTTTGGTGAATCAACCGTCGGTGCACTGAATCTTATTTCCGGTAACACACATGGAGCCACTCCGGCAGATTTAGTGACTTCATTTGGGCCGGACACGGTGGATGGTACAGTTGTCGATGATCCTCAACCCACCGGTGATAGTGCTACCAATCGGGAGAACGTCGCGATGACCGGCACTAATATCGGTGACTTACTCAATGCGAAGAATATTACCTGGGGCTGGTTTCAAGGCGGGTTCGATAACATCGCAGCAACGCACATTGGCAGTAACGGCAAACCGATAGTTGATTACATAGCGCATCATGAACCTTTTCAGTACTATGCGCAGACGCAAAATCTCCAACATTTGCCTCCAACTTCGGTAGCAGCGATCGGATATACCGACCAAGCCAATCATCAATATGATATTACCCGGTTTTGGCAGGCCTTGGCGGCTCACAATCTTCCGGCAGTCTGTTTCTTGAAAGCTCCCGGATGGGAAGACGGGCATGCAGGCTACTCCGATCCGCTGTTAGAACAATTTTTCCTGGTGACCACAATAAACCGATTGATGCAGTCCTCGGAGTGGCAAGATATGGCAATCATTATTGCCTACGATGACTCGGACGGTTGGTATGATCATGTGATGCCGCCGATCATAAACCAATCTCGGACGCAGTATGCCAGTGTGGCGGCGGGCAGTAAT
>DASUWQ010000407.1:0-6347 GCA_036378375.1 Chthoniobacterales bacterium
TACATTTATAGATCTCAAACCCGCGCGATTATTCCCGATAAATATTTAAATGTTTTCGTCTACCCACAAGAGGAATAAATCATCTTTTCTTCCAGTAGGCATAGGTACGCCGACATCGTTTTAGCCTGATCAACTGGCTAAACCAGATCGGCTAGTAAGGACACAAACCCAACCTATGAAAGCAGAAGAATCTGGCGCGGATCGTACAGAGACACAGTCCGCTCTTACCTCCCTTCACACCAAAGAATCGAAAGTGGTGCCTCGGCGCTCTTTTCTTAAAGGCCTGGGCATCGTTGGCGCGACCCTCCTACCCGCCAGCGCATTACTCAAAGCGCAGGAAACGAACTCATCAGCGAAACTTAGCAAAGGCGATGCCGATCTCCTTCGGTTCGCATTGTGGGCCGAACTCGTGGAGAGCGATCTTTGGACCCAATATAATGAACTCGGCGGGGCGACCGCACCCAACGACGGTCCTCCTATCGTAGGAAATCCTCCTTACAAATTGGCACTACAAAATCTTGACGGCGACATGCCGCAGTACATCACGGATAACAATGATGATGAATTGAGTCACGCCGCTTTCCTGGACGCTTATTTACGAGCGCATGGTGCAGAATCGGTTGACCTTGATCCATTTCGAACTTTGCAGGGCAGTATCGCAACCGGCGTCGACAAGACCAAGATCGGCAAAAGGCTCACGAACCTGCTAAGCCTGAACGTAGATCTTAGTTGGTATACGCGGTACCGGAGCGGACAGAATCCGGACTTAGGCGCCTCCATCAAAGGACCGTTTACCATCGCGAATGAACCGGCGATCCCGCTGAACGACACTGACACGCCTCCTACCGTCGTGGTGCCAGCACCCCCGATTCCGGCAGGTTCCCCGGCTCAACGCATCCAAGCCATTGCTAACACTGCAGGATTTCATTTCGCGTACATTGAGCAAGGAGGGACGAGCCTTTATCCGACCCTAGTATTGAAGGCTACCAGCGAGGAAGTTATGCGTATCTTGCTGAGTATCGGCGGCGTTGAGATCGATCACTTCTCACTCTGGCACGACAAAGCTGGCAACGCGGTGTCGCAACCGTTGGCTGGAGTGATTGACCCCGAAACTAAGTTAACATTTCCCGATCTAAATGATCCGGCGACGCTAACCCGCCTCCATTTGGAGCTTGAGCTAACGCAAACCAACAAGATTCTACCAGAGCCATGTGCCTTCCTTGAAACGACAGGCCTGCCTGCCTGCTCGATCATACGCCCTACTTCGACTCAGCTGGGAGGCGCCGTAGCCACAGTCAACTCCTTCGCCGCCGACGGGCTTTTCAATGGCCAAAACGACGGCTTCTTCGATTTGGCGATGCAGTTGGCAACCGCCGCAGATAACGTTAGGCGGCGGTAAGTAGGTTCGAAGTTCAACGTTCTAAGTTCAATGGTGAATCGCCAATGCCGCGGCGCCAGAAGAGGGTGGTCCCCAGGCGGAACGCCTAACCTAGAACCTAAAACTTAAAACTTCGAACCTTGAACCAAGACTTGCCCCGATAGAATGGGGACAACCGCGTTACGACTCGGCGCGGTTGTCCCTGGTAGATGTGAAGGGAGGAAGGACGTAAGCTGCATCGTTCTATGGAAAAGCCCTTCATCTTAATCCTCTGCACTGGCAATTCTTGTCGCAGCCAGATGGCGGAAGGCATTCTCCACCGGATCGCCGGCGATATTGCGGAGGTGCAAAGCGCTGGTTCAAATCCGGCACAATTCGTTCACCCAAAAGCGATTCAAGCGATGAGCGAAATCGGTATCGATATCTCCAAGAACCGTTCAAAACATCTGAACGAATTTCTGGATCGAAAGGTGCATACAGGCTGAACATCTCCCCCTACGCACTAAATTAAGCCGCCACCTAGGCGAACTTCATCAGTCTTCTTGATCAAAGGACCAGATATATGAGTGAGCCAAACATCGACATTCGGGACACCGTTCGAGAGCACTACGCGAAAGTCGCAGAACAGGGCGCCGGCTGTTGCGAAACCGACACTTCGTGTAGTTGCAGCGTTTCGGAGCAGATTGGTTACTCGAAAGAAGACCTCGCTTCATTACCTCAAGACGCTGAGATGGGTTTAGGCTGCGGAAACCCGATCTCCTTTGCCAAGCTTAAGACTGGCGAAGTAGTGCTCGATTTAGGGAGCGGCGGAGGAGTCGATTGCTTTCTGGCCTCAAAGATCGTTGGTCCTACCGGAAAAGTTATCGGCGGTGATATGACGCCGGAAATGATCTCCAAAGCTAGAAAGAACGCGACCACGGGAAACTATCAGAACGTGGAATTCCGGCTGGGCGAGATCGAACATTTACCGGCCGGTGATAACACGGTAGATGCGGTGATCTCGAACTGCGTGATCAATCTTTCACCCAGCAAGCTACAGGTCTACAAAGAAGCATATCGCGTCTTGAAATCGGGCGGCCGCTTAGCTGTGGCTGATATGGTCGCTCTGCAGCCTCTACCAGACGATCTCAAGAATGATCTCGCAGCGTATACTGGTTGCTTAGCCGGTGCGGAGTTAATGAGTCAACTCAAAGCCTGGTTGGGCGAGGCTGGATTCGAAAGCGTGCAAATCAGGGTCCGCCAAAAGAGCAGCGAATTCATCCAGCGCGACGTCGCTCAGGGCCGGCTCGATGACTATATTGTTTCGGCAGAAGTAACTGCTTTCAAGCCGACTTCTTGAAGAGATTAATTAGCGTGAAAGAATATCCCAATCGCGATGTTTCGATCCCTTGGCGACAACATCTGGGAACACGAAATGCCAATCCGATTTGGGGGAATCCCATTGTGGCATCGTATGACGGTGATCCGCCTTGCTGACGGTCGCCTGCTTGTCCACTCACCGACCAGACTAGATTTGGCGTCTCAGGAAGAATTTCAAAGGCTCGGCCCCATTGCTGCGATAATAGCGCCTAGCTGGTGGCATGACCTTCATCTACGGGAGTATTTGAACGCCTATCCAAATGCGGAGCTCTACGGAGCGCCAACGCTGGTAAGGTGGAACCGGTCGCTGCCTCTCAAAGAACTCCTCGACGGCATAGCGCCTTCTCTATGGAGAAACGAGATCGATCAAATCCATGTTCAAGGGATCGGCCTTTTTCTGGACGAGATCGTATTCTGTCATCGGCCTAGCGCATCGCTCATTGTCGCAGACTTGCTATTCAATCTGAGCGCTCAGGATGCGTGGATAACGCGGACATTGGGTTCGCTGGTTATCGGCCCCTTTCCCGGTTGTAGATTCGCCCGTCTTTATCGGCCTATTGTTATCGATCGCAGCCGCATGCGAATGACCGTAGAGCAAATACTTAGCTGGCACTTCGATAAGATCATCGTTGGCCATGGCGCCGTAGTCGAGCAGGGCGGCAAAGAAGTCTTTCGCGACGCGTTTCGGTGGCTACTGAAGCCATAGTAGTTGCGCAAAGGCATGAGTAGTCCACGAATTGAGCCTTTGAGCACACGCCTGAGATTCCGCTCTCATGGTCCGATCGGACGAAATTTGCTCAAAAACATGGGCAAAAAACCGCACAACAATTCTCTTTTGCGCTTGCTCCTTAATCGGAATGCCTATTTGAAATCCAATTTTATCCTCTCTTGGTAAAGGGTCCCTCCACAGCTTTATTGTCATCGTGCTCCGGTTGGATCGCACGGATCTTGCTTGCAGCGACGAGAGATGCGCGCGCTGCTGTTTGCTCTGATCGCCCAATTGGGCCTAACGCATTTCGCGCGGTCAGAGACATTCGCCGTCATCCCGTTCGAGTACAGGGATGGCTTCATTTGGATCAAAGTGAATGCCCTTTCGAGGAACGGACCACTGAATTTTATATTGGATTCAGGTGCGAGCGCGAGCGTTGTAGACCTGGCACAAGCACGCACTCTCGGAATCGCTATCGGCAAGCCAGAGAAAGTTCAAGGCGTGAACGGGCAAGCTTTGGCCTATGCCGTAGATAATTTCTGCGGAACTTGTTGCGGCGTCACACTGTCAACATCGCTCTTAGCCGTTGACCTAAAAGCTCTGAGCGATTGTTGTCATCACTCAATCGATGGTATTTTGGGGGCGGACTTTTTCCGAGGACGCACAGTACAGATCAATTTTCGCGCTCATGAGGTTCGGATACTGAAGAATTGCGACTTTGAGCTCGCAAACTGCGAGAAGCTCCCGATCAAAGTCTGTAACAGCGCTTTCTGTGTCCCAGTTCGAGTGGGACACGGTCCTATACAATGGGTACGCCTCGATACCGGCTGCGACTCCGCTTTAGAGTGGGTCAGAGCAAAAGAACAGAGATCGTTTTCAAAACAAGAACCGACCGAGCAGTCACTTTCATCGGCGAAATTTGTTACGTCCGATTTACAGATTGGGAAACAGCACTATGCCGTTCGGACAATTCTGCACGCGAAGCCGATTTTTTCCGGCGAAGCAGGTTTGCTTGGGAATGGTCTATTGGAAAAGTTCTGTTTAACGATTGATGAACCAAGAAGACAGGTGATTCTGAATTGAATCTCATCTTTTTCGAGGGTTTCGCCACCGGTCGGGGTTTCACTCTTTGAAGCGCAGACGCGCTAATTAAGAGACTAACATAACGAAATGAACTCGATCATTAAATTTGGATTGGCGACAATCGCTGCGGGAACAATTTTGGGCACCACGGTCACAGTTAAAGCGGACGAGTATGCGTCAGAGCGCTCCAATCCCTTCACCAAACACGGCCTTCCGGTGCCAGGAGCCTACTTTAAGAGCCAAGAGAACCAATCGGCTACTATCGCTGTCAGCAAATCAGGAAAAGGCGTAGGTCAACAAACTAACTCGACCGCAACCAAAAAACCTAAACCCGTTCGCTCAACAAACAAAGCCGGTAATAATGGATGACTTCTGGATTGACTGTCGACAATTCGACAGCACATCCAATCTCGCTGGATGGCTAGGAGTTTTCGCTTCTAGCCTTCCCTTTTTATTACCCTGCAATCATGTGCCCACCCGCTCTCACACCCAGCGGAATCAGACCGGGTAATGCCTAAGATTCAGGCCGGTTCGAAAACCGATCTCCAGAACTTCTCCTCCGGCGAGCGCCCTTCAAAAATGCCATTCGCTCGCGCTGAAGGGTGCTTCCAGATACTAGAATCCCCGGCTGCCACGGCTGCGGCTGGGTTCTCCAGGCTGGGTTGGGTTGAGCCTATCCGATTTCGCACAGACTGCGTATTGGTAATGTTTAGTCTGCCAGCTGACAATACGCCGCCAGGGGAGTGTTCGAAGAAGTCCTGCAAACTCCACCGGTTTCATCACCCGTACTTGGACATCTTCACAGTAGTCGCCGGCGTCTGCTCGCCTTCGCGGACGCATTAGAACCGCCAGACCGCGCATGATACGCAGAGGAATCATGGCTCGCTGCTGGGATAGGGGCTCGGCAATAAAAAGGAGCCCACCTGGCGCCAGTACCCGATAGACTTCCGCCATGACGGCTTCACGATCCTCTAAGATCATGAAAAGGCGCGAGGCGATGACCGCTCCAGCATCCGCAGTGGGACAGGGTAATGCGTATACATCGCCTTTAAAGAATTGACAATTGTTCAACCGCAACAGTCGGCTACGGGCCCTGGCATGTTCGACGAGCTTGGCGGAGCGGTCCACCCCGATGACGTTTAATAGTCGGAAATGCTTGGCAATTCGGGTAGCATAGAATCCGGGGCCACATCCTAATTCCAATAGGCAAGCGCCATTCAATGCGAGACCGAACGAAACGAGGATTTGAATGATCGATTCCGTATCATCGTGCAGAAGGCGCTCTCGGCAAAGAGCGTACCACCAACCGAGCTGATCAAATAAGCCCTCTGGACCATGTTGATTACCCTGCATATTCCTTGATTTGCTTCTGCCCAGGTCCCCTAAGCTGCTTCGGAGGCTGTTAGTAGACGCTTGGGCCAGATTCGTTCCCTGCCCTCAGTCTCCAAGATACGCCGGAGGAATGCCTTGCTCTCAGAAGCCGGTCCCGCCCGAAGACCGCTTTCGTAGGTTACCGGTGATTCGAACAAATCCGTCATCAATCGCTGCAAGGACGCCTGATCATCAACGTCGTACCAGGCCGGGAGCGAGATCAGCGGAAGATCAACTTCCGCAGCTCGCTCGACCGTTTCGCGGTAGACCTGATCAGTGCTCCAAGCGATCTCTTCGAACACCCGGCGATGCGGACGCCGAAGTCCAATCGCATAATAACCGCCATCGGCGCACGGACCAACCACTGCAGTGTCTGGGGATTCAAACAGCGTTACAACCAACATCTCAAAAAGATGTAGCGGGAGATTCGGACTATCGGAATCAACC
>DASUWQ010000408.1:0-13176 GCA_036378375.1 Chthoniobacterales bacterium
GACGGGAACCAGCTGGCTGAAGGCTGGAAATATTTTCACCTCAGCGCCTTGAGTGTTAGCCGGGACCAACTTTTGCTCGCTTACTCCACTGACACAAGCGGCAGCGAAAAGTTCCTTTTGCGAATCAAGGACCTGACTTCCGGCAAACTTTTGCCAGACACCATTAAGAACACCGCAGCATCGATTGCCTGGGCGAATGACAGTCGGACGCTTTATTATCTTCAGCTCGACGACGCCAACCGGCCTTACCGCCTGTTTCGTCATGTGCTCGGACAAGATCCTAAGAAAGACACTTTGCTATTTGAGGAAAAGGATCAGCGTTTCGAACTGAGCCTGGAAAAGTCGAGAAGCCGAAAGTTCATTTTCCTGGTCTCGGACAGCGAAACCACAACTGAGGTGCGTTATCTGGACGCAGATGATCCGGGGGGCGATTTCCGAGTCTTAAGGCCACGCACCCAAGGGGTTCTTTACCAAGTGGACCATTCCGGCAACCGCTTTTTCATCGTAACCAACGATCAGGCGGAGAACTTCAAAATCGTGACCGCGCCGGTCTCAAACCCGGGTCACCAAAATTGGACTGACTTTGTGCCCTATGAGCCGAAGGAACCGGTCGAAGCACTGGAAGCATTCGCCCACTATCTGGCGGTGGTGGTCCGGCGTGATGGTCTCCCGGCCATCAAGGTATACGATCTTGATTCAGGCACCAGCCGGTACGTGGATCTCCAAGAGCCCACCTACGATGCTGATTTTGGGGACAATCCCTCCTTTGATACAACCCAGCTTCGCCTGGAATTCAGTTCGTTGATCACGCCCAAATCGGTCATCGACGTCGACCTAAAGAGCGGAGCGGAGACCGTAAAGAAACGGACTACGGTGTTAGGTGGCTTTTCGACCGATGACTATACGGAAGAGCGCGTATTCGCGACTGCGGCCGACGGAACCAAAATCCCCATTTCGCTATTTTATCGCAAAGGATTGGTTAAAGATGGGTCGGCGCCGATCGTTCTAGAAGGTTACGGAGCCTATGGCCTAACCGAGGATGCTGACTTCGATGCGAACCGTCTTTGCTTAGCCGATCGCGGATTTGTGGTAGCGCTCGCTCACATTCGGGGCGGAGGCGAGTATGGACAAACCTGGTACCATGCCGGGAGGCTATTAAATAAGAAGAACACCTTCACAGACTTCATTGCTTGCGCAGAATATCTCGTCCAAGAGAAGTACGGTTCACCAAAAAAACTAGCGATTGACGGCGCCAGCGCCGGCGGCTTGTTGATGGGCGCGGTGATGAACATGCGCCCGGATCTTTTCACCACCGTGATCGCCGGAGTGCCCTTTGTCGATGTCTTAAACACGATGTCGGATCCTTCCCTACCCTTAACCGTTACGGAGTATGAAGAATGGGGGAATCCGAACGACCCGACCTACTTTAACTACATCCGTTCCTACTCGCCCTACGACAATGTTGCCGATAAACCGTATCCGAACCTTTTCGTGACCGCGGGCCTGAACGACAGCCGGGTCAGTTATTGGGAACCGGCCAAATGGGTAGCAAAGCAGCGCTCGTTGACTCATCAGGATCGGCTTCTTTTATTGAAGACGAATCTCGGCGCGGGCCATATGGGACAGAGCGGAAGGTTCGACCGTTTGAATGAGCTTGCCGACGAATACGCATTCATTTTGAAAACATTCGGCATGGCAGAGCAAAAGCCCTAGAATAGCGTTCTTTTTGCCCCCGTGAATCCAAACCCCTGGCAACCGAAGACTATTGCTTGGCCGAGAATCGAAGGTTCTCCAACGCCGCTGGGGGTCACCTACATTCCCGAAGAGAAAGCATTCAATTTTGCATTGTATTCTCAAAATGCTCGAGAGGTGACCCTATTGCTTTATGGCGCCGACGATTTTGTAACCCCACTTGCCGAACATTGGCTAGAGCCGCTCGCGCATAAAACAAAACGAGTTTGGCACTGCCGGCTACCGGAAGCAGAGCTGGCGGATGCAGCCTATTATGCTTACCGCGTCAATGGTCCCGCGCCGCACGGGCCGAACCAATGGCATGCGTTCGATCCAGACAAGATCCTTCTGGATCCTTATGCGAAGCGGGTTTTCTTCCCTCCTGGCTTCAGTCGCGCAGCCGCTTGCCGCGCAGGCAGTAACGCTGGCCGTGCACCCTTAGGCGTAATCCGTCCCGAACCAGGTTCCTCTATACAGTTATCCAGTCCGGCTTCGCTTAGCTACGGCACGAGACGCGCGCGACCCCGCCACTATTCGGATGCTATCATCTATGAGCTGCACATGCGCGGCTTCACGCAAAGCGAATCGAGCGGCATTGCGACCGAGAAGCGCGGTACGTTTGCTGGTCTAATCGAGAAGATTCCTTATCTGCAGGACCTTGGTGTTACCATCGTCGAGTTGATGCCGGTCCATCAGTTCGATCCACAGGAGAACAATTTCTGGGGTTATATGACCCTGAATTTCTTTTGCCCGCACCTGCGCTACGCGGCCAATCAACAAGCCGCTATCGCTGAGTTCAAACAGTTAGTATCCGCTCTGCACGCGGCCGGCATTGAGGTCATCTTGGACGTCGTTTATAACCACACCGCAGAAGCCAACCACACCGGGCCGAACTATTCTTTTAAGGGGATCGACAATGCCAGCTTCTACCTGATGACCCAGGATCCGGCGCAACCATACGCCAACTTTTCCGGGACCGGGAACACCCTGAATGTAAGTGACCCATTTGTTCGGAACCTGATCCTCGATAGCTTGCGTTATTGGGCAACCGAAATGCAGGTTGATGGGTTCCGATTCGACCTTGCCTCGATCTTGACCCGGTCTGAGGACGGTTCAATGGATGGGGAAGATCCCCCTCTGCTTTCGGCTATTCGCACGGATCCAATTCTCGCGGAGACCCGTTTGATTGCTGAGCCTTGGGACGCAGCCGGCGCCTACCAATTAGGGACCGGTTTCCCGGGGATGTTTTGGCATCAATGGAACGGTCAGTTTCGAGATGATTTGCGCCGGTTTGTTCGCGGCGACGCCGGGATGGTTCCCAAGCTCATGCAACGGCTTTATGGCAGCGACGATCTGTTTCCAGACCGGATCGAAGAAGCCCGGCGCCCGTTCTACAGTATTAACTATGTGATCTCGCATGACGGGTTCACCCTTTACGATTTGGTGTCGTACAACGAGCGGCACAACGAGGCGAACGGGCACGACAACGAGGATGGCACACCCGATAATTTTAGCTGGAACTGCGGGATGGAAGGTGACGATGGCGTTACCCCGGATATCGCTGCCCTGCGACAGCGTCAGGCGAAAAATTTGTTTTGTCTTCTGATGCTTTCGAACGGCATCCCCATGTTCATGGGCGGAGACGAGTTCCTGCACACCCAAGGCGGAAACAATAACCCCTACAATCAGGATAACCCGACGACCTGGTTGAATTGGAACCGGCTACATGAAAACGCTGGATTCTTCCGTTTTTGCCGGGTGATGATCGCGTTTCGTAAAGCGCACCCCAGCATCTGTCGAAGCCGGTTCTGGCGTGATGATGTCCGTTGGCGTGGAGTCAACGCAGCGGCTGATCTTTCCTACAACTCACACAGCCTCGCCTATTATCTGAAAGGCGGCAGCCTGGGCGATCAAGATCTATACGTCATGGTCAACGCTTTCACCGAGCCGCTAGTATTCACGATCACCGACGGGTCATATAAGCCGTGGTACCGCGTCATCGACACCGCTCAAAACTCGCCTCACGACATCTGTGAGCCCGGCCAGGAACAACAGATGTTCGGCGTCCACTACACGGTTGGACCGCGGTCGATCGTGGTGTTGGTGCAATAGGGTTCACTGTTCGCCGTTCACCGTTCTCCGTTTGCGGTTAGTCCTCGGCCTCACACCGAATAGGACCTATGGGACCAGCCTATTGACGGTAATAGGCCCCTCGCTGCGCCACGCCACTCGTCAGCCGTGAACTGTGAACGGTGAACCGCAAACGGCTAACTGTATTGGTGGGCAACGGCCGCCACCCAGCGGTCGTTGCCCACGCTTGCGCTCATCCACCCGGTCTAACTACATCCTTGCGAAGTCCCGCACTCGGTGCACACGCCACAGGCACCAGCCCGAATCACCTTCGAACTTCCGCAGTGAGTACAGGTAACATCCATATACATGTTACCGAGCGCCTCGCGCACTCGCTCCGCATGCGAATGGGAGTGGCCATTGCTCGCCGGGATCGGTAGTCCATCCGAGTTTGTCCGATTGGTGATTACATCAATGATCTCTTTCTCAGCCGTTCTGGGCAGTTCCGCCACTGGCCGGTTGACTGCTTTCTTCTCGATATCGCTGATCTCGCGCATCGGCAGATCCGGTTGGGCACGGTTCGGTGAGATTGCTTCCTTATAGCCCGCGATAAACTGGCAACCTAACCACCGGAAGACATAATCCGTGATGCTGGTCGCGTTCCGAATATCGGGGTTCTTAGTGAAACCACTCGGCTCGAAGCGTTGATAGGCAAACTTCTTAACCAGGCTCTCTAACGGAACTCCATATTGCAGCGCTATCGAGGTGAGTGTCGCGACGGTATCCATTAGCCCGCCGATTGTGCTCCCCTCTTTTGCCATCTGGATAAAGAGCTCACCCGGTTGCCGGTTCTCATAGAGACCGACCGTGATGTAACCTTCATGACCAGCGATCTCAAACTTGTGGGTCAATGACACCCGCGTATCCTGCATCCGTTGACGAGAAGGTCGTTGCAGAGTCGACATCTCGCGTTCGAGTTCGCCGATCCGGCCCAGCAAACGTTTGATCTCTTCTGACGACTCTTCGGTTGACGTTGCCGCCTCGCCGCTGCCCATGTCCTTGGTCTTCTTCGTGTTCAACGGTGCTGAACGTTTGGAACCATCTCGATAGATCGCGATCGCCTTTAACCCCAATCGCCATCCTTCGATATAGGTATTCATGATCTCCTCAACCGTGGCCTCGTTTGGCAGATTCACGGTTTTAGAAATTGCACCGCTCAAGAACGGCTGGCATGCCGCCATCATTCGCAGGTGTCCAAGATAATGCAGACTTCGCTTGCCTTTGAACGGTTTAAACGCGCAATCGAAGACCGGCAAATGTTCCGGCTTGAGCCCGCTGGCAATTACCTGGTTCGTTTCTGGAATGATGACATCTTCGATGGTGTCGTGCTCATTGATATGGGCGAGAATGCCTTCGATCGCGCTGTCGGTATAACCAAGCTTTTCCAATGCCGGCCGAACCGTTTGGTTTACGATCTTCAACATTCCGCCACCGGCTAAAAGTTTGTATTTAACGAGCGCAATATCCGGCTCAATTCCCGTGGTATCACAGTCCATTAAAAACCCGATTGTTCCGGTTGGCGCTAACACGCTGACCTGCGCATTTCTGAACCCGGATTTCTCTCCCAGACTCAAGGCATTGTCCCAGGCTTTGATCGCTTCGGCTTTCAAGTCCGCAAACTCGATTGAACCTTGAATTCGGTCGCAGTATTCGCGGTGCAGGCGGATAACCTCCAGCATTGACTCGACGTTATCCTTTGCCAACGGGTTCGGCACCCCGGTTGCCCGCGCATCATGATAACCGGGGAAAGATCCAACGACTTCGGCGATTCGGGCACTATGAGCATAGGCTTGCCCGGTCATGATTGCAGTGATTGACCCAGCCAGAGCTCGTGCCCCATCACTGTCATAGCCCAGCCCGTAACTCATTACTAACGCTCCCAGGTTCGCGAATCCTAACCCCAAGGTCCGGTAGATATGGCTGTTCTCCGCGATCTCTTTGGTCGGATAGCTCGCGTTATCCACCAAGATCTCTTGTGCCGTGATGAAGATCCGGACCGCCGCCTTAAACCTTTCGACATCGAAGCTCCCATCCGCCGCCTTGAACTTCATCAGGTTTAACGACGCCAGATTGCACGCCGTATTATCCAGGAAGAGGTACTCCGAGCATGGGTTTGTGGAGTTCTGCCGAGCGGTTCCTTTACAGGTATGCCAACGGTGGATCGTGGAATCGAACTGCATTCCGGGATCACCACACACGTGGGTGCCTTCCGCGATCTTCCGCAGCAGGGTCTTGGCGTCCTTCTGTTCGCACGGTTTCCCATCTAAGACCCGGCGGGTCCACCATTCTTTCCCATCGATCGCTGCGTCCATGAACTCGTCGCTGACTCGGATCGACAGGTTCTCGTTCTGGTACATGATCGAGCCATAGGCGTCTCCATTATAACTACCGTCATAACCTTGCTCGATTAGAGCCCAAGCTTTTTTCTCTTCCTTGGTCTTGGCTTCGATGAACTCCTCAATGTCCGGATGCCAATCCTTGAGTGTGTTCATCTTGGCGGCCCGCCGAGTTTTGCCGCCGCTCTTCACCACGTTGGCTACCTGGTCGTAAACCTTCAGGAATGAAAGCGGTCCACTCGGGCGTCCGCCGCCGCTCAGCTTTTCCCGGGTACTACGTAAAGTCGACAAGTCGCTGCCCGTACCGCTTCCGTATTTGAAAAGCATCGCTTCGCTGGTGGCGAGGCGCATGATGTCTTCCATCGTGTCATCCACCGATTGGATGAAGCATGCCGATGCCTGCGGATGCTCGTATTGAGTTGCCGCTCTTTCGGCCTCACCGATCGCTGGATTGAAATAAAAGTTGCCTTGCCCACAGCCCTTACCGACTCCGTACTGCTGATAGAGCCCGACGTTGAACCAAACCGGACTGTTGAACGCTCCGTGTTGATTCACGCATAGCCAGGTCAATTCATCGTAAAAGGTTTCCGCAGTTTGAGCGCTGGAAAAATAGCCGTCCTGGATGCCCCAGTCCGTGATGGTTCTAGTCACCCGATGGATGAGTTGTCGAACCGAGTTCTCTCGTCCGCCCTCAAACGGGTTCGTCCCGTGCGCTATATCGCCATAAAAGTACTTCGAGACCGCTATCTTGGTCGCCAAAGGACTCCAGTTTTTCGGTACCTCCACGTCCTCTTGCCGGAAGATGACCTTGCCGCTGTCGTCAGTGATTTCCGCTGTCCGTCTTTCCCATTCGACGTCATCCAGAGGAGTCTTTCCTTTTGTGCTGAAGACTCTCTGAAAGGTCAGTCCCTTTTGCCGTGCCGAACGCGATCCGCGCCCACGCACCTTCAAATCGCTGGCATGCACACCTGACTTTAATTTGATCATCGCAGTACTTGCTAGGGGGTTTTATTTTTTTAGCTGCTCACAAGTTGTCAATAACCTGGTCAATATCTTGTGCCCTAATTGTGATTATTTGGTGATAACCCCAGCCTGTAGAGCAGCGTTACCAATATCAACACTATATGTTGTGTTCGTAAAGAAAAAACGACTTAAAGCACGAGATATTATTGCCTGGGAGGAACCTCTCCTAGGAGAGCGCCTAAAGCGACCGGAAATCGGGTCTAAACAGCCCAGATCAGGCTGAGTTTTGGGCGTCCCGAAGGCACGAAAGCTTTCCCGGTTGGGGTGAGTTCCTGCTCATCCGCAATTGTCGCGACGAGCCTCGCATCGCATCAGGACGAACCCAAACGGAGGAGCGTCGCATTCGGCGTGCCATGGTATAGGGCGTCACTGGCCGGAAATCGGGAGCAGGGTTTGTCTTGTGCCACAACCGCGACGCCCGGAAACCTGTGTCACGCCATGGAGGATTGCACGTCTAGAACCTGTAACACGCTCAGGGAGCCGCAGCTAACCATACGACTCGGACGAAAGACACCGCGCATAGGGCAGGTTTGTCGGGGGTAATGGAACGTGGAATGCGGCTCCCCTCCGGCCTAGGAGGTGCGACCCATTAACTTTTGGCATTAGCGAGGTTCGCACCATTCAACGGACGAGCAGGAGCTCATCCCTACCGCACGAAAACACCATGACCAAACGCCGATTAATTGGAAGCGGTCGTGTTTTTATGACCGACCGTCACGGTTGGGTCAGGCGGACCAACTCGCTCGATCTGAATGATCGGCGACGGTATTCGGTAATCGGTAGCCTTGGACACGTCGGCCGTCTTAGTCGCGTCAGCAGTCTTGGCCGCATCGGATACCTTGGACGCCTCGGCCGCTCTAGAAACCTCACTTACCTTGGCCTCCGCCGCTATGTTCTCGCTGGCTGCGATAGTCCGCGGCGGCACATTCTTCGCCACCGGCTCACTGCGAAGTGGAGCCGGCGAGCTTTGAGCGAGCACCGTCACGCTTTTATCCGCTTCTTTGACCGCCCGCTTCAACGAATCTTCCAAAATCGCCACGGGCGTACCGACATTGACCCAATTGAAAACCTCGATCACATCAACTGACCGCATTCGGATACAACCAAAACTAGCTTTACGCCCAAGAAACGCTTCCTGAGGCGTGCCATGTATATAGATACAGCGCTTGTAGGCATTCCGGTTTGCTCCTTCTAAACCGCGGAGCCAGATGATGCGGCTAACAATCGGATCTCGCCCCGGAGCATTCGCTGGTAGCACCTCGCCGGTTATCTGGCGCCGCCAAAAAACGGCGCCGGCTGGAGCCGAAGCACCGATCTTCCCGGCGATCTGAAGCATGCCGGTGGGCGTTCGCCAGCTTCCCCAATTATCTCCCTCTCCGTAGCGCGAAGTCGAAATACGATAGTCTTTAAAAATCTTGCCATTAACCACAACCGCGAGCTTTTGATCGGAAACGCTCACGACCAATTCGACCGATGGCGTCGGCGCCGGTACCGGAGCAATACTTACGATTGGTCGGGAGGGCGAACCTGCCACATTCGGAGATGCTGCCGGGCTCGGCGATGCCGCTGCTGTGGAGCGAGAGTAATAGGTCCTGGCATAGGTAGCCACAGCGCTGGAAGTCTGAGCCGGCGAGGGCGACGGCGAAGCGGTTACTTGACTTCCGCTCATCACCGGAACTCCCACGAGCATACTCAAGCCAATAACCAGAAACTGAAGACGTACCAACGGTCTCATTTAGCGTACAGGAACTAATTTCTCCGGCCACCTTCTTACGCGATCCCCAATGGAACAGAACGCGACATATGTAAAACCAATTTGAAATAACATCAAGAAAGGAAGTGACAGGTATTCTCTAGCCATAACGGCGGCGATCACAAAGTGGCCAAAATAGACCGCAAATAGCAACTCTCCAAACGGAAGTACAGCTTTAAAAGCGGAATAACTGAACGCGGGGGCCTTTCGCGTCCTCCCTTCAATCCCGTATTTCGGTGTCCGATTGAAGGCGGATCGATGGTTGAAAACCGCTTCCAGAACGGCTCGAGCATTGTTGACCGAGATGCCAATTCCTAAGGCCAGAACAAAAGGAAAAAAGAAAATGTCCCGGTACCAACGTTGCGGGTGGAGCTCCCGTTGCGCGACCAGGTAAAAAGCAGCGGCCGCAAATGTATTCGCCGCGAGGATCGGTATATCGATAAGACACGTCCTTAGCCAACCGCCCATCGCCAATGGAGCGATCGGCGAAGGCTGCAGTAGTACGCAGAGCAGGGCCAACAGCAAATAAGTGAAATTCGACGTTAAGTGAACCGTCGCCTCCCCTTTGATCCAGAGTGGCAACTTGCTCATCCAAATACGCGGCAACAATTTTTTACAGGTCTGAATCGAGCCTTTGGTCCAACGGTGTTGTTGGGTTTTAAAGGCGCTCATTTCGATGGGCAGTTCCGCCGGAGTGACGACATCAATAAGAAACACAAAGCGCCAACCTATGAGTTGGGCCCGATAGCTAAGATCCAGATCCTCGGTGAGCGTATCGTGTTGCCAACCTCCGGCTTCTTGGATGCAGCTCTTCCGCCAGAGACCGGCAGTTCCGTTGAAATTAAAGAATCGACCGGTCGTGCTGCGCGCGGTCTGTTCGAGAACCAGGTGCCCATCAAGTAAAATTGCCTGGGCCCGGGTGAGCCACGAATAGGAACGATTAAGATGCTGCCATCGGGTTTGAATCATCCCGACCCGGGCGTCGGTAAAATAATGAATGGTTTCGGTTAAAATCTCTGGCGGAGGAACAAAATCAGCATCCAGGATTAAAAAGAATTCACCTCGAGCCTGGCTCAACCCAACGTCCAGAGCCCCGGCTTTGAACCCAAGTCTTCCAGCTCGTTGTAAACAAACGGCATCGAAACCTGCTCGGCGTAGACGTTCAGTTTCGCGGACGGCCATGTCTCTCGTCTCGTCCGTTGAATCGTCGAGAATCTGGATCTGGAGTTTTTCCTTCGGATAATCGATCAGGCTGACCGCATGCAACAAACGCTCCAGCACATAGCGTTCGTTATAGATGGGAAGCTGAACTGTCACTACCGGCAACTCCGCAAAACGGCCTTGTGGTTTCAGGTTCTGTTTTCGGTGCCGAAAATACAGATAGATGATGAAGTACCGGTGGAGCCCATAAAAAGAGAGCCCCAGGAGAACCACAATGTAACAAATCGTCCATGCGAAAATTCCGACGTTTCCGTACATGCCAAAAGCATCAAAGGTTAGCAACGATCTGCTACCCGCGTCATGATGAGCCTTTGGCCTTGAGCGTCAAGTGGAAACCTTTCAGAGCTATGCCTGAGGCTTGCTCTGAATAGCCTATAGCCAATAGCCCATAGCCGATACCGAAGTACCCCGTTATTGGCTATGGGCTATTGGCTATTGATCATTCGGAGCGAGCCTCAGGCGAGCTACGAAAATGCTGACTGGTGAACCGAGGAACCCTGCGATAATAAGTTACGCGTGCATTCGATCGTTAGTTCTTCGACTTCGCCAACTCTCGAGCACGAAGGCGAAGTGGGCGAACGGCTCCGTCGAACAAGTCCGATTTCGCCAATGCTCGAACACCAAGGCGAAGCGGGCGAACGGTTTCGTCGGACGAGTCCGACTTCGCGATCAGATCGGTTGGAATCGAAAATTGCCCTTAGTCGTACGGGCTGGGGTTCCTGGCGCTCGCGGCCTTCGCGCACGTTAATAATCATCGCCTGTGCACCACTGATAGCAACTACGGTAGCGCTTCATGCCCAAAAGGCATCCGATGACGATGACTTGTCTAAGGACCGGGATTACCGTGAGGAACTCGGCGTAAATGAATTCACCGCCCCGTCCATCGAGAAGTTGTTTAATACGCTGGACTCTCTGAAACCGATCCCGATCAATGCTCTGGTTCGCCCGGTGACGGATCTCGACACCGCGGAACGCTCAAAATACGCATTGAGTTTTGGGGTATTGATCGGAGACGGCTTTCTTGATGTGGAAGGAGAGCAAAACAAGGACATCGAATCTCTCGGTCGTGAATTAATTCGACGCGCAAAGGTCCTGGGTGTGGAACAGCGAGTCAGCCGGCACAGCCGCAAACTCCTGGATTTGGCGAAACAGAATGATTGGGAGCGTCTGCGCAAAGAATTGATCGTGACGCAAGAAGACGTGGAGAAAGCATTACTTGAACTCCGGGACGAGCCGATTGTTCACTTGCTGAGTTTAGGCGGCTGGATCCGAGGCCTCCAAATCGCCGCCGCTAGTGTGGCTGTAAATTATTCCCCAGAACGCGCAAAGACTCTGCGCAATCTCGAGCTTCTCGACTACTATCTCGATCGCCTGAATACATTGTCGCCTCGCTTAAAACGCAGCGAGCTTGTCCAGAAAATCACCGCTCAGCTCGACACCGTGCGAACGATATTCCAGGATAACGAGGTGCTCTCGCCGCCACAGGTCAATTCGATCCAAGCAGCCGCGACATCGATGGTCGACTTGATCGAGAAATAGATAGGGGGCGTTAACAAACTTGGTAGGGCGAGGCTCCAAAACGTGTACCGATTCCCGACGAATTCATCGTGTGACAGGATTCGACCTGAATGCGAAGCAGCATGGCCGAGCCGGGGTTGGGCGATCCAACGGCTCGGCCACGCTCCTACACGTTGGGAAGGTCCAAATCGGGCACCGAATTCGTTTTGGGGTTGGTGACGTTTTGGAGCCTCGCCCTACCAGGTCAAGGTGGCGAAGTGGAGAGCCACCATCCATCCCCTTCCAGCCAACAGGTATCATCGGGCAACTGCGGAAAACGTCGCAGCGATCTAACTCGGTCGCTATCCCCGCCTAAGAACGCGGACCGCAACCGTTCTTCCGAGTCCTCGTCTCGTCCCTGAGCGCAATCGATAATTGCCACCGGCGTAGCAAACCGCACCGGCCAAGTCCCGCTTCGGCGTTCAACGACCAGAAACCGGCCTACGCACCGCCCGGCGTGCTCTGAGGACTCGCCCCAGCCATGAGTCACGGTCAACGGTAACAACAATTTGCCGCCCTCGCGCAGCGCGTCGAGCCATACCACCGGCACGAAGGTCAGGCCGGCACTGACCACAATAAAATCGACGCCGGCAGGCACATCTGTCAGCCCGTTGCCCGCAACCGTCTTCGCCTGCGGCCAAGGCGCCAGGTTTTCCCACGTTCGTAACGCGAAGTCGGGATCGACTTCGATGGCAGTGACTTTTCCCGACGATCCGACTAACTCCGCTAAAATCGCAGAATAGTAACCGGTCCCCGAACCGACATGAGCAACGGAGGCGCCAGTGCCAATCCCTAATTGATCAAATAACACGGCCCAAAGCCGCGGTTCACCGTTATTGATATTTCGATTCTCATCCAGCGAAACCAGCACGTTGTCGTACAAGTGGCAAGGATCAGAATCCGGGGTCCTGCGCGCGCTTCGCCCCGGAGGGAAAATTGTCCAGGGACCATCGCCGACGAATCGCTCACGGGGTACAGTAGCGAACGCTCTTACCACGCTGTCGGAATTCAGTGGTCCCAGCCGTCTCAACCGCTCGGCATAAACCCGTCGAGCATCCTCTACTGACTTCATCTCAAACATCTTTACAACGCCGTCTACGAACGAGAGCGAGCGGGAACATCAGGAACGGTTTGTCGCGAGCTTTGTTGACGCGCGTTCCGAACGTTCACAGCGCTCCCGGCCGTTAATATAGCCAAGGTTAGCCAACGAGCGAGGGCGCCTTGAACGCCGATGAAACGTGATTAGTGATTGGTGCAAGCCTTCCCTGTTTCGGAGGGGAGCCGCATTCTGCGTTGCCTTACCCACGACTATCTGCTCAGCGCGTGGCGTCTTTCCTCGGAATCGGGCCGTTAGCTGCGGCTCCCTTAGGCGTGTGGCAAGCCCGCTGGACGTGCAACCTCCCATGACGTGGCCTGCTTTTCGGG
>DASUWQ010000409.1:0-6868 GCA_036378375.1 Chthoniobacterales bacterium
TTAATTATAGCGGCTTGGCGGCTGTGAGTCGTTTGAAACGTGTTATTCGGATTGCGTTATTCCTTGTACTGGGAGTAATCGGCTGCTTCGGCGTCGCTTTACTCGCTATCAACCTGTACATTCAATCGCCGGGTATCCAGCGGGAGCTACGTGAGTCGGTCAGCGAAAGCTTGGATCTCCCGATCGATGTTTTCCGCATCACATTCACCCCCTGGGGAGGGCTAAACCTGGAATCCGTTACCGTCGGAAAACCTGGTACGACGTCTCCAGTGCTACAAGCCAAAAATCTCCGAGTCCGCTGCGATTACGACGCGTTTTTCCGCCGCAAGATCATTGTTCGAGAGATCCTGCTGCAGCATGTCGATATCACGATCCCGATGGGATCGACCGAGCATGAGTCTTTGCTAGCTCAGGAAAAGAAAAGCTCCCGCCCGGCGTCCTCCGCTTCCCGACCGTCGCCCAGCCAGGCGCCAGTCCAAACCGCGGCTGCTTCACCGTCGCCAACAGCGCGCGAGGATGCGCGCCCTCCCTTATCGCCGCTAGTGCAGCAAACCCCCACTTTGCGTGACACCTTGAGCCGGCGGTTCTGGGTAGAGATTCAAAAATTCAAACTCCGGGACGCCTCGATTACCGTTGTACACTCGGATGGCTCAAGCGTGGCGCTAGTTCAAGGACTTGATTGTATTCTGAATTTCCGGCATGGGGATTATCTTGGTCGCGCCCACGCGGAAAGCGCCTTGGTAGTAGACTCGATCCCGATCGATGATATCGGCGCGCCCGTAAAATTTCAGGGCGGTGTTCTTACCCTGAACGAAATCAGCGCCAGCGTGGCCGGCGGTGAATTGAATGGCGAACTGACGATCGATTTTAATAAGCCGGGTGTCGATTATCGCTTACAGCTCCACGCCGTTGGAGTCGATCTCAACGAAGTCGCCAGCCGGACCAACAATTTCTTGGATCGGGCCCATGGCTCCCTCGAAGGAACATTCGAGCTCTCGGGGTCTGTACGCGACCCGTCTAAACTCGCTGGCCTTGGCACGCTGGAAATTAAGTCCGCTTATCTGGATCAATATCCGTTAATGCAAGAAATCGGTCGTTGGACCCAAATTGACGAGTTGCAGCGGTTAGACCTGGAACGCGCAGTTTCAAATTTCCGGGTGGTCGGCCCTAATATTCAGGTCGATTCTATCCGCTTGGTTTCCAAGAATTGCCAGATCACCTTGAATGGCCAAGTCGAAGACGCTCACCGGCTGGCTTTGGACGGCCGGCTGACGGTCAGCCAGTTCCTAAGCCAGAAGATCCCCAACGAGCTCGAGGACAATTTTCAACCGGCGACCGACGGCCATAGCCGTTACCTTGACTTTCACGTTTCGGGTTCGCTGGTGCGGCCCGAGAGTAACCTTTTTGAAAAGATCATTGGCGACCGTCGCAAGCTCTGGCAACGCCTATTGCACGGCAGCCGGCCGACACCCACCGAAGCGCCTGCTTCGGAATAAATGCAAATAGCAGATAGCAATTGGGCCGCTGGCAGCGCCAATCATAGATCATCAATCACTGATTACTGGCCGCCCGGCTCTCACCTTTCACTTCTCACGTCTCACTTCTCACCGCTGTGCGAATAATCTCAGGCTCCGCTGGCGGCATACCTCTCCGGATTCCGAGTCACGATCTGCGCCCGACGATGGAGATGGTACGCGGCGCGATCTTTTCGGCGCTGGGCGAACGAGTGATCGAGGCTCGGGTGCTGGATCTGTTCTCCGGAAGCGGCGCTTTCGGCATCGAGGCATTAAGCCGCGGGGCAGCCGCAGCAACCTTTGTGGATGATCATCCAAAGGCGATTGCTGCGATCAAAGCGAATCTGGAGAAGACCCGCCTCGAGGCCGCGGTGGTTCGTTCCGATGTTTTTCGCTTCCTGGAAAAGACGGATCAAACGTTCGATCTCATCTTCGCCGACCCGCCCTATTCGAAACATCCCAGAGACCCCGACCTTGCGGCGGAGCTTGTCGCCTCGAATGCGCTCAAGAACCACCTCCTGGAGGACGGCCTCCTTGTGCTCGAAAAGACGTCCGGCAATCTCTCTGTCGAAGCTCATGGCTGGGCCGCTATCCGTGATAAGACCTACGGCTCGACCCAAGTCCTTTTCCTAACCGCGAATAGACACGAAGCACAACCGCGAATGGACGCGAATAGAGGCAAACCAACCGCAGATTAACGCGGATGTGAGCAGATGATGCAGGCTGGCCAGACAATGCGATAGAGCGAAACACGTCGTCGGGCCGGGCTACGCAACGAAGATGTAAAGATCCGCAGATTACACAGATTACGCAGATTTCGGTTCGGGGTTTGGCAGCGCCATGTCAGCTAACACATCTTTCCTGGTCAGTGTGCGTTCCTTTGGCCCCACAGCGCTACCCTAACTAGGATCTGAATCTGCGTAATCTGTGTAATCTGCGGATCTTTACCTTCCTTCGCTGCCGGAAGTTCCGCTTATACGGCGTAGGCGAGTTTCTTGGGAGAGCGACCCTATCTGCGTAAATCTGCATTCATCTGCGGTTGGTTTGTCTTTATTCGCGTCCATTCGCGGTTAAGATTCGTGTTCTTTCGCGGTTTAGCTTCGGATGCTTTTGTTTCTCTATAATCTGCTGCTGCCTCTTCTTTTATTGGTCTCGCTTCCGTTTTACTTCCGACGGATGATCCGGCGAGGCGGGTATGCCCGGAACTTCTTTCAGAGGTTCGGGTTTTTTTCGCATCGGTTACGTTCGGAGCTTGGCCAGGGCGAATGGAGTTGGATACGCGCCGTCAGTGTCGGCGAAGTCTTAGTCGCCATCCGGTTGATCGAAGAAATACGCCGGCAAGATCCTAGCTTTAGGACAGTGATCTCAACCACCACTTCGACGGGTTACCAATTGGCGCTGGATCGAGCTCCAGAGGGGAGCCGGGTTATCTATAGCCCGATTGATTTTTATCCGCTCCTCCGTCCGATCTGGCATCTCATCCGGCCCCAAACGGCTATCCTGATTGACTCCGATCTTTGGCCCAGTTTCTTAGCGGTCGCGCAACAGGAAGGAACCCCGGTTTTCTTGGCGAACGCGCGGCTTTCGCCCAGGTCAGAAGCTCGGTACCTGCGGTTTCACCGGTTAACGAAACCCCTGTTCTGGGACCGGTTGAGCGCAATCTTAAGCCAAGACCCACACGACGCCCAACGCTGGATCCGCCTCGGCCTGCGGTCAGATCAGGTCATTCTCACTGGGAGCATCAAATACGATACCGCTGACGCCCCGGCTAACTCCCGCTTCGTCGATTGGCTGCAACACCAGGGCATTGCTCCGGGACGTCCCTGCTTGCTCGGTGGCAGCCTTCACGCAGGCGAAGAGGCGCTCTTGATCCAAGCTTTTCGAAACCTATTGCTAAAATTTCCCGACTTGTTCCTTATCCTGGTTCCTCGACATTTTGAACGCACCCCGGAAGTTGAGAAAATCTTGCGAGAAGTAGCCATTCCGTATACACGCCGCTCTGAACCGAACTTCCAGGAAAATACGTCTGTACTGATCGTCGACTCTACCGGGGAGCTGAATGATTGGTATCAAACGGCGTCTGTCGTTGTCATCGGCAAGAGCTTTACTGGTGTCGGTGGCCAGAATCCCGTAGAACCACTCCTCGCGCGTAAGCCCGTTGTTTGCGGGCCACATATGGAGAATTTTAAGTTTTTAGTGGAAGAACTTGTAAGAGAAAAAGGAGTCATGCAGTTGGCCGACGAATCGGGTCTGACGGCGGCCGTGGAACAGCTCCTCACCAATTCGAAGGCCGCTTCCGAACTGGTGGCAAATTCTGATCGCGTATTAGCCCAGCATCGCGGCGCCACCGCACGCGCCGCCAGGTTCATTTTGGAACATAGCAAAAGAGCGAAAACGAGCGGGAACGAGCGATAGCGCCGGAACAGGCGTGAACCGATATTTCACCACAAAGACACAAAGGGCACAAAGTATAGAGGACCCAAAACGTTTGTCTTCCTTCGTGCTCTTTATGCCTTTGCGGTGAAATCCGTTTTGAGTGAATTCGGCGTTTATTTTCGCTTGCACAGTTGCCGCTTAATGCCAACGTAACGGCTCTCTTTTTGAGACCCTATCGTCCAGTGGCCTAGGACACTCCCCTTTCACGGGAGTAACAGGGGTTCGAATCCCCTTAGGGTCGCCACTTTTCCCTGCTTTCGCAGGGACAGGCTGCCGGTTGTAAAAATCAGATTCAGTTCGGGCGGTTTGTCGCGGGAACAAAGGATTTTTCCGGTCGGTCTGCGGAATCCACGATGAGGCGAGATCGCAGAAACGCGCCATGGTCCGGTATGTTGATTGGTTGTTGTCGCAGTGCAGCACCCTTGCAAGTAACTGCTTGCTTGATTACGCTACACGCTTCATGGACGGCTACCGAGCGTGGACGCAGTATCGACGCTATGTCTGCCAACGCCGGCAACGGAGCGTTGGCGGCAGGTGTCGACATTGATCGATGGAGAAAGAGTCGGCTATTGATAACCCTACTTTTTTAGTATTGATTTAGAGAATGACCTTAAACGCCCGACTGGCTTTGGTGTCTAACCAGGCAAAATTTCTTTAATGGATCGGGGCAACTTTTATTCGAGACCCACCACGGATGGCGAGCGTGTAATCGGCGGATTCGACATTCAGGCGCCGGCCATGTCCGTTTCACGGCCCGGACCAATTCGGTTAAACCAACCGCAATGCCAGCCTCTCAAATAGACTTTGCTGAACCGAGTTATGTGGTCGAACCGGGCAAATTGCTCGATAGCCACCCCAAAAGCCTTTGGGCCTATCGGGAATTGTTTTTATTGCTCGTCAAAAGAGATTTTGTTGCTGCCTACAAACAGACGGCGCTTGGGCCGTTCTGGTTTTTTGTGCAGCCATTTCTCGCTTCCCTGGCCTTCCTTGTCGTCTTTAGCCAGATCGCTCGCCTTTCTACCACCGATTTACCGCCCTTGGTCTTTTACATGTCGGGCATCATCGTTTGGAATTTCTTTTCAAATTGTGTGAGCAAAGTCGCCTATACTTTTTTGCTCAATGCCCAGGTCTTTCGGAAGATCTACTTCCCGCGGCTCATTATGCCTCTTAGCCAGATCGGCACGAACCTGCTTAATTTTATTCCCCAATTGGGCGTCCTATTCCTACTGATCGGGTTTTACAACCTGAGCGGGAGAGGAATCGCGCTAAGTTCGTGGCTGTTTGCTTTACCGTTGACCCTTGGACTGATGGCCTTGTTGGCCCTAGGTCTCGGATGTTTGATCGCGGCGGCCACGGTCAAGTATCGCGATCTCACGATCGTGGTAGGCTATATGCTCAACCTCTGGATGTATGGCAGCCTGGTTATTTGCCCGCGTAGCGCGGTCCCGCCCAATTTGAGCTGGCTGGTGACGCTTAACCCGATGGCCAGCTTTGTGGAATGCTATCGCTCCAGCTTGTTTGGCACTGAACATTCCCAAGGCGGGCCTCTCATGATTGCAATAGCGATTACTCTCCTCTTGGCCGCGCTTGGCCTCGCGTGCTTCAAAAAAGCCGAAAGAACTTTCACCGACCACATCTAATGCCAGTCGCTATAGAAGCTCACCACATCTCGAAACAATTCTTCCTTGGCGAACGCAACCAACGGACGTTTTTTGAAGATATTTGGTCTAACACAATTTTCGGCGTGCAGCGCTTCCTTCAGCCGGGCCGAGCAGGCCTGGCACAACCTTCGCGTCCGAGTTTTTGGGCGCTGCACGATGTCTCCTTCCAACTGCATCAAGGCGAAACGTTAGCCATTATCGGCGAAAACGGGGCTGGCAAATCCACGTTACTAAAAATCCTATCTCGCATCACGCAGCCCACCAAGGGAAAGGCCAGGGTCTTTGGCCGATTAGCCAGCCTGCTGGAGGTAGGGGCCGGATTTCATCCGGAGTTTTCGGGACGAGACAACATCTATTTGAATGGCACCATGCTAGGTTTCTCTAAGAAAGAGATCCGCCAAAAGTTCGACGAGATCGTTGATTTCTCCGGGCTGGAAAAATTCATCGATGTACCGGTTAAAAACTATTCCAGCGGGATGTACATCCGTTTGGCCTTTTCCGTAGCGGCGATTCTCAACCCGGAAATCGTCATTTTGGATGAAGTCATTGCGGTGGGAGACGCTGCCTTCAAAAAGAAATGCTTTGAGCGGGTAGAATCGATCTTCAAACAGGGCCATACCGTGATCATGGTAAATCACGAGCTGGCTCACCTCCGCCGGATGAGCCATCGCTGTCTGTGGCTTCGGCACGGCCAAGTCGAGATGTTCGGACCTACCAACGAGGTTGTTACTCATTACGAACGAGCCATGAATGAAGCCGTCGACGAGCGGCGGCGGCCCGCGGAGCTTGCCGGATCCGAATACGCTTCGGCCGCAGCATTCCTTGCTACTCCGACTAATTAACAGTCTTCGAGACTGCACAAGGGGCAGACTACCCGAACGTCTGCTCCCCTTCCGCCCAGTATTTGCCAGGTACATCCATCATCACCAGATAAACCCGATCGGCATCTATTCCGAGGTGGTCGGACATGCATTTGGCTAGCGCACCTGGAAGCTTCTGGCGACTTGTCTCCGGGATTCCGATGCTTCGCACTTCTAGAAACGCCGCACCGTTCGGGTCGCTATCGAAAGTCATGTGTGGTGCCGGGGTCCAAGCGACCATGACGTACTTTTCCGGCTTATTCAGGGCCGTCGCTACAATCTTGGAAGCCTCAGTAAGTAAGCGTTTCTGTGCCTCCTCCTCTATCCCTACGTTCGTCTGAATCGATAAATAAGGCATAGCTCGGTCTTTAAGCGGAGTCGCTGGAGGTTCAAGAAC
>DASUWQ010000410.1:0-10626 GCA_036378375.1 Chthoniobacterales bacterium
GGTCTTCACGTTGACGTTGCCCCGGATCGCATTGGAGTAGGGGCAGATTTTGTGGGCGCCTTCAGCCAGCTCTTCGGCCTTTTTCTGGTCGATTCCGGTGATGACTATCGCGAGCGAGGCGGACAGCACGAAAGTACCGGCGTCGTTGCGACGGATACCGACTTCAGCAGTGACTTCGACGTCTGGGTCGGCAAATCTCAGGCCGGCTTCACGGCTTACGCGTAAGAGCGCGTTTTCGAAACAGGCGGCATATCCACCGGCAAAGAGCTGTTCCGGGTTAGTGGCATCGCCCTTGCCGCCGAGAGAACGGGGTAGAGCCAGGTTCAGATCAAGCAAGCCATCTTCGCTCCGGATATGGCCGTGACGGCCGCCGCTGGCAGTAACCTTGGTCACATACAGATCGTTCTTGGTTCCGGCTGAAGCGTCCGGCTGATTAGATTCTTGTGGTGTATTCATTGCGCTATTCAATTGCTGATAAGTGCAATTACCGGCCTAACCTCGAATATTGGAAATTGTTTGTTTTGCATTCTGTAATAAGGAGGGCAAATAAGCGAATGGGCGAAAGTGCGAATGGGCGATCGATGGCTAGCGCAAGAGGCATCGGCCGCTCAGCTATGGATCCAACTGGTCATCATGCGCGTCCACGAGGTCTTCCTGCCCAGGCTGTTTAAACCGGCTCCTTAGGAGTCAAATCTTTATAGCAGGCGGCGCGAAAAAAGGGGATCAGGTCCGGAGGAGCGACATCGACTCGAGAACAACCTTACATGTCGCTCGTAGCGGAGCTTGTCGCTTTCAACGTTTACCGTTGCTATAAAGATTTCGCTCCTACGGAGCTGAGGCTTGGCGCCAGCGGGATCGAGCGCATAGGCGGATCACGTTTTACAGCGGTCTTCCGAGCTACCTTCATTTAGTCCTTTCGGAACAACAAACCCCCGGCCGGAATCGAGCACGAGGACGACGACGAGCACGAGGACGAAGGGAACGGCCAACCGGTAACCGCAAACTGCCCACATCGACGACCGTTGACATATGCGGCTTTCGTTGTGCACAGTGTTACAGGTGTCACGGAAAGAAATAGTGATTGCATCGGAGATCTCCGCTTCCTGGCTCTTTTTGCTGTTCAATCTACCCGCTAAACATGCCAGTGAACGGGTTAAGGTCTGGCGCCGGCTAAAGAAGTTTGGCGCCGTCCAGCTCAAGACCTCCACCTATGTGCTTCCGGATGAGCCGGTTCATTACGAGCGATTTCAGTGGCTGGCGAAAGAGATTGATGACGGTGGCGGTGAAGCCACTCTGGTACGGGTTAAGGACATCGAGGGAATGCCCTACGCGGCGGTGGTTGCATTGTTCAATGAGGCCCGCGCTCGGGACTACGACGAGATTGTCGAGCCTTTAACTCAACTGATTAAAGAGAGAAAGGGCCGGAAACTGGTCGCTGAGACCTTTGCCGGCGAATTAGAAAAAGTTCGCAAACGCTTTCTGGAGATCCAAGAGATCGACTATTTCCAAAGCACACGGGGTGAAGATACCCGCGCTTTGTTTCAGAAAGCCGAGTCACTAGACGCCTACAAAAAGAAGCCAGAAACCAGAGCCCGACTTCGAGTCGAGGATTTCCGCGGCAAAACCTGGGTGACGCGGCCTCGACCCGAAATTGATCGCGTGGGTTCGGCCTGGCTAATCACGAAGTTTATTGACCAGAACGCGAAGTTCGTCTTTGCCAACACGCCGGCAGCGGCTCCTGGCGCCATCCCGTACGACATGTTTGAAGTGGAGTTCAGCCATCACGCCGATGCCTGTACCTTCGAGACCTTGCTCGAACGATTCGCTATTCGAGATCGGGCGGTTTTGAGAATCGCCGAGCTGATTCACGACGCCGATCTGGAAGACGAAAAGTTTCACCGGGTCGAAGGCTTCGGAGTTGAACAAATCTTCAAAGGTTGGGCAAAGCAAGGTTTGACCGATCAGCAAATCCTCACCAAAGGCTTCGACTGTTTTGATGCCCTTTACGCCCAGTTTAAGAGGACGTGAAAAACCGAAACGGCGAATGGGCAAAACGGCGACGCGGTGAAGGTGAGTGCGTTTGATGAATATCGTCGCGCTCACCTTCTGGCACCTGGACGGAACCAACACCCTCTGACGGTGACACTCTGTTTACACCTTATAACTAATGTCCAACGATTTTAGTAGCTTGGGATCAATCCTGCCGGTGACGCGCATTCTCTTCGCCGTTTGAAACTCTTTGATTGCTCGCTGGCTGTCCGGTCCAAGTACGCCATCGATGCTTCCGTGGTAGTAACCCTGCTGGGCGAGTTTAGTTTGTACGGACATCGCTAGATTACTCCAATATTGGGTTCCATACGGCGTAGAATCGTCCCCGTACGATGATGGTGCGTTGTTGTAAGGATATTGGTCGCCATAATAGGCATCGGGATACGCATACCAGTCGTAAGGATACCACCACCCAGGGAATCCGAATGCGGCGAAGTCAAAACCAACGAAGAAACGGTGCCGGAAAAAGAAATCATCGCGATCACGGAAAAATCGGCCATCGCGAAAGAAACCGTGATGGAAAAATCCAAAATTCCGGTGAGTGCCGAAATGGTTAAATCCATGGTTGCCGAAAGAATGCGACGCAAATCCGTGACCCCCGAATCCTCCCCCGCCGCCATGCATCGCGTGCGCTGTAGTGAACGGTGAGACAATAAGAATGGCTGCCGGCAGCAGCCGACAGAAAACAGCTGAGACTTTCATAAATACACAGTTTATTGGAGGCAACGCCTGCCAAGATGCGGCTTCGTTCCCTCATATAAAAAGACTTCGCCGGTGGACTCTTATTCCCGGATCGGGAATAACGCACGATGGGAAGTGGGTGGGGGTTTCTTAGGCGCTAATTCATCCCCACCGTAGGCGTGCAAAGAGATCAAAAGTCCAACCGCAGACGAACCAGCCGTCGCTAAAGCTAAGGCGGGCAAGCTGCAGATAGACGCAGATTTTGGCCAGCCGCCTGACACGCGCCTAGGCAATCATAGCCTCTGGTTAGACCGATTTTCATTGTGCCTTAAGCATGACCACAGAGTACACCAAAATCTGTTCAACCCGCTGCATTAGACAATACGGCCACAGATACGGATAAATGTGATGGGGTGGCGGTTGAAATGGATATTGCGGCGTTGTAATACCTGTAACTAGGGTCTAAAACGGTAGTAAGAGCGGTAGCATTAGGAATGTTTGCTCGGGGAATCAATTTTAGAATTAACCTTTGAGGATGTCTTGGGAACGACTTCTTCAGAACACAAGTCTAGTGCATCGAGTTTCGAAGAGCTTTTTCTGCCTCAACTAGATGCGGCCTATAATCTCGCCTATTGGATCGTCGGTGGAGATCAGGATGCCCAGGATATTGTCCAAGAGGCCTACGTTCGCGCGTTTAAGGGATTTTCTGGGTTTCGCGGTACTAACCCACGAGCTTGGCTGCTGACCATTGTCCGCAACACCGCTTACAGCTGGATCAAGAAGAAACATCGAGCAGACGAACGGTTAGTTGCTTTTGACGAGGAGACTCACGCCGCGCGCTTGGAAGTCGCTCCGGCCGAGCAGCATCGGGAAAGGGAATACCAACTGATCGAACAAGCCTTGGCCCGGCTCCCAGCACCGTTTCGCGAGGCCCTAGCTCTTTTTGAACTGGAAGGCTGGTCTTATAAAGCGATAGCAGCTGCACTTAACATCCCGATAGGAACCGTGATGTCTCGTTTGAGCAGAGCGCGTCGCCTTTTGCAGGAGGAGCTAATTCGAAGCGTAGACAGGGCGATCGGTGATGAGCTGTGAGTGGCGGTTTCGTCCCGTAGGGACGAAAAGCTTTCCTTAGACCTATCCGAAAAGCGACTCCATATCACACGCTTCGCCGGAATCGAGGACGAGGACGACGACGAGTACGAGGACGATTAGAAGGGCTAACCGGTAGCAATAACCTCCTCTCACGGTCTTCCGTTGCGTCCTCCGCGCGAGGCTTCGGTCACTTTGGTGCGACCGTGATCGAACCGGGAAGAGCTTTCTCCTGGCGTTTGATACCGATCAGACTCGTGAACAAGGCGCCACACACTGCGGGTGCTCCGATAGCGCCAAAGCTCTCACCGACATGCCAGCCTTTATTAACGAGCAGGCCAATGGCGAGCGGTCCGACAAAAGAGCCAAATCGTCCGAGGCCCATCGCCCAACCAACGCCAGTCGATCGAAAAGGGGTGCAATAGAGTAGAGGCGCTAGACCGATGAGACCGGAACTGGCAACGCCAAGAAAGAATCCGGCCAGTCCCAGTAAAATAACAACCAGGGTGATGGATTTGCTGGCTTCACCCATGGCGCAGAGGGTTATGGCACTACCAACCAGAGCGGCCGGCAGAACGCTGCGAGCGGAGAAGCGAGTTAGCAGAAACCCGGCGAGAGGGGTACCGACCACACTGCCCAGGGCGAATAGAGCCATGGCCATCGACGATTGTGCTCCTTCCATTCCGGCTCTCTGCAGCAAGGTTGGTGTCCAGGTTGCGCTGGTTACTAACATCATAAAAGTGACGAAATAGCTGGCCCACAGCAAAATAGTTCCACCAGCTCGGCCGGCCGAGAAAAGCATCCACACCGGCACGCCACGACTCTTTTCGCCGTTGCAGATGAATTGACAGTCGGCAGCAATATCAGCGGCCGGGTCGATCCGAGTCAGTAGGTGCCGAATCTTCTGCCAGGCTGCCCCATTCATTACGAGAAACTCGATGGAATCAGGCAGCGCGCGGATCAAGACCGCTGATAGGCCGAGCGGGAGGATCCCGCCAATAAAGAACAACGACTGCCAACCAGCGGCAGCGATGAGTCGCGATGACAGCAAGCCAACGAGCATACCGCCGAGTGGGAACCCAGTCCATAGCAGACCGACCACCGCCTGCCGTTGCGCTCGCGGCGTATATTCCGCAGCGAGACTGATGAAGCTGGGCATCGCACCGCCCAAACCGACTCCGGCGAGGAAGCGAAACAGCAAGACCTGTTGCAGGGATACTGCTGCCCCGGTGCAAAGAGTAAACACACCAAACGTTGCAGTCGCGTTGGTTAGCACACACTTGCGCCCCCAGTGATCAGCGATCGGACCAAGCCCGAATGCACCGAGCATGAGACCGAAAAGAGCGGCACTGAAAACGGCGCCAAGCTGATTCGGTGCGATGTGCAACGATGCCGCCATCGTTGGTGCAGCCACTCCGATGGCGAGTAGGTCGAATCCGTCGAGCAGGGCTACCAGCGCGCACAACACGATGATCGTGATTTGCATTCGCCCGAGTGGGCGCCGGTCAATTAACTCCGCGATGTTAACGGAAGAAGACGCTGACATAGTTGCGCTGCGATCAATTTTAAAGCGCAGGAATTGAATACCTGACGTTTTTGTTCCAGCAGCCGGAACTATGGTCTAGATGGCGCCCTCGGGGTTAGGGACGAATCGGCATCCTGCGTACCCTCATAACCGGCCGAGTAAAGGCATGTCGGAGGAAACTCTCACGCAAAGCAGACTTCGCCCCGTCTCCCCTTTTGGCTTCGTCGGCCAGGGCCGCAAAGCCGCAAAGAAAAGAGAAAACAAGAACAGCCGCGAAAAGGCGCAAAAGGCACAAAAAAAGAAGCCTCGCGCAGAGGACGCGGAGGACGGCAGAGGAAGAAGGGGAATCGCACGGAAAAAAATTCTGCATGTTTATGCGCCACTACCCGGTGCACACCCCGTAGCTCCGTAGGAGCGGAATCTTTATAGCATCGCCATTTAAAAGTGGATTAGCTCCGTTAGGAGCGGCATCAAAGAGCTTCACGTAGCGGACCAACGTCCCAATTAGATGTCGCTTCTACGGAACTGGCCGCGCTTTTTTGGGCCGTTGCTACAAAGATTCCGCTCCTACTACGGAGCTACGGGTGTGCACCGGGTCGTGGCGCATAAACATGCAGAATTTTTTTCCGTGCGATTCCCCTTCTTCCTTTGCGTACTCCGCGCCCTCTGCGCGAGGCGTATGTCTTTGTGTCCTTTGCGGTCTTGCTGTGCAAATCATTGTTCTCTCTCGCTGTCCTTGCTGTAAGCTGGTGTGACATGAAAGTCGCAATCTTAGGTTCAGGAGAAGTAGGGCAAGTTTTGGGAGCAGGCTTTTTGAAACATGGTCATCAAGTGATGATGGGGACAAGGGACCCCAAAAAAGAGGAGGTAGTGAACTGGATAAAGGAAACGCCGGGAGCAACTGCCGGAACGTTTGCTGAAGCCGCTGCTTTCGGAGAACTGGTCGTATTAGCGGTTCTAGGAACCGTTGTGGAAAAGGTTATCCGACTGGCTGGTCC
Source organism: Chthoniobacterales bacterium (assembly GCA_036378375.1). Lineage (GTDB taxonomy): Bacteria > Verrucomicrobiota > Verrucomicrobiia > Chthoniobacterales > JAFAMB01 > JAFAVN01. The sequence continues at coordinate 6,343 of DASUWQ010000410.1, forward strand.
GGCGAATCTCAAAGGAAAGACGCTGATCGATGCCACGAATCCGATCCAGGATTCTCCGCCGGTCGACGGTGTGCTACTATTCACCACCGGTCCCAACGAATCGGCGGCAGAAAAGCTGCAGGCGTTAATTCCTGATACACATGTGGTGAAGGCGTTTAACAGCGTCGGCAGCGGTCAAATGATCAATCCGCATTATGAACAGGGCGTGCCAACGATGTTTTTCTGCGGGAACGATCAGGGCGCCAAAAAAGTGGTGTCCGATGTTATCCAGCAATTTGGTTGGGAACCTTTTGACTGTGGCAACATCATCAGCGCCCGGGCATTGGAACCCTTATGTATCCTGTGGTGTCTGCCCGGCTTCCGTCAGAACCTATGGACCCACGCGTTTAAGGTTTTGACACATTAGCAGAAGGAATTCACCACAGAGACACAGAGAGCACAGAGGTAAAAATCCGCAGATTATACCGATTACGCAGAGGCATAGCTCCGTAGGAGCGAAATCTTTATAGCTCACGAGGCAAAAAAAACGCGGTAAGCTCCGTAGGAGCGGCATCTAGTTGGAACGTTGGCCTGTTGCAGGTACACAATCTCAGATGCCGCTCCTAACGGAGCTAATTGCGTATAAATTGGCGTTGCTATAAAGATTTCGCTCCTACGGAGCTAGGTTTGCGCTTCCAGGAAACCGCGCATGGGCACAGCGTAATGTGCGCACAAACACTGGGGATCTTGCTTCTTCGGTACGATTCCCTAATTCCCTCTGTGTCTCTGTGGTGAAATTTTCGCCTTAATTCGTGTCCATTCGTGATCGGCCTAGGTCAGTGCTCCGTAGGCCAGGGTCCAGAAATCGCTGAAGACTTTCGGAGGTTCCGGAGAGTCCATCATGCGTTGGGTGAAAAGGATGCCGATCATATCCTCGGCTGGATCGACGTAGGCGGTGGTGCCGGTCCCGCCATCCCAACCGAATCGGCCGGGGTTATGGGATAGGTCGTCGCGCCGGATATTGACGGACATGACGAAGCCCCAACTGCAAAAATCGCCTAAGAACAGTTCTGCGCCGACGCGGTTCTCGGCTGTGATTTGATCTGAGGTCATGAGTTCGACTGCGGTCCGGGAAAGGATTTCTGTGTCTCCGTGCCGACCTTTGTTCAGCAGCATTCGGTAAAAGGCGTAATAATCGTCCATCGTAGATACCAGGCCGCCACCGGCAGATTCGGATGGTGGTTGTGATCGCCAGGCGCTCTCGGCCGGATCATCAAACTGAAAAAGCTCGTTCGTTTCATGATCGAAACCGTAGCACCCGGGCAAACGATCGATCTTTTCCGGAGAGACGTAAAACCCAGTGTCTTTCATTCCGAGCGGATCGAAGATGCGTTCCTGCATAAACGCCCCGAGCGATTGTCCCGATACTCGCGCGATCAAGAGGCCGAGGACGTCGCAGCTAACGTGATAGAGCCAACGTTCACCAGGTTGAGCCATCCAGGGGAGCGAACCCAATCTCTGAATCCATTCTTCGGCCGTAGGCACTTGTGAGGGTCGCTGCATGCCGTCACCGCCAATCCGGTATTCACGAATCAATTTTTGGATCGGATAAGTGTCCGGCGGCGCCATCACGCTGCCGAGTCCCATGCGGAAGGTCAGCAAATCGCGGACGGTGATCGGGCGGTGGGCCGGAACGGTATCATCGAGCGGCCCGGACAAGGAGCGCAGTACCCGGCGATTGGCAAGTTCGGGGATCCATGGTTCGATCGATTCGTCGAGGCGTAACCGGCATTCTTCGATCAGGATCATGGCGGCGACTGCCGTTACCGGTTTCGTGAGAGAAGCGATGCGGAAGATAGTGTCGGTCTGCATCGGAGCCGATTTGTCGAACGACAATGTGCCGAGCGTTTCGACGTGAACATCGTCTTGATGGCTGACCAGCGCGACTAGCCCGGGCATCTCTTTTCGGTTGATGTAACCGGATAGGACCTCATGCATTCGCTCGAGACGCGGTTTGCAAAACGCAACGCTAGAGGTCTTGGGGTTCGAGGACGTCGTTTTGGGCATCTTAATCTCCTGTTCGTGGTATCGGGTAAGGGTGCGGGTTGTCGAGACGACGAATGAAAGACGGAAGCAAGGACGAAAATCTCACGCAAAGCAGACTTCCTCCGTCGCTAAAGCTATGGAGGACAAGTCGCCCCGTCTCCCCCTTTAGCTTCGTCGGCCAAGGACGCAAAGGCGCCAAGGGAAGACAGAATGGTTGTGCTCGGGCTCGTCCTCGTGCTCGAAAGGGGGGAGGCGGAGTGATGGAGCGGTGGAGTATTGGAGTGATGGAGGATTGTCCGGATTTTTCGTCCCTATCGTATTGATCGACTCCGTATCAAATACCAATCGGGCACGAGGACGAGGACGACGACGAGTACGAGGACGATTGGGAACGCCGAACGCCGAACGCCGAACGGTGAACGCGGAACGGTGAACTGTTGGCGGTAAAGGAACTTGAAAAGGGAGCGGGCTACCGATATGTAGAGGGGCAACTAATCCCCAACCCCCGGAAACCTATTCCAGAGCTGTATGGGCAAACCTTATGTCCTCGGCGACGGCTCCATCTAAGCGACGTGCATTTGGTGCGACCATGCGGCGTGACGCGTGGTGGACGCAGCCTTTGTTTGTCTTTCTAGGGTTGGCGACGTTTCTGGTTTACTCGAGTTGGGCAGCGTTACAAGGGAACCATTATTGGTTGGATCAAAACGGGGCCAATTATCTGTCTCCGTTCTATTCGCCGGAGCTGTTTGGGAATTCGCCCCATGCGATTTTCGGGCCGAAGCCGAGTTGGTGGCCTGCCTGGCTTTTGTTTTCGCCGGCTCTCCTGGTGCTTTGGGCGCCGGCCGGATTCCGGCTCACCTGTTATTATTATCGGGGCGCGTACTATAAAGCGTTCTGGGCTGATCCGCCCGCGTGCGCCGTTGGTGAACCCCGCATCGGGTATCCAGGCGAAACTTCTTTTCCGCTTATACTACAGAATGTTCACCGCTATTTTTTGTATCTCGCGCTGATCTTTATTCTGGTGCTGCTCCATGACGCCTGGAGCGCGTTTTGGTTCAGAAGTCCGTCCGGCGACCACCATTTCGGTCTTGGTATCGGTACGATAGTGCTCACCCTCAATGTGATTTTACTTGGCGGCTACACCTTTGGGTGCCATTCGCTTCGGCATTTGGTCGGTGGATTCATGGATCAGGTCTCCAAACACCCGATCCACGCCAAGTGTTATGCTTGTGTGAGCCGTTTGAACGGGCGCCATATGCTCTGGGCCTGGATGAGCCTGTTCTGGGTCGGATTCAGCGATGTCTATGTCCGCCTGTGTTCATTGGGCATCTGGCATGACTGGAGAATCTTTTAGGAAAATTTCACCACGGAGACACAGAGAACACAGAGATTTAAGATCTACAGATTACGCAGATTACACAGATTATACGGATGACTGATAAAGGTTTTGTCCGGACGGCGACTATCAAAAATCATGGCCTGACCCAGCGGCATCCGTTTGCCCCGCGGCTAGTTAGGCCTAAAACCGAAATCTGCGGAATCTGAGTAATCTGTGGATCTTACCCTCTGTGTTCTCTGTGTCTCTGTGGTGAAATAAATCTGCGGACCAATCGGTGAGTAATTACCAAACATTTGAATATGATGTGCTCGTGATCGGTGCGGGTGGCGCCGGGTTGCGTGCGGCGATCGAGGCTTCTGTGGCGGGGGTCAAAGTGGGGTTGGTTTGTAAGTCGCTACTGGGCAAAGCGCACACGGTGATGGCGGAAGGCGGGATTGCGGCAGCGTTAGCTAATGTCGATGACCGGGATAATTGGCGGGTGCATTTTTCGGATACGATGCGCGGGGGCCAGTACGTCAATAACTGGCGAATGGCCGAGCTTCATGCCAAGGAAGCACCGGCTCGGGTCCGCGAATTAGAAGCCTGGGGCGCGGTGTTTGATCGAACCCCGGACGGAAGAATTCTGCAACGGAACTTTGGAGGACACCGATATCCGCGACTCGCTCATGTCGGGGATCGAACTGGACTAGAAATGATCCGGACCCTGCAGGATCATGGGATCCATCAAGGGATCGATGTGTACATGGAGCACACGATCGTGACCTTGTTGAAAGATGGGGAGCGGGTTGCCGGCGCGTTCGGGTACGATCGTGAGCGTGGCCGGTTTAAAGTGTTTAAGGCTAAAGCGATCGTGTTGGCCACGGGTGGGGTGGGACGCGCCTACAAGATCACAAGTAACTCCTGGGAATACACCGGGGACG
>DASUWQ010000411.1:0-9654 GCA_036378375.1 Chthoniobacterales bacterium
CAAAGGCGAGCTAGCCTTTTCTAGAACTCAAATCATGGCGAAATATAAATTGGAATACATCTGGCTAGACGGCTATGCGCCGGTTGCCAATATCCGCGGGAAGACCTTAGTTAAGGACTTCGAAACCTTTCCTACTTTGGAGCAAATTCCAAACTGGGCATTCGATGGCAGTTCTACAAGGCAAGCCGAGGGGCATAGTTCCGACTGCGTGCTGAAGCCGGTCGCCGTTTACCCCGACAAGACCCGGGTAAACGCGGCGATTGTGATGAACGAAGTTTTGCACCCCGACGGCACTCCGCATTCAAGCAATGCCCGTGCGACGATTCTGGATGACCCGGATGCCTGGTTCGGCTTCGAGCAAGAATATTTCTTGTGGAAAGACGGCCTACCCCTTGGCTTCCCTAAAGCTGGGTTTCCTGATCCACAAGGTGAATATTACACCGGCGTCGGTTACAAAAACGTGGGCAAGATCGCGCGCGAGATTGTCGATACTCACCTCGATCTTTGTATTGCCGCCGGCATTAACCACGAGGGCATCAATGCCGAGGTGGCGAAGGGTCAATGGGAATACCAGATCTTCGGCAAAGGCTCAAAAACTGCCGCGGATCAAGTGTGGGTAGCCCGGTTTTTGTTGGCGCGCCTGTGCGAAGCTTACGAGGTGGAAGTTCAATTGCATTGTAAGCCGATCCTGGGCGATTGGAACGGTTCCGGGTTCCATTGCAATTTCTCGACCAAATACATGCGAGAGGTTGGTGGCAAAGAATACTTCGAAGCACTCATGGCGGCGTTCGACAAGTACAAGAACGAACACATCGCGGTGTATGGACCGGACAATCATCTGCGTTTGACCGGTCTGCACGAGACACAATCGATTGACAAATTCAACTACGGCGTAGCCAATCGCGGCGCATCCGTTCGCGTGCCGCATAGCTTCATAAATAATGGCTATAGGGGCTACCTTGAAGATCGACGTCCGAACTCGGCCGGAGATCCCTACAAGATCGCTAGCCGGATTTTGCAGACGATCGCAGCGGTCCCGAAACCCAACGGCGCGAAGCCGTAGGTCGGGATAGGCCGCGAAGAATTTTGCGAATCAGCATCGGGGTACGGATTATCCGGCGCCGCCGGATTTGCCGGGCCCTTCCGCGCTTGTGCGCCGCGGCATAGCGGCGCACTTTGAGCGGTACGCATGCTGGAAGTTAAAGATACATTGAGGGCCACCGTGCGTCTCAGTTACGACGGGCGGGTCTATAAGACTTTTCACGGCCCGGACGCCCAAGAGCGCTTTAACAACGAAGTCCGAGTCCTTCGTCATCTCGAGAAGAAAAATTGCAACTTCGTGCCCAGGTTACTCGAAGCAAGTCCGGAGCTGCTCCGACTCGTCACGACGAACTGCGGTGCACGAGTCGAGCATTTGGATAAGCAGCGTGCCGGTGAGATTTTTGCGGAATTGGAGCCGTACGGCGTGCACCACGAGGACGCCGAGATGCGCAACATTACCTATCGACAAACAGATGGACGCTTCTGCGTAATCGATTTCGAGTTCGCGACGATTCTTCCTGGCTTCGAAGAAGCCGCCAATGGATCACCATCATCTCAATAGTCCAAACAAGGAATCGATTTCACATCGCCTGCAATGGTGGGGAGCCACTGATTGCGGCAAGATTCGCTCGAACAACGAGGATTCGTTCTTAGGTTTGCAGCTTGACTCCAGAGAGGTCCACTATCTAGGACGGCACGGCGAAGCATCGACGGAAAGCACTGATCTCGCCTTCGCCGTAAGCGATGGAATGGGGGGCGCTACCGCCGGAGAGTTCGCTAGCAGGATCACCGTGGATCGGGTAACCCATCTCCTCCAGCGATCGTTCAAACAATCGGCCGTTGGCATTGAAACTTATTTTGCTGACGTTTTTACCATTCTTTTTGACCAGATTCATCAATCGTTGACGCTGGTCGGGAATAGTTATGCGGAATGCGCCGGCATGGGAGCGACCCTGAGCATTTGCTGGTTCACCCGGAGCTGGATGTATTTCGGGCACATCGGCGATAGCCGCATTTACTATTTGCCAGCTCGGGAAAGGGGTATAAAGCAGATCAGCCACGACGATACCCATGTAGGCTGGCTTCACCGAAACGGTGATATCAACGAGCGCCAAGCCCGGACTCATCCGCGCCGGAGCGCGCTTCAGAAGGCTCTAGGCGCTGGCAACCAATTCGTTGACCCTCAGGTTGGCGCCGTCGCCTACGAAAGCGGCGATCTTTTTCTGCTCTGCACCGATGGTCTAGTCGAAGGACTTTATAATGACCAGATTCTCGAAATTCTGCGCTCTTCTGACGACCTGCGGCTGGATCGGAACGTCGCGCACTGTTTGGTGCAAGCATCATTGGAAAGTGCAGGCAGCGACAATATGACTGCGCTAATAATCAGCGTGCTCTGAACCAGGCAAATTTCGCCCACCAAAAAAGCGAGACAATCTAGCAGAAACAACGCATAAGGGCTCGAGCGAGGAAAAGGAGCATGCTTTTTGCTGCATGCAAGGTCTTGCAGTTGCTAAATCCTTGCGCGCCCATTCCGCAACATGCAGTTTCGCAACAAACCCTCCAAAAAAGAAGCATACAAAATATAAATAACTGATAACTACCATCTATGACTCCAGCGGAAGTAACACAATTGATTAAAGATCAAGGTATCAAACTGATTGATTTCAAGTTTGCAGACCTCTTAGGCACCTGGCAGCACTTCACCACGACTCTTACTGAATACAGCGAAGATCTCTTCACGGACGGACTTGGTTTCGACGGATCAAGCATCCGGGGCTGGAAAGTCATTAACGCTAGCGACATGCTGGTTATCCCCGACGCTGACACCGCTTGGGTAGATATTTACAATGCAGAGCCGACGCTGAGTTTCATTTGCACCATCAAAGACCCGATCACCCGGGAACCTTACGATCGCGACCCGCGAGGTGTTGCCGAGAAGGCGGAGGCATACTTAAAGAGCACCGGGATCGCCGATACGGCGTTTTTCGGCCCGGAAGCTGAATTTTTCATCTTCGATGACGTTCGCTACGACTACACGGCGAATTCATCGTTTCATGCTCTGGATAGCGTCGAAGGTGTTTGGAATACAGGTAGAGAAGAGTTCCCCAACCTCGGCCATAAGATCCGTCATAAGGAAGGTTACTTCCCGGTTTCTCCTACAGACACTCTTCAGGATATCCGTAACGAGATGTGTCTGGAGATGGAAAAAGCAGGTATTCCCATCGAACGCCAGCATCACGAGGTCGCGACTGGAGGCCAAGCCGAGATCGATATCCGGTTTGCTCCTCTCAAAATTATGGGTGACCACATGATGTATTACAAGTACATCACCAAAAATGTCGCCAAGAAATACAACAAAGTGGTGACGTTTATGCCCAAACCGCTCTTCGGTGACAACGGGTCCGGGATGCACACGCACCAATCCCTCTGGAAAGGTGGTAAGCCGTTGTTTGCCGGTGATAAGTACGCGGGATTGAGCGAAATGGCTTTGTTCTACATTGGCGGTATTCTGAAGCACGCTCGTGCGTTGACCGCATTTACTAACCCAACCACGAACAGCTATAAGCGGTTGGTCCCCGGCTTCGAAGCTCCGGTTAACCTCGCTTACTCTGCCCGGAACCGGTCCGCCGCCATTCGTATACCGACTTACTCTCCAAACCCGAAGGCCAAGCGAATCGAGTTTCGTACTCCGGATCCCGCGGCTAACCCTTACATCGCGTTCGCTGCGCTGCTCTTGGCTGGGCTGGACGGTATTCAAAACCGAATCGACCCGGGCGACCCGCTTGATAAAAATCTTTATGAGCTTCCGCCGGAAGAACTCGCCAAGGTACCTAGCGTGCCCGACTCGTTAGCGGGTGCATTGGATGCCTTAGAAGCAGACCATGAATTCCTTCTTAAGGGCGACGTCTTTAACAAAGACTTCATCGCTAACTGGATTGAAATGAAAAAGAAGGATTACGATGCGCTTCGTCTCCGTACGCATCCGTACGAATTCTTCATGTATTTCGATCTGTAAACCGTACCGAATTGAGCCGATTTGTAGAAAGCGCCCGGACCTCCGGGCGCTTTTTTGTTGTTGAGTAGCTCCGTAGGAGCGAAATCGTTATAGCCATCGGTTCCCCATGGGTGCCAAGCTTCGTAGGAGCGACATCTACAGTGGGTCCCCACCGCGAGGCACTGACTAGATGCAGCTCCTACGGAGCTGTCGAAGGCTTTTGACGACGTAACTATAAAGATTTCGCTCCTACGGGGCTTTTTCTTGCTGGTAAACGTCGAATTTTTTGGAATGAAGAATTCATCCGCGAAGGCCTCAAAGATCTGAGGGCAAAATCGAAAATCCCTCTTTGTGGCCTTTGCGGCCTTGCTGTGAAAATGATTCCTTAGGACCTTATTGTGCGATTTTCTTGTTTGTGATTTGTCATTCCCCCGGATTGGTCTCTCCTTAACGCAAGTCCTATGGCTAAAGGCTATTTCGCACTCTTGTTGCATGCCCACCTCCCCTTCGTAAGGCATCCGGAGTATCCAGATTTCCTGGAGGAAGATTGGCTTTTCGAGGCCATTACGGAGACCTACATCCCCCTCTGGCAGGTGTTCGAAGGACTGGCTCGGGACGGCGTTCGCTTCCGCTTGGCCATGTCAATGACGCCCACGCTCTGCGCCATGCTGGATGATCCGCTGCTGCGGGAGCGCTATTTGAAATATTTGGACCGCGCAATCGCGCTCTCCAAAGCGGAAATCGATCGCACCCAGAGCCAACCCGACTTCAATCATCTCGCTCGCTTCTATCACAGCCGATTCCTCGAATGCCGGGAAATCTACGCCGACCATCTCAAATGCGATCTGGTCGGCGCTTTTCGCCGTTTCCAGGAAGCCGGCTTCATCGAGATCATCGCCTGCGCTGCGACTCACGGATTCCTCCCCCTGATGGAGCGATATCCCAAGAGCGTCTGGGCCCAGATCGCCATCGGGAGGGACGCGTATGTAAACTCGTTCGGTCGTGCGCCCAAAGGAATCTGGCTGCCGGAATGCGCCTACCATCAGGGCCTGGACCAAATGCTGCAAGCGGCCGAACTGCGATGGTTTGTCCTGGACGCTCACGGACTGATGTTCGGGTCGCCCCGTCCGCGGTACGCGATCTATGCTCCCTGCTTTACTCAAGCCGGTCCAGCGGTTTTCGGGCGAGACAGAGAATCCAGCAAACAAGTCTGGAGCGCCCAAGAAGGCTATCCCGGGGATCCGGCTTATCGCGATTTCTACCGAGATATCGGCTTTGACCTCGACCTGGAGTACCTGCGGCGTTTCCTGCCGGGAGACGGCCATAGAAAATTCACTGGGATCAAATATCACCGGATCACGGGGCGCACCGTTAACAAGCAACCTTATGTGCCGGGCTGGGCTCACGGAGCGGTCGACCATCACGCGGGCGATTTCGTTGCTAGCCGGGTAAAACAGATCGAGCACTTGTCTAGCATCACCAACATCAAACCGGTCATTGTCTCTCCTTTTGATGCCGAGCTCTTTGGTCATTGGTGGTTTGAAGGCCCCCAATTTCTGAATCTGTTCATCCGGAAAGCGGTGTACGACCAGAAAACCTTCGAATTGATTACGCCGAGCGATTATTTAGAAAAACATGACACTCTGCAGGTCATCTCACCAAGCCCGTCGAGTTGGGGGAACCGTGGGTTTTGGGAGGTTTGGCTCGATGAGAGCAACAGCTGGATCTACCCCCATTTGCATGCCGCCGCCCGCCGAATGACCGAATGCGCCGAGGCCGTAGAAAAGACGCCGGCAAAATGGAAAGAACGAGTCTTACGCCAATTGGGTCGGGAGCTACTGCTGGCGCAATCGAGTGATTGGGCATTCCTGATGAGGACTGGAACGGCAAAAGACTATGCGGCCGCCCGAACCCGGGCCCATATTCTGAGGCTTACCCGAATGTACGATCAGCTTCGCGGAGGCGTGATCGATGAAGAATTCCTGGCCAATTGTGAATGGCGTGACAATCTGTTCCCAGACTTGCAGTGGAAATATTATCTATGAGGATCCTCGGGCGGAAGTTGCCCACCGTATGGGTCTGCGTTGTACTGAGTTTGCCGTGGTTCGCGCCGCGGCTTTTAGCAGGGGCTGAAGAAAACGAGGAAACCGGTAAGCAGTTGATGTTTCTCCCGCCGCCAGTCGAAGGCCTGATTAGTCTCGGAATTTACGATACGCGCGGAAAACTGGTGCGGGTGCTAAAACAGGCAGCCGAAGTCGATTCGTTCAAATCAGGGCTGAATGGATTGTTTGTTGATTGGGACGGCGCGGATGCTACGGGGAAGGCCGTCTCCGCCGGAAAATATTTCGCCCGCGGCGTGCTAATCGGAGAGGACGTTAACGTTTCTGGCGTTGCTTATCACCTGAATGATTGGGTGGACGATGCGCAAAATCTCAGAGTCAAAACCATCAGTTCGCCAGCCCTGCTCGCCGGACGATCTCTGGCAGTATTAGCCGATTCCGGCCACCAGGAAGTTTTGATTATCGACACTGCTACGATGAAACCGCAACGGTTTTCAGTGGACCCAGGGATCATCCGGCTCAAATCGGACGGGGCTAACCTCCTGGCCATTTACCCCGACCATATCGCCAGCATTACGGTTCCGAATGGAACGGTCACCGAAAGCAATGCGACCCCCAATGTCCGCGACGCTGATCGTTCGGGATCAAATTGGGCGGTTGTCACCGACAAGGAGATTCAATGCAAAACGGCGGACCAGAAAACCACGATCGCGCTGCCTACACCAGACATCAACCGGTGCGCTCTCTTAGGCACTTCGCTGGTTGTCGCGAGTCCGAATGGGAAATTGTGGCGGACCGAAGGTGATCATCTGGTTCCGGTCGAACTGGATGAACCGGGCGAACTCCTTGACCTTTGCGCTGGGACCGGAGATCAAATTTGGCTGCTGATCGGGAATGGACCGAAGACCTCGCTAAGGCAAATCGATCTCGCAGCTAAAACTAGTAAAGATTTAACCCCGCCGGATGGCCTGCCGAAAATTCGCCAACTGTCTGCCTCGAAAAGCAATAGTGACCTGCTCCTGGACGCCGATCTGAATCCAGGTGATCGGGTGATCGGGTTGCATTTTCAATCCGCTAAGGATCAGCAATCCGTATGGGAGAAATGGTTCGATCGTTCGCTCGTGCCTCATCAATTCTTCGATGTTCGCGCGGGAACCGTTGTCCGAGCTGACACCAAAACAGATTCACCGCCGTTGCTGATCCATCCCGAGAACAATCCTTTGGAAAACACGCGCCAACCTAACTTTTCGCTAAGCGCGATCGCCGACGATCAAGGCGTCCATCTGGCAACCAGCGACGGGCTGCCCCTGCTTCAAATTTCCAAAACCAAAGGTGTCGATCAGGTCAAATGGGAAGCGAATGGCACCAGCGGCATGAAAGTCTACTTATCGGACGGAACCGTGGTCGAAGAATACAGCATCACCGGGCTGCAGAACCTATACCGGTTCGATGCCGGCAGCTTCTGAGAAAGCAGGATTCACCACAGAGACACAGAGGACACAGAGAGGATGATTCGCAGATTACACAGATTTGGCTTCGAACTCGGCAGTCGCCACGATTTGACAACACTGCTATTACACGGCGGTTCTCTTGACCAGACCGCTCAATCAAGGCCCAAAGCGAAATCTCCGTAATCTGTGTAATCTGCGGACCTTTTTCCTCTGTGCACTCTGTGTCTCTGTGGTGAAATGCTTTCTATGGATGTGGTCTATTTCGACCTGGAGACACAACGAACTGCCAACGACGCTGGCGGTTGGCACAACAAACAGGACATGAAGATGTCGATCGGCGTTACCTATAGCACCGCTTTGGGACAATACCGGATTTACTCCGAAGCAAGAGTCAATGAACTGATTGATCAATTGCTCAAGGCAGACTTGGTCGTAGGGTTCAACATCGTGAACTTCGATTACGAGGTACTCATGGGCTATACCATCCTCGACTTACCCCACCAGCTGCGGACGTTGGATATCTTAATGGAAGTCGAAAAGCGGATCGGCAGCAAACCCAACCTCGATAACCTTGCCATGGCGACTTTGGGAGTCGGAAAGACTGCCGGCGGTGTAGACGCGATTAAATGGTGGCGCGAAAAGCGAGTGCTCGATATCGCGGAGTACTGTTGCTTCGACGTTAAGGTCACCAAGATGGTCCACGAATTTGGTATCACTAACCGCGAGCTTTTTTACACCGATAAGTTCAATCGCCGTCAGAAGATGGCAATCGATTGGCAATGATTCAGCCTTTGCGCGCAACCCGAGAGACTTGGCGGCTCGATTGGTTCGACCTCGATTCACCAACTCCTTTCGGATCGATGTTCATTCTCCCGACCTGCCTCTATGTCATTCATCGCTACACGGGGATGTTGATCGGCTACGAATTTATCCGCGAACTCGATCAGAGACGGGCCGAGATATTGATCCACCGGCTTTTCCAGGAAAGAGGCATACCCGATGAGATTCAAATCCCCGACTTTGAAGAATGGGACGAATCCGTTTGGCAAGGTCTCTCGCGCGATTACCACTGCGAGGTACAACTGGTCGACAATGATCGTGGAGAAGCCGATCCGACGCAGCAGGAGGCCATACGTCAGCGTCTCGACTCCATGGTCGCCGGCTCCGCGCAAACGTTTTTGACCTCTTTGGGACCAAAGGCCATCGCGCAGGGACTAGTTCAAGCGCTGAAACATCTGCGGTCGATCGACAAGAAACGAGCGCTTCTCGCCAAAGCCCTGGAGTTGTCTGAAAATTTTCCCGAAGCCATGGTCGAGCTCGCCGACCTCGAGCTGCAAGATGGCAATGTCGATTCCGCCGCGGAAAAGTTTGCTAACGCCGCCGCGAATTCCGTCGCCTTCCACGTACCTGGGGAAACGAGCTGTTATGTTCGCGCTCTGCACGGACAAGTATTAACTGCTTGGCAACGAGGAGATCTGGGGCAGGCGATCCAAATGGGGGAACATCTTCTCAGCACCAATCCGGTCGACCATCCCGGCGTACGTTTTCTCATCCCCTTGTTGCAGCTCTTAGCCGGACAGATCGATGAGTCTCAAGAGTACTTTTCCTGGTATCAAAAGAATTATCCCAATGATATCGAGGATCCCGGATTTCAGTTCGCCTGGGCCTTATCGTTGGTCGACCGAGACGAAGAAAAAGCTGCCGCCGAAAAATACCGCCGAGGCATGTTCCAGAACCTCTACCTGGCCCCTCTTCTGTTGGATATTCCGGAACCAGCCCCGGACATCTGGCAACATAACGACCGCGGCGACATCCAATACGCCGCAGATTTCTTGAACTCGTTCGGGTTGATTTGGGAACGCGACGCCGCCGCCGTCCGTTTCTTGCGAGAAGTCTATACTGACTGCAACACCCTACTGGAACGGCTGATCATTTTGCGCCGCAAAATGGCCGAATTCCAAGATCACCGCTACGAGCCAAAACATCGGGAGATTTGGCAGCAGCTGATTGAGCAAGAACAAGCCCTGATCAAGTCCAGAACATAGTCCAATTTGGTGGGGCGAGGCTCCCGAACGTAGCCTGACTTATCCAGGGAGATAAAGCCCCT
>DASUWQ010000412.1:0-3164 GCA_036378375.1 Chthoniobacterales bacterium
CCACCGCCTGCACCGTTCATCCTGCGGTCTAAAGGAGGAACGATACAGGCTATGGACAAGCGAAAAATTATTCCGGTAAGCGTCTTGACCGGGTTCTTGGGAGCCGGAAAGACGACGCTCGTAAATCACATTCTCCGAGAGCAATCGGAATACAAATTTGGTCTAATCATCAACGAGATCGGAGAGATTGGCATCGATGGCCAATTAGTTCAGACCGAGACCGAAGATGTGGTCGAGATGAGCAACGGTTGCATCTGTTGCACCATCAGAAAAGACCTGGTCAAAGGCATTCAAAAATTGCTCAAAAGAACCGATCTGGACTATATCCTGATCGAGACCACCGGGATTGCCGACCCCGGTCCGGTAGCGCAAACTTTTCTGAACGTCCCCCAACTTCAACAATATGCGCGCCTCGATTCGATCATCACCCTGGTCGATGCAGCGAACATCCTCCAACAACTCGAGGAAACGGCGGTCGCGAAAGAGCAGATTGCGCTCGCGGACTTTATTCTGTTAAACAAGACGGATCTGGTCAGTCGGCAGGAACTTACAGCGCTGGAAGAGTCGTTAACGGCTGTCAATCCTTTCGCTCGGATTTTCCGGACGGAGCAATCAAAGGTGAATTTGAAGGAGTTGCTCGATGTCGAAGTCTTCAACCTTGATCATAAGCTTTCTGTAGATCCGGAATTTTTAAACGAACTGAAGAACGGCGATCATTCCGACATCAATTCCTTCTCGTTCAAGTTCGATCGGCCATTCGAAATTGAAGAGTTTGATACGCAACTGCAGTCCATCTGCGAAGGAAGCCAGGTTTATCGGGCTAAAGGAATCATCTGGGTCAGCGGTAACCCGCGACGCGCGGTGTTCCATGGGGTTAACAACCGGTTCACGATCTATTGGGATCGGCTCTGGGAAAAGGAAGAACCGCGTTTCAGCCAACTCGTCTTTATCGGCAAGGATTTGAAACAAGAAACCTTCGCGCAGAAGCTCGAAGAGTGTTTGGCCAGGTAGTTGGCGAACGGGCGAAACGGCGACGCGGCCCGCCTGGAGGGGAGCCGCTTTGGGTCGTAACAAAAGACCCCACGATATTTGTCCCGACGCGTTTTATGACCGCAAGCTTCGTTAAACAGGCGGCTCCCGGGAACGTCTCAACGCGCATTAGGTCTATCGGCCCGTTATGCGGATGAATAATCTCCGGACCGAACGATGGACAAAACATCGTGTGCGGTAATTCCCGGGAGCCGCCTGTTTAACACGCTACTCGGCCTCCCTCGCTCTGGAAAGAATATCGTCAGATTTCAGGTGCGTTTCAAAAGCGGCTCCCCTCCAGCTGTCGCTTCGCGCCTCGAGTCGGTTATTCGCCCACTCGCTCCTTTCGCCCCCTCACTCCGACTTCGCCGTCTCGTGCTGGGCCTCAATCAAAGCCAAATCCGCATCGACCATGATGCGAACGAGTTCTTCAAATCTGACCTGCGGTTCCCAGTTCAACATCTTTTTCGCTTTGGTCGCGTCACCGATCAGCAAATCAACTTCGGAGGGGCGCTCATATCTCTGGTCGTGTTTGACAAACTCTTTCCAGTCCAAGCCAACCCGCTCAAAAGCGACCTCTACAAATTCCCGGACGCTGTGGGTCTCGTTTGTTGCCAAGATGTAGTCGTCGGGACGATCTTGCTGGATCATCAGCCACATTCCTTGGACGTATTCAGGTGCGTATCCCCAATCGCGTCTGGCATCCAGGTTCCCAAGATACAACTCCTTATCCAAGCCGCATTTAATTCGAGCAACTGCCCGCGAGATCTTCCGGGTTACAAAAGTCTCCCCTCGCCGAGGGCTTTCGTGATTAAAAAGGATCCCGTTACTGGCATGTAAGGCGTAGCTTTCCCGATAATTGACGGTAGCCCAGTAAGAAAAAACCTTGGCTACGCCGTACGGACTTCGCGGCCAAAATGGCGTTCTCTCCGTTTGCGGCACCTCCTGTACTTTGCCGAACATCTCGCTGCTAGAAGCCTGATAAAAACGGGGTTTAACACCAGCTTCACGAACAGCCTCTAGAATTCGGATCGTTCCTATCCCAGTAACATCCGCTGTGTACTCCGGGATGTCGAAGCTGACGCGAACGTGACTCTGAGCACCCAAATGATAGATCTCATCTGGCTGCAGATTATAGAGCAGTTTTACCAAGTGCACCGAATCGGCCAAATCGCCGTAATGTAGAAATAACCGGACCCCGTGCACATGAGGATCCTGGTAGAGATGGTCGATCCGTGCGGTGTTGAAGGTGCTGGCCCGACGAATGATTCCATGAACCTCGTACCCTTTGCCGAGTAAAAAATCCGCCAGGTACGAACCGTCTTGCCCCGTGATTCCAGTGATTAAAGCGCGTTTCACTAAGTATTTGCCTCTGTACTATTCTATTCTGGGAATTTCAGGCACCAGATCGTTCAGAATCCGTCTTTGATGCCCAATGATCCCTGCAATCGCTTGTTGACCGGCGGCTAACATCCCGGAAAGATCAGTTCCAGAAAAGGTCGCTTCTTCGCCCGTCCCTTGAATCTCAATAAATTCTCCGCGATGAGTCATCACCAAATTAAGGTCAACGGCGGCTCTTTTATCTTCCTCGTAGTCCAAGTCAACAAATACCTTACCGTCCACTATCCCGACACTGACGGCAGCCACCAGGGAACGCAAAGGCCATTGTTCCAAGGTGCCGGCCGCCACCATTTTGGCAAAGGCGAGCGCAGTTGCTACGGTTGCCCCTGAAATCGCTGCGGTGCGAGTTCCCCCATCGGCCTGCAACACATCGCAGTCGATCCAAAGTGTGCGCTGACCGAGCAAATCTAGATCGATCGCCGCTCTGAGAGAGCGCCCGATCAGCCGTTGAATTTCAACCCCACGACCGTCCAGCTTTCCCTTTGAAATATCTCGTGGCCGCCGGGTAAGGGTCGAATAAGGGAGCATCGAATATTCTGCCGTAATCCAGCCTCCGGAAACGTTCTGCTCCTTCATCCAGCGGGGCACGGTCTCCTCGAGGCACACTGCGCAAATCACCTGCGTATTGCCAGTTGACACCAAAACCGATCCATGAGCGTGGGGAGCGATATTTGGAACGATTTTGAATGAACGCGCCTGGTCCGCTGCCCGATCTTCAGACCGCCGAGTCAATT
>DASUWQ010000413.1:0-6124 GCA_036378375.1 Chthoniobacterales bacterium
CAGGACACAAATTCATGCTGGAACATTTGCTGCAAATCCTGCTGTTGGGACTGGTACAGGGCGCCGCCGAATTGCTGCCGGTATCTAGCTCTGCTCACGTTATTGTTGTCGAGAAGTTGCTGGGATTGGATCCATCCAGCCCGGAATGGACCTTTATACTCGTGATGTTGCATACCGGGACGATGTTTGCTGTCATCGTCTATTTCTGGAATGCCTGGCGCCGGAGCTACTTTTCCAGCGGTGCAGCGTTCATTACGACCGTGCGGCACGTGGTTCTGGCAACGATCTGTACCGCCATTGTCGGGTTCGCCTTAGAGCTTTTGATCGAAAAGGTTTTTCTGAAGGGCGGCGATATGGAGACGTTGTTCGCTCAATTACCGCTGTTGGGAACGGCTCTGCTGATAACCGGGATCTTAGTCATTGTGTCCGGTATCCGCGAACCTGGACCAGGGCAGGGCAATGATATTTCAAACTCTACCGCTTGCCTGGTGGGTGCAGTGCAGGGAGTCTGTATCCCTTTCCGGGGACTTTCGCGTTCCGGAACGACGATTTCTACGGGATTGCTTGCTGCTATCGGTAGAATGCGGATGGAAGTGTTTAGCTTTGCTTTAGCTGTGGTCATTACGCCTCCGGCTATTGCCCGAGAGCTCTTGCGCTTAATGAAAACCCATCCAGAGGCCACCAAGGTTTCCAGTCTGGTATCGATGGCGTTACCGGGGGTTATCGGGATGGTCGCGAGCTTCATCGCCGGGTTGCTCGCGCTGCGCTTGTTGTCACGCTGGCTCGAGACCGGCCGTTGGCGGTTCTTCGGCGTTTATTGTATCGCGTTCGCCATTTTTGTTTTTGCGTTGGCTGCGTTCGGTTTTTGATCGGACGGCCAGGAGGGCGTTCTAAGCTCCGTAGGAGCGAAATCTTTATAGCTGACGATTCCAAGTGGCGGATAGCTCCGTAGGAGCGGCATCTAAACGAGCAATCACGAGGCAGAAACTGGGTGCAAGAGATGGGTTTTTTCGCGATGCCGGGACAGGAGACGCGCAGATGTCGCTCCTACGGAGCTACTGCTATTTTCTGGGCAGCGCAGCTAGAAAGATTTCGCTCCTACGGAGCTAAGATTTCGCTTCTGCGAAGCTAAGATTTTGCTTCTGCGGAGGTTGTTTAGGTCTAGGAAACGCCAAGCTCCGATATGAGAATAGCGACACGAGTCTGCAGTGCGCAATCAAGGCGTGTTGCCTCGCCCCAGAGGGATGCTTGGACTTATGTGCGGTGTCTCCTTTTGCGCATCTCTTCTGATATCATCGAAGGTTAGCTTTTGCGCTTTCTGCTCGTGTTCGGCGGGATTCTCGGTGAATCGATCGATCATGCCGGCCATATCGACTCCCCATGATGCTTGTTTGAAACCGGTCTGTGCCAGCACAGTGCTCAGAACTTCCTCGCCGGCGAGTTTGCTGTGACCATCCCCTGCCAGCTTGTACTCCTTCTGCGCTTCCGCCCCGATCTTAGCATCGTTCGCTTTTTCGTAATCGGAGCTGGCTTGGAACCATTCTTTAATTGATTCAAATGCTCCGACGACCCAGCCGAACCCCGGGATCTTTGTGCCAAGATCGGTGAGAGCGGGTTCGACTAGTGATTTTATCTTATCGCCTAGATTAAAGGTCGGGTTGGTCGAATTGCTGGGATTGTTGGTTGCGCCCATGCCGGCAAGGTTTAACAGAAGCGTCAGAAAATACAACTATATATATAAACGTTATTTAATGGTGTTTTAACTTATGTGTGCCCGATCGCGCTCGGTTCCCTAGTAATCAGTCGGGAGTGCGTCTCTGACTACTGACCCACTGATTACTGCTTACTGATTACTTTGGGGAATGCCTGGAACCTTTCGAGCACGAGGACGAGGACGAGCAGAGCACGAGTACGAGGCCGAAAAGGTGAGCGATGCCCCCCTGCCGCTTGTCCCTTGCAAGCAAGGCTGCTCCAGCTGATGAGTGTACGCGTGCTGAGTCACCTTCCCTTTGAACCGGGAAGCTCTCTAGCCGATCCCCCTATGAGTAGCGCGAAAAACTATGTCGCTTGCGACCTCGGCGCCGAGAGCGGCCGAGTCGTACTGGGAAAAGTAGCGGATGGTAAAGTTCGATTGGAAGAATGCCATCGCTTCCCTACTGGACCAACTGTGGTGAATGGGTCCCTGCGCTGGAACCTGTTAAAGTTCTACGACGAAATCCAGAACGGTCTCAGCGCCGTCGGAAAAAAGACGGAGGAGATAGACGGGCTCAGCGTTGATGCCTGGGGCGTCGATTACGCTTATTTCTCCGAGAAAGAACCGCTCCTGGGCCTGCCATTTCATTATCGCGACGCGCGGACCGATACAACATTCCCGAACTTCACGAAGCTGGCGGGCAAAGACCTGATCTTCAGCGAGACCGGCGTTCAGTTCATGCAGATCAATACGTTGTATCAACTTTATGATGATGCCCTGAATCGGCGTCCATTAGTTGAAATCGCTAAGCATTTCCTGGGCATTGCCGATTACGTCCACTTTTTGTTGTGCCAGGAAGCGTGTGTGGAGAGAAGTTACGTCAGTACGTCG
Source organism: Chthoniobacterales bacterium (assembly GCA_036378375.1). GTDB lineage: Bacteria > Verrucomicrobiota > Verrucomicrobiia > Chthoniobacterales > JAFAMB01 > JAFAVN01. The sequence continues at coordinate 2,585 of DASUWQ010000413.1, forward strand.
CAGCTTTTTAGTCCGGTCGAAAACCGCTGGTCCGGGCGTCTCATCGATTTGTTGGGATTGCCTGAAAGAGTCTTTGCCCCAGTGGTTGATTCTGGAACTCGGATTGGAGCGTTGAACGCAGAGTTAGCAGGGCGTCTTAACCTCAAATCATTCCCAATTTTTGCGACTTGTTCGCATGACACCGGTGCTGCGGTTGCGGCCGTCCCGGCAAAAGGAGAGAACTGGGCTTACCTTAGCTCGGGTACTTGGTCGTTGCTCGGCGTCGAGCTGATCAAGCCTTTTCTGGGAGAAGCATGTCTCTCGAATAATTACACCAATGAACTCGGTTTCGAGAGGACCGTTCGTTTTTTAAGGAATATTCTCGGCCTCTGGATCCTGCAGGAGACACGGCGGGAAATGGTTCAAAACGGCGCTGATATCGATTATCCGGCTCTAGTCAACGAAGCGGAGAATGCGCCCGCCTTGGTTTCGATAATTCATCCGAATGAACCGGAGTTCCTGAAACCCGGCAACATGATCGCAAAGATGCAGAATTTTTGCCGACGAACCGGCCAACCGATTCCGGAGACGCCGGGAGCGTTGGCTCGTTGCATCCTGGAGAGCTTGGCGCTGAGCTATGCTTCTCAGCTTACTCAGCTGGAGCAAATGTTGGGTATTGAGATTAAGGTGTTGCACGTGGTGGGAGGAGGCAGTCAAAACCGTCTCCTGAACCGCTTAACTGCAAGCGCCGCGGATATGCTGGTGACAGCGGGACCGGTGGAAGCGACGGCGTTGGGGAATATTTTGATCCAAGCCGTGGCTTCCGGCGAACTTGGGTCCTTGAAAGATTTACGAGAAGTGATTCGTAACTCTTACACGATCGAGGAGTTCGAGCCCGAGGACGCCGCGCCTTGGGCCGATGCGCTGCAAAGATACGAAAGTTTAACCAAATGAAGACACGTTTTGTTGATTACTTGTGGGATGACGCAAAGGCGACCGCTTTGGATCCGGTCGAACGCCTGATTTACAGGTCAAATCTTTTGGGTTCGGATCAGCGAATCACGAACACGGGTGGCGGCAATACCTCGTCCAAGTTGCAGCAGACCGATCCGTTGACCGGCGAAAAAGTCGAGGTGCTCTGGGTCAAGGGTTCAGGGGGTGATTTGCGAACCTCGAAAAAGGAGAATTTCTCCAGTCTCTATATGCGAGGCTTGGAACGGTTGCGGGCGGTTTATGAGGCTTCGCCAAATAGAGGGCTTAAGACGGAGGTGGAAGATTCGATGGTTGCCGCGTACCCGTACTGCACGTTCAACCTGAATCCGCGCGCCGCCTCGATTGATACGCCGTTGCATGGGTTTGTTCCATACCCGCATGTCGATCACACCCATCCCAATGCCGTGATCTCGGTCGCCGCGGCCAAGGACGGCGAAAAACTGACCAAAGAGATTTACGGCGACGACGTATTTTGGTTGCCGTGGCAACGGCCTGGGTTCGATTTGGGGCTGAAACTGCACGCCATGTGTCAGCAGTATCCGAAAGCAAAAGGAGCGATTCTGGGGCAGCACGGTTTGATCAATTGGGCCGACGATGACAAAGAGTGCTACGAGCTTTCTTTGAGCTTAATCGAGCGGGCCGCGGAATACATCGCCTCCCGAGATAAAGGCGATAAGACTTTTGGAGGCCAGAAACATTCTGAGGTTTCCGATGCGGATCGGGAAGAAATCCTCTTCGCGCTGCTGCCTTGGTTGCGTGGTCAAATCGGGCGAACAAAACGTTTGGTGGCAACGCTGCAATATGACGAGAACGTTCTGCGTTTCGTCAACAGTCACGACGCTAGCCGGTTAGCTGCGTTGGGAACTTCTTGCCCCGACCATTTCCTCCGAACGAAGATCCAACCGCTTTATGTCGATTGGGATCCGTCCTCGAAGGATGTCGAACGCCTAAGCTCGTTGCTGGAGTTGGGATTAGGAACCTACCGGGGACATTACGAAAGATATTATCGTGAGTGCAGACACGACGATTCACCACCAATTCGCGACCCCAATCCGACTGTGGTGTTGATTCCCGGGCTTGGCCTGATCGCTTGGGGTAAGGATAAAAGTGAGTCCCGGGTCACGGCGGAATTCTATAACTGCGCCATCGAAGTTATGCGGGGATCGGAAGCGATCAGTTCGTATATCGCTTTACCGGTCCAGGAAGCTTTTGATATCGAGTATTGGCAACTGGAGGAGGCCAAACTCCGCCGGATGCCTCCGGAGAAAGAGTTAGCGCGGCGGGTGATATTGGTGGTAGGAGCCGGCAGCGGTATCGGCAAGGAATTAGCGCATCGAGTCGCCGGAGAGGGCGCGCAGGTGGTTTCGGCAGACCTTTCCGTGGAGGCCGCCGCTGGGACCGCCAATGAAATCACGAAAAAGCTAGGAGAGGGTATCGGCGTAGCCGGCTCCGGAATATCTCGGTGCGGTCCGGCCGTGGGCGTGTCCGCGGATATCACCAATCGGGAGAAGGCACGTAACCTTCTTAAACAATCGGTGCTGGCGTACGGCGGGGTTGATGACTTGGTGGTGACCGCCGGAGTTTTTGTACCGCCAGACAGCGCCGGTCGTATCCCCGATGAAAAGTTCCGGTTCACCCTCGATGTAAATGTGACCGGATCGTATGTGGTCGCGGATGAATTTGGCAAAATCTTGAGAGATCAAAGGCTGCCAGGCTCGGTCGTATTAACTTCCAGCGCCAACGCGGTTGTCTCAAAGAAAGGCAGTTTTGCTTACGACGTTAGCAAGTCCGCGCTGAACCATTTGGTCAGAGAGTTGGCGATCGAATTAGCGCCGCTCGGCCGGGTAAATGCGGTGGCCCCGGCGACGGTGGTGCAGGGGAGCACGATGTTTCCGCGGGACCGGGTCGTCTCTTCCTTAACCAAGTATCAGGTACCATTCTCTGAAGACGAGTCGACCGATTCGTTGGTCAATAAGCTCTCTCGATTCTATGCCGAACGCAGTCTATTAAGGGAGCCGATCCTGCCGAAGGACCAAGCCGAAGCCTATTTTCTTTTGTTGTCCGGCCGGTTAGCGAAGACGACAGGACAGATCATCGCGGTGGATGGTGGCCTGCCGGAAGCGTTCCTGCGGTGAAAATCTCCCTATTCATACCTTGCTATATCGACCTGTTTTATCCTCAAGTCGGTCTCAGCGTTGTCCGGGTGTTAGAGCATTTGGGGCACGACGTCGACTTTGATGGGGCCGTGGTTTGTTGCGGACAACCCGCGTTTAACGCGGGTTACTGGCCGGAGGCAAAGCAGGTCGCCAGCAAAGTGGTGGAGCGATTGTCGGAGAAGGAAGTGGTAGTAGTTCCATCGGGCTCATGTGCGACCATGATCAGAGTTTTTTATCGGGAATTGTTTGCTGGCAGTCAACAGGCCGAGATCGTCAATCAACTCGCTCAACGAACTTACGAATTTTCCGAGTTTCTGGTCGATAAACTGGGAGTGACCAATGTGGGCAGTCAGTTCCAGGCATCGGCGACATTTCATGACGGCTGTCATGGAATGCGCGAACTGGGTGTGCG
>DASUWQ010000414.1:0-8349 GCA_036378375.1 Chthoniobacterales bacterium
CTCTCGGAGAATGTGATTTACGAGCGTCGTCTTTCCGGCTCCCAAGAACCCGGTCAAGACGCTTACCGGAATAATTTTTCGCTTGTCCATAGCCTGTATCGTTCCTCCTTTAGACCGCAGGATGAACGGTGCAGGCGGTGGATAGAAAACTCAAACTAAGCCGGCCGTTTTGAGCGTCTGATAGGCACCGTTCTTGGCGATGGTTTTGAGCGCTCGTGCACTCAACTTCACCGTAACGAAACGATCGAGCTCGGGCACCCAGATCCGCCGAGTCTTAAGATTCGGCACGAAAAGCCGTGGTGTGTTGGCGGTGACATGTTGACCCACACCGCCCTTTTTCTTAGCCATACCACGACGATGGATGACATGTCCCTTCGTGGGTTTCGCGCCGGTGATGCTGCAGACTCTAGACATAGGACCCCTTTTGGAAAAGAGCGAGAAGATGCTGTTCTCTGCCTGGGGCGTCAAGTGGAAATGAGTTTTTCGGCAGGTCGAAGGCAAAATCCCGGGTTTGCCCGCCTGTAACTAGAGGGTGATCGGTCGCGTCTGATTAAGTGGCCCGCCTGTACGATCGAGGACAAACCCTCGCCCGCAGGCATGTTTAGTGTTATGTTTGCGTTGAAATAAGAGGAGTAAATTGATGAAGAGGTTTCTATTATTGATCCTCGCTGTCGCCGGTCTTTTTTGCTTTGTGTCCACTAAAGCTGACGCGGGCGTAGCTGTTGCGGTTGCCCCTGCGTATTACGGGGGTCCTTATTACGGTCCCGCTTACTATCCATATCCATATTGGTATGGCGGTTGGGGCTGGGGACGTCCTTATTGGGGCTACTGGCATGGTGGCTGGGGTTGGCGTGGCGGCTGGGGCTGGCGTGGCGGTTGGGGTGGCTGGCGCGGCGGTTGGCGTGGAGGATGGCATGGCGGCTGGCACGGCGGACGTCGGTAATCCATTTCCTGTTTAACTTAACAAAGAATTTGCTCCCGGGTGCTTAGCTCGGGAGCATTTTTTTGGGAGCTAGGAGGGAGAAGCTAGAATCTAGGAGCTAGGGGTGTCGCCGCGAGAATCGTCCTCGTATTCGTCGTCCTCGTCCTCGATAGGGTTATGCCGACTGAATGTGTGATACCCAGCGCCTGGAGGGGAGCCGCTTTATAAGTTGGCAGCTATGTAGCTTGGCGGCAGGCGGCTCCCGCGAACGTCTGCTCGCTCGGCAGGTTTCCGGCTTTATAAGATTCGCAGAACGAAGAGTTCGCGCTCGGCATAACTCACGATGGGTACTCACACAGCTGCTCGCCCCAAACCCAATCGAGGACGAGGACGACGACGAGTACGAGGACGATTTACGGAGCGACACCTCTCCTAGCTCCTAGATTCTACCTCCTAGCTCCTACCGTTTGACGTTCTCATCGCGACATCTTAGAGCTTCACGGCGAGGGGATGATGATCTCAGTCCAGAATTTGACTAAGCGTTTTGGGGATTTTCCTGCCGTTCAAGACGTTACGTTTAACGTTAAGAAAGGGGAAATTTTTGCTTTCCTGGGCCCGAACGGAGCGGGAAAGAGCACCACGATCAAGATGTTAACAACTTTGCTGTCACCAACCAGCGGGTCGGTGCAGATCGATGGTCTTGATCCGGCAAAGCACGCCAACCAGGTGCGCAAACAGATCGGGATTGTGTTCCAAGATCCGAGTCTGGATACGGAACTCACTGCTTACGAGAATATCGAGTTCCACGGCGTTTTGTATCATGTGCCAAAGCGCGTTCGGCGGGAACGCATTCCTCGCCTATTGAATGTCTTTGGCCTTTGGGATCGCAGAGATTCCTTCGTTAAAGAATTTTCCGGCGGCATGCGGCGCCGTTTAGAGATCGCGCGTTGCCTGCTGCATACGCCCAAGATCATCTTTCTTGATGAACCAACTCTGGGACTAGATCCGCAAACGCGGCATCAGCTCTGGTCTCAAGTCAGAGTGCTCAACCAAGACGAGCAAGTCACTGTCTTCTTGACCACTCATTACATGGAAGAGGCGGAACGAGTTGCGGATAGGATCGCGATCATCGATCACGGCCGGATCATCGCTGAGGGGACCGCCGCGGAGCTGAAATCGGCCACGAGCTCGGAGTCCCTTGAGCAAGCTTTCCTTAGTTTAACCGGATCGGCGATTCGGGAAGAAGAAGTTTCTTCGCTCGATCATATGCGAAACATGGCAAAGATGTTCCGCAGATGAAGAAAGAAAAAATCTCACGCAAAGACGCAAAGGTAAGACGGAAATCGATGAAGACCTCGATCGGTCGCACAATTTTGGCAAACGAAGTGGACACCGACTAACAGCTTCCACCTGATTCATTTCTAACTGTCTCGTCTTTTCTTTGCGCCTTTGCGTCTTTGCGTGTGTTTTAAATTCCGGTGAGCTCCATCTACATACTCTGGATCCGACAGTTGAAACGGTATGTGCGATCGCGTTCGCGTATCGTGTCTTCTCTCGGTCAACCTGTCCTGTATTTGATCGCACTCGGGTTCGGGTTCGGGCCGATCTTCCAGAAAGCCGGTGAAGGGAGCTATTTGCAATTTCTGGCTCCCGGCGTGGTCGGGATGACGATTCTTTTCACGGCGATGTTCAACGGGATCGAGCTGATCTGGGACAGACAGTTTGGGTTTCTCAAGGAGACCATGGTCGCGCCAGTGCCAAGAGTTCTGATCATGCTCGGCCGGACATTTGGAGGCGCAACCGTCGCTGTGATCCAAGGTCTAATCGTGGTAATCGTTTGCGTAGTTGCGGGGTTTCGGCCGGTCAACTGGACGTTCGTCCCGGTTGCGTTCACTTTTATGGTTTTGATCGGGTTCTCGTTTACCGCACTCGGGACCGCGATTGCGTCCCTGCTGTCAGACTTCCAGGGATTTCAGTTGGTGATGAATTTCTTGGTGATGCCGATCTACTTCCTTTCGGGGGCACTTTACCCTTTGCGGAATGCGCCGCCGGTTTTGGAAGCGATCGCGAGAATTGATCCACTCGCCTACGGAATCGATGGTCTCCGGGCTGCTTTTTTAGGATCCTCGCACTTCGGCCTGGTCACAGATTTTGCTGTTCTGGGCTTTGCCGCGATTCTGTTCTTAGCGCTTGGTAGTTACTTCTTCCACCGGATCCAGTTATAGCAAGAAACGGGTCGGTTAGTTGCCATGGGCTGATAGTGTCGACTATGACCGAATCCAGCCAGTCCAAAGAAAATCGTGCGTCTGCCGGTTTGGATGCCTCCATAAGCAGAATGAAAAATCCGTCTTCGCATTTCGGGAAAATGGAGCGGGCGATTCAGCTGCTGGTCAGCCGGTCCGAAGATCAGCCGGCATTGGCTGAAGTGGCTCGGGAATTAGTGATGAGCGAATTCCATTTTCATCGTCTGTTTGTTGAATTCGTGGGTTTAACACCCAAAGAGTTTGTGCAGTTCATCACTCTGACGAACGCTAAAGCGCTCCTACGAGAGTCTAATTCGCTATTAAACACAGCCGCATCTGTCGGGCTTTCTGGCCCCTCCCGGTTACACGACCTTTTCCTGACGGTAGATCATATGACGCCCGGAGAATTTAAGAATTCCGCCGGACTCCAGATCCATTGGGCCCTGGTCGACACTGTCCTTGGCTCAGCTCTTCTAGCGACGACGGCGCGCGGGATCTGCCGATTTTCTTTTGTGCAGAACGCCAAGCAAGCGCTGATCGAACTGAGAAATAGTTGGCCAGAGGCAGCTTTGCACCATGATCCGGCGGCGGTCGCAGAAATTCGCGATGAAATTAACGCCCGCTTGAATGGCGACGCGCCGAAACGCCGACTCGGCCTATTGTTGAAAGGATCGTCGCTTCGACTCCAAATATGGCGAGCCCTGATCGATGTCCCGTCCGGCCTCGTAATCCCATACCACTCGCTGGCGGAGAAAGTAGGCACTCCGTCGGCCGTGCGCGCGACGGCGTCGGCTGTGGCCGCAAATCCGGTAGCGATATTGATTCCCTGTCATCGGGTGATTCGAGCCAGTGGCGACTTCGGCCGTTACCAGTGGGGAACGGAACGGAAGCTAGCGATGCTGGCGCGGGAACACGCGTTCAAAGGGCAAACCGCGAACAGCCGCCGATAAAAAACCGCGAATCGACGCGAATGAAAGCCGCGAATTACGCGAATTGAAATCACGAATCGACAGGAATCTGCTGGACGATTCTAACCGCAATTCAGCGCCGTTCAGTATTTGCACCTGTCGGGACGTTTTTGAAAAAAGGCTCCGTAGGAGTCTCACCTTTATAGCCGATCTTTGGACCTCGGATCGCCAAAGGAATGTCCAACTCCGCAGGAGCGACATCTGATTCGAGACCGTTTCAACGCCGCTCCTGACACCCCTTTTTCCGGGCGACGCTTGCTCATGGCCTGAAAAGGCATTGGTTAGCTCTTATAAATGAATTTAGTCCTTGTAAATGAATTCAGCCCAATCTAACATTTTCTGTGTCATCTAATAACTAGGTTTTAATCTTAGAAGCACAGGGCCCGACCTGAGCCTTGTACGGGACGTTCGCATCTATGAGTGAGAGACCGACCAAAGTCGATGGACCGACTAAACTCGATGAGCCGCATGCCGTGCACCTTTCATTGGAGGGCGTACACGGTTCAGTTGAGGTACCACCCGTCAAAGCGGGTTTTTTCCGGCAGTGGCGGGCATTCGTAGGACCGGCCATTCTGGTGAGTGTCGGTTATATGGATCCTGGTAATTGGGGCACCGATCTAGCCGGTGGAGCACAATTCAAATACGGCCTCCTTTGGGTGGTGGCGCTTGCCAGTTTGATGGCGATTTTCTTGCAGCTCATCGCTGCCCGTTTGGGCGTCGCCAGCGGCAAGGATCTCGCACAATGTAGCCGTGATTGGTCTCCCGATTGGACCCGCTGGCCAAATTGGATCTCGATGGAGCTCGCGATCTGTATGACCGATTTGGCCGAGGCCCTCGGCAGCGCGGTTGCGTTGAACATGTTGTTCCACATCCCGATTCAGTGGGCCATTATTATCACGGCGTTTGACGTCTTGCTGCTCCTCGCCCTGCAAGGGTTTGGCATGCGACTCATCGAAGCCGTTGTCTCGGTTTTTGTACTCACTATTGGCGGCTGCTACGCAATCGAGATTTTCGGTTTGGTGCCCACCCGGCCCGATTTTTTTGAGATGGCTCATGCGATGGTCCGTCCCGATATCGCCCAGAGCGGAATGCTGGTCGCGGCGATTGGCATAATTGGGGCGACTGTGATGCCTCACAATCTCTATCTGCACACGGCGTTGGTGCAGACCCGGAAACTGCAGAACGACGAATCTTCTATTCGCCGTGCAATCCGGTTCAACACAATTGACACCACGGTGGCTCTGACCATCGCCTTTTTTGTTAATGCCGCCATCTTGGTGCTGGCGGCGATTGTCTTTTATGGCAAAACCAGCGTTGTCGTCGCGGGTGGTCAAACGGTGGAATTCAGCCCGGACAGCGATTGGATCCGAGTAGCCCACTTGACGTTGGCGCCGCTGCTGGGAACGACTTTAGCCAGTACTCTGTTCGCGGTGGCCCTTCTGGCCAGTGGGCAGAGCAGCACGATTACAGGAACTCTCGCCGGACAAGTCGTGATGGAAGGATTCATGCGTTGGCGGATCCAGCCTTGGGTCCGGCGGCTGATTACGCGCGTGATTGCGGTAGTCCCGGCGATCCTTATTGTCAGCGTCCGCGGGGATAGTAGCATCACAGATTTGGTTAACCTCAGCCAAGTCGTTCTATGTCTGGAACTACCATTCGCTATGTTTCCGCTGTTGCTGTTCGCTAGCTCGAGCAAACGAATGGGAAAGTGGCGCATCGGGCGATTCTTGTTGTTTGCCGGCTGGGGCAGCGCCATCCTGATCACCGCCATGGATATCTATAGTCTGCCGGATTCCCTGCGCCAGGTTTGGGCGATTATCGTCGGACACTAAAAATCTGGAGACGGTATGTACGACAAAATCCTGGTCACCTTGGAAGCAACACCAACGGACCGCGCGATCATCGAACATATCAAGGCGCTAGCCGTGGCCATGCACAGCCGGGTTGTCTTATTGCACGTAGCCGACGGTTGGGCGGCGCGGACCTATGGCCCGGAAGCGGTTAGCGACGAGATTATCGAGGATAAGGCTTACCTGGAAAAAGTTCGGAATGAGTTTCGTTCCGCCGGCGTTAAAGCAGATGCTGAACTCGCTTACGGCGATCCATCTCAGCAAATCGTAAAATGGGTTGAAAAAGAGGGCTGCGACCTGGTGGCGATGAGCACGCACGGGCATCGTTTCATTGCGGATATATTCTTAGGAACTACCGCTCATCACGTTCGGCACAACATTAACATCCCGCTTCTGTTGGTTAGAGCGAAGTAATGGGATGAGGGGGAGTCGCTCTTCGATTTGCCGCGAGTCCATCTCAGGATAGCGTCCTCGCCTGCCCGCCGCCCGGCGCTTGCCCGGTGGAAAGCGCGATTCGGCTCTGAGCCCGATTCAGCCGATGCGGTTGGTAGCTCTGTAGGAGCGAAATCTTTATAGCAACGGTATCGTAAAGGGCGACCAGCTCCGCTAGGAGCGGCATAGAAGGCGGTTCTCGATTAGATTTCGCTCCTACGGAGCTGGGCCGTTTTTTATGGGCTGAAGCTATAAAGATTCCGCTCCTACGGAGCTGTTCCTCAATCCCGCGCACAGGTGTGGCAGCTACCCGCTCTCGGTGTCAATACAAAGAGGACGCATTTAGTCCCGTTGGGCATGGCTCCACGTGGTCAAATCACTTCCAAGAAATTTGGATCCGGCAGCGCCGGGAATGCCGCGTGCGGCTCAGTCTGGTACCAGAAAGCGGTGGATGCGATGTCGTCTTGTAACGGTAAATAGCGCCTTTGCCCTTCTAGCATCGATCTCCACCCAAGCGCTTGGATCGTTACCCGCAAATCGTCATGAAAACGAATCGGATCCATAACATGCCACCGGTACATTCCGAACCGCTGTTGGCTCTGGTATAGGCCATCCGGTTTGACCACTTGAGGTAACCCCTGAAACGGACTCGAAAATACCCCGTATTCACCTTTCGGATGCTCAAAGTTCCAGGCGCCGCCGAAATAATCCTCAGTGCCTGTACCGCAAATGGTGGGCCAGTCCCGATCTCCATCCAGGTAGAACTTAATTTCGCCTTCGCCCCACCAGCCGTTGTTTCTAACTCCCCAGGCTAAATAGGTGCCGATATATTGTCCTTTGCCTTTGATACCGTCGAGAAGGGTGTGCACGGTTTGATAAGGCAGTGGATTTGATCTTCTCCACTGGGCATGGAAGTAAGCCCGATCCGCTTCGACTGCTGTTAGCGTGTGGGCGATCTGATAATAGAAGCCTTCGACTTTGTCCGGACCTAAATTCTCCAGCGTGACTAGCGCACGCTCTCTGAATGGCATTTCCCAATAGCTATTAAATCCGCCGGCGGGGTTCACGGCTACTGGTAGTGAGGTAATATTACAGCGGACGCCCCAACCATTGCAGAAAAAATCACCTAACGGTACTTCAACGGACGGCGTGGGTTCGTTGTCCCAAAATATTCGCAAAACCAAACGACGCCAGTGCTGTGGGTGAACCGTTAGCCAGATGTGTTGAATGGCGCCGGATTCGCGAATATCGGCGAGCGTACAGAGTTTATGCCCCTCGATGTCGATACTGGGAGAAACCTTCCAACCCTGACCTAATTCACGGGCGGGGATGGCTCCAGTGCCTTCGGTTGCCTTACCGCCTTCGCCTTTGGCTCCTGAAAAATTTTCTGCGCTGATTGATCGAGTCTCGGCATCCGACAAGCGTGCCAGATTGCCAAGTGACATCCCAAGTCCGTTAAAAGAATAATTACTCATAGCGCTGCGCGAATAGCCAATAGTCGATTGCCAATAGCCAATAGCGAACAGAAAACTACCATTCCGACGAGATCTGGTTCAGAGGTTGCAGCATTTTTCATGGAGATGTTTTCAATTGGCAATTGGCTATCGGCTATGCGCGCAGCGCTACTTGAGGCCGGAGGTTTTGATCGATTCTACTAACTGCCGTTGGAAGATGAAGAACAGCACAAGCGTTGGAAGCGCAACGATGACTGATCCGGCCATAATATAATTCCACGAGGACGAATATTGATTGTGGAAACTGGCGATCGCGATTTGAACGACCCACAGACTCTGATCGTTAGTAATCGTTAGCGGCCAAATAAAGGCATTCCAGTTTGCCAGAAAGAAAAAGACGGCGAGCGCAGCTAGAATCGGACGGCTAAGCGGGAGCATCACGCTCCAATAGATCCGGAAGTAACTAGCTCCGTCGATTAT
>DASUWQ010000415.1:0-6160 GCA_036378375.1 Chthoniobacterales bacterium
CGGCTTGAAACCATCCCGGGGCCGGGTTCCTCGTTGCGATGGCTTTCCTGTGACACTGCTTGATTTCGAGTCGGTAGGTCCGATTGCCAGGACGGTGAATGATCTCATCCTGGCAATGCGAATATTGAGCACTCCAGATCCACGTGATCCGCTCTCTTCAGAGTACAGAAGTCACCCATTCGAAGTGTCTGCTCCAGCTCAATGTAGGATCAGATTTATCCGCAGCTTCGGCAACTGTCCCGTCGATCCGGAGATAGCGCGCAGTGTGGAAGCCGCAGCCAGACAATTTGCCGAGCACGGGCATATCGTGGAGGACGGCGAAATACCGTTTGCCCTCGAACCGCTAAATCAGGCTTGGGCTGCGATCGGGCAGGCCGGTTTAGCCTGGTTGTTGGAATCGTTCCCTGGTTGGCAAGGAAAAGTAACGCCGGCAATGGAAGAGATGGCCAAGAACGGTCAGAAACGGACCGGTTCAGAATATGTCGGAGCGTTGGATGCAGTGCGAGATTTGCGAACCGCTTTGACGCTCTTCTTTCGTGACTATGATGTGATTCTAACGCCGTCGGCGGCCGCGTTGCCGTGGCTGGCGACAGATCCATTTCCTACCGAGATCGCCGGCGAAAAGGTCGGTCCACGCGGGCATGCCGTGTTTACGGGCTTCGCCAATATGGCGGGTTGTCCTGGAATCAACGTGCCCGCCACTCCTTCACATCGTGGGCTTCCTATCGGCTTTCAGTTGGTTGCTGCGCCAGGACAGGACGGATTGTTATGCGCCCTGGCCAGGCAATACGAAGCTTGGGAACCGTGGCTTGATCGCTTTCCTGACGCGGCTAAAGGTTAGCGGTGAACCGTTAGCAGCCTGCCGCTTAGTCAAACCAAGGTCAGTTTTTCGCGGTTGCGTCGCCCTCTGATCCTATAAGTCCTATGAGTCCCATTGGTCCTATCCGTCCTACCTCTAGGCACGACCTGGAAACGCACTGCCCCAACTGCTAACCGCCAACTCTCCACCATGACCCTCACCTACTATTACGACGTTTGTTCAATGTGGTGCGCCATGGGCGACGAAGTGCTCGTCGCCATCAACAAGAGCTACGGCTCTCGAGTACCGATCGATCGAAAGATCGCTTTGATTAATGATGGTAAACCAATGGCTGCCGGTCTCGAACAAGAGAAATGGTACTACGACCGATGCGAATTCGTCACCGGGCGCCGGTTCAATCATAACTGGATCGAGAAGTCAGGCCAGGCAAGCTGGGTCCCGAATGCGGTAATCCAGGCAGCGGAAAGTCTCGGTCACGGCAATGTGGTGAGAGAAATCCTCAAGACCGAAGGATTGATGGAAGGTAGACCGATTCTTCGCCTCGAGGTCGCGCTTGAACTAGCGGCAAAAGCAAGCGGTCTCAGCCAATCTGAACTGGGACACGCGGTTAACGACGAGAAGACCGCGAACGCGATAAAAGCCAGCACCGCCGAATTCAGCCTATTGCCCGCAAACCAGCGTCCAACGTTTCTCCTCCGTAGCGCCATTGAAGATACCGTTTTGCTCAGCGGTATTTACCGCCCTGAACCGGTTTTCGCCGCGATCGAAACCATGATCTCGGACGAAGATGCCTACGAACGATTCCGAGCCGGCTATCCGGCGATACCGGAGTAACGGTTCACCGTTAACCGTTTGCAGTTCGCCGTTCGCAATTCACGGTTCGCCGTTGGCTAAGCTACGGTTTACAGGCTGCGGTTTTCCTGTTGAGAAGACTTGTCATATGGTTCCATTAGTCCCATTGGTCCTATAGGTCCCATCCGAACCATCCCAGCAGACCAGCCAAAACCGCCAAACCACCGCCAACCGCGAACTGTGAACCGCCAACCCTTCTCCCGCTTCCCCGGCAAACACTTTCTCCAAATTCCGGGTCCGACCAACGTACCCGATCGGGTCCTTCGCGCGATTGATCGTCCCACCATCGATCACCGTGGCCACGAGTTTTCCGAGCTTGGTCATGACTGTTTAGAGGGCATGAAAAGAGTGTTCCAGACATCTCAGGGCCAAGTGTTCATCTTTCCGTCCAGTGGAACCGGTGCCTGGGAAGCCGCTATCGTAAACACGCTGTCACCCGGTGATCGCGTGCTGATGTTCGAGACTGGGCATTTCGGCACCCTCTGGCAAAAGCTGGCGTTGAACTTCGGTATCAACGTCGACTTTTTCCCGGGAGATTGGCGACATGGCGTGCCACCCGAAGCCGTTGAAGCTAAGCTACGCGATGATGCCGGCAAAGAAATCAAGGCGGTCATGTGTGTCCATAACGAAACCTCCACTGGGGTCACCAGCCGGATCTCAGAGGTACGACAAGCCATGGATCGAGCCGGTCACCCGGCCTTACTGATGGTGGATACTATCTCCTCACTTGGGAGCATCGATTATCGACATGACGAATGGGGCGTTGATGTCGGTATTGGCGGCTCCCAAAAAGGGTTGATGTTGCCGCCAGGCCTCGGGTTTAACGCGGTCAGTCAAAAAGCGCTCGAAGCGTCTCGTAGCTCCCGGCTTCCGCGTTCGTTTTGGTCCTGGACAGAAATGGTCGAACCGAACAAGCAGGGTTTCTTTCCGTATACACCGGCGACGAACTTGTTGTTCGGGTTGCGTGAAGCCATCTCCATGTTGGTGGATGAGGAGGGCCTGGACGCAGTATTTAAGCGGCATCAGCGGCACGCTGCCGCAACTCGTGCAGCCGTCGCCGCTTGGGCGTTGGACTTGGTGTGCGCTGATCCGGGCGAATACAGCGGTTCCTTGACTGCCATCTTTTTACCGGACGGTTTTGATGAAGCCGTGTTTCGGGATGTTGTGCTCAAGAAATTTAATTTGTCCTTGGGTTCCGGTCTTGGAAAGCTCAAGGGCCGCGCATTTCGAATCGGTCATCTTGGCGATTTCAATGATCTCATGCTATGCGGAACATTATGCGGGGTCGAGATGGGTCTGTCCCAATTGGGGGTCCCCGTCAAAATGGGTGGGGTAGATGCGGCGATGGAATATTTAGGAGGAGCTAGGAGGGGTAAGGGAGGCGAAAAGTGAAAGGTGAGAGGATGGTTAGCGCCAGATCGAAAAGCCAGGCACTTAGCCGCGAAGCGGCGACTCATGATAGCCCCGGGCATAGCCCTAGAAGTGCGGTTTTTAAGCAAGCTCGCGCTGAAAGCGCGTCTGACGAGTATGCATGCCTTTCGTGTACGCCAGGGTTGCCAACCGAAGACGTGGCCGGCCACTTCTTTCGCGCCTTCAGCGCTGGACCCATTATTACCGGATTTCCTAGGCCTACCCCCTAGGCTATCATGAGCCGCCGCTTTGCGGCTGAGATGCCCCTACCGCGGCTCACCAGTTTCCTAACAAAATTCATTGTCCCTCGGAAGGCTTTCGGCTTAAAAGATTTAGAGAGGTATAAGCGGTGAATACCAGGCAAAGTAAGGAACAGCAGGCGGGCATGCAGTTCCACACCACTCGCTGGGACTTGGTGCTTCGATCTGGTGATGTTACGTCACCATTCCATGAGGAGTCTTTGTCTGAATTTTGTTCCCGGTATTGGTATCCGCTATACCATTTCGCTCGTTACAAAGGTTTTAGCGATGAAGACGCCCAAGACCTGACCCAAAGCTTCTTTCTGCACCTTCTCGATAAGGTCAGTTTGAAGCACGCTGATCCTAACCGCGGCCGGTTCCGGTCTTTCTTGCTCGCTTCATTTCAGAACCATATCTCGGCGGTGCGCCACCGGGCTGGGGCAGCGAAACGTGGAGGAGGAAATCCTTTAGTACCGCTGGATGCGCAGGAAGCGAATGAACGCGATCTGATCGAACCTAAGGACAATGTGACGGCCGAAGTCTTTTTCGATGCCCAATGGGCGCAGCTGCTACTGGAGCGAGCCATGGTTCGGCTGAACGAAGAATATCGGCAAGCGGGTAAGACCGCCCAATTCGACCGGCTACGCGGCTATCTTGATCTAACCGGAACAAATCTCAGCGAAGGCTATGACGAGGTTGCGGCCACGTTAGGGTTGACCGTCGCTGGAATTAAGACCCTGGTGTTCCGAATGCGTAAACGATACGCGGCCCTTCTGCGGGACGAAGTAGCACAGACATTGGCCGATCCCGGGGACATCGACGCGGAGATTCATGCCTTGTACCAAGCGCTTCTGGTGACCGAAGGACGACGAATGAAATGAGCGCCGGTGGTGAGCGGAAACCGGACGACCCAGAAGACCAGACACCGCCAAATCCCGAGTCTGGTTCGTCGCACCGAAGCGAGGCGAAGGGCGAGCCGTCGCGCCCAATTCCCGAGGCCGCGGGAGGGGCGGATTCCGCGTCTGGTGCCACTGAAGGATTGCCGCCGAACCAACCTCTGCCGCCGGGCGCAGAAATGTTGCGCCGGGCCAGCGGCAGCTCGATGGATTCCTTCTCCGATGAAGCTGCAGATCTCAGCCTGTTAGTCGCCGAACATTTCCAACGGCGATATGCCCATTTTGAAGTTGAGATCGGCTCGGATGGCAAACCCGTCGAGCTCGGTCGGGGAGCCATGGGCATTACTTACAAAGCATCCGACACCACCTTGCGACGCCCGGTTGCATTAAAAGTGATTTCGAGCCGGCTGCTTCATAACGAATCGCTTAAAAACCGATTCTTACGGGAAGCCCGCGCCGCTGCCTCGCTCAGGCATCCATACGTCGCATCGATCTACTATCTCGGTTCCACTGAGGCTTCCTATTTCTATGCCATGGAGTTAATCGAGGGACAAACCCTCGAAGCTTTCATCGCCCAACACGGACCACTGGACGTAAAACTAGCGTTGGAGATCACCGCCCAAATCGCTTCTGCCCTGGCGGCCGCTCATCAAGCCGGACTCGTCCACCGAGACATCAAACCCGCCAATATCATCCTAGCTCGGGATAGCCACGGCCAGCTAACCGCCAAAGTGATCGATTTCGGGTTAGTAAAGTTCGCCACGGCTGACATAGAGGAATCTTCGGCGTCCGAACCCGGGATTTTTTTAGGTACCCCGCGATATGCGAGTCCCGAGCAGATCAGTTGCGGACCGGTCGATATAAGGTCGGATCTCTACTCGGTTGGAGTCACCCTATGGCAGATGTTGACGAAATCCGCGCCGTTTATGGGCACACCGTCCGAAGTCGCGGCCCAACACCTCCAAGCGCCATTACCGATTAGCAAACTGAAATACTTCCCGCAGCCGCTGGTAGCCTTGCTCACTCATTTGCTCGAAAAAGACCCGAAAGACCGACCGCAAACTCCGGAAGACCTTTTGGCTATAGTGCGGGCGACGCAGCGGAGCCTGGTGGGACACAGAGTCGCGCAAACGGTTGCGCCGGCCTCAGTCACCCAGCGGAAAGGGTTTCTATCGGGAAAAAGCTACATCATCGGTGGCGTCACCGCGCTAGTGCTGGCTGGGGTGCTGGGAGCGTACTTTTTCTTTCGTCCCAGCATACCTGCCGCGGGCGGCGGGGAGAAGTCTGTGGCGGTTTTGCCATTTGATAACGTGGGTGGCGACAAACAAAACGACTATCTAAGCGACGGACTTACGACCGAGGTTATCTTTCAGCTCTCGAAGATTGCTGACCTCCGGGTTATCTCCCGCGACTCAGTCCTTGGATATAGGGCCGCACCAGGAATACCCAGGAAATCGCTGAATGAGATAGGCCGCGAATTGAACGTGGAAACGGTGCTTGAGAGCAGTGTGCAGCGGTTAGATCAGCAGATTAAGATTATCGCGGTTCTATACGATGCTCGGACTGGCAAACGCCTTTGGGGCGCTGCCTATAACCGAGAAATGCGAGACCTGTTCGCGATTCAGACAGATGTGGCGGAAAACCTGGCTTCGGCTCTCCAAGTGCGGCTAAGCCCAAACGAACGCGACCAGATTCAACAGAAGCCGACGGATAACGTCACGGCATACGATCTCTTTCTACAGGGGCGAGCCTACTACCTGCTTCGGCATAAGGACGACAACGAAAAGTCCATCGAGCTTTATCGGCAGGCTTTAGAGTTAGATCCTAAATTTTCGCTGGGCTATGTGGGTCTGGCTAACGCTTACATCGATCGGAATGTCCGCTTTGGTGAGGAAGCGTTCTGGGTAGATTCAGCAATCGACCTTTGTAATCGTGCCGTTGCC
>DASUWQ010000416.1:0-5435 GCA_036378375.1 Chthoniobacterales bacterium
AGAAGTGATCAGTGATTTTCGACATCTAAAGATTTCCACCGATTACTGATTCACTGGTTACCGGTTACTTTCTGTGTGTTCTCTAGGCAGGCTCATTTAACAATAACAATCTTGGTTCGATCAATAGTAAGGGCGACCGCCACAATCAGTACTAGCCCAAAAACAATCTGTTGAGCGAAAATGTTAACGCCGATAAAGGTCATACCGACTCGGACGATCGTGATAATCAGTGCGCCAACCGCGGTCCGGCCTACTCCCCCGGCTCCGCCCGTGATCGCGGTACCGCCCACAATGACTGCGGCGATCGCCGGCAACAACAACTGATCGGCCAGAGTCGGCGATCCGCTGCCTTGCCGTCCGGCCATCAATACGCCGGCCAAAGCCGCTAGGGTACCGGAAACGGCAAACGCGATGATTTTATACCGGTTCACCTGGATACCGGATGCCCAAGTCGCAGGCTCACCGGCGCCGATGGCGATACTGTAGCGCCCGAAAGGCGTGTATTTCTGAGACCAGATCCCCAGGATCGCAATGAAGGCGGCCACCCAAATCACGTTGGGTAAGCCGAGGAATTCGCCGTTAACCCAGGCAAGATGACCTCGCCCAGCCTCATCAATGCTAATGGCGCGTTCATGCGAGAACAGCAGAGCGGCTGAGACCAATAGACCGCTGGTCGCAAGCGTCACGATAAAGGAAGGAATCTTGAGCCAGACGTGTAGTAGTCCGTTGATTATGCCAATCAAAAGCCCCATCCCGACCGCAACCGGAAACGCCGCGTACCCGTACGCTGGCAACATGATCGCGACGATCACGCTAGCAAAAGAACAGATCGCTTGAATTGAGAGATCGATGCTTCCCAACATCACTACGAAGGTCGTGCCGGCGCCGAGCATGAACAAAATAGCGGTATCAGCGACGGTTACAATAAGGCTGCCCACGTTGAAGAACCCCGGCCGCAACGTCCCGATCACCACCACCAAACCGACCAGCACCAATATTGGAGCGAGAGCGCGTAGCCTTTCTGCGTAATTGCGTTTCGCCATTGGGTTACACCATGTGCTGGATCAGATCGACTTGAGCCGGTTTGCTAGCGGGCATCGCATCGAATCGCGCCGTTACTTCTCCATCGCGCATTACTAAAATCGAGTGAGACAAACCAATGGTTTCTTCCAACGTATCGGCCGTCAGGATAATCGCGATCCCCTGCTCCGATAGAGTCCGCATCAGATCGTACACCTCTTCCTTGGCGCCGACGTCGAGTCCGCGAGTCGGATGATCGAAAATCAAGATCCGGGAGCGTGCATTCATCCATTTTGAAAGCACTACCTTTTGTTGGTTACCGCCGCTCAAGTTTAAGCAAAGAGCGTCGACGCTGGGTGTGCGAACTCGCAATTTCTCCACCCAAGTCTCGGCCAGTTTCCGCTCTTTACCGCTTTGGATGGCGCCGGCTTTCATGACCGTCCGCAGGCTGGCCAAGGTAATGTTTGGGACGATCGGTAACGTCAATACCAGCCCTTCGACGCGCCGTTCCCGCGGTATATACCCGATCCCGATAGCCGCGGCTTGGTCTGGCGAAGTCAACCGAACTGTCCTTCCGGCGACCATCAGCCTCCCGGACGACTGCGGAAGAAAACCAAAGAGCGTTCGCGTCAATTCTTCCCTGCCCGAACCAATGACCCCGGCAATCCCCAGAATCTCGCCTTCTCGTAAAGTAAAATCGACGTTGCGGTACCCGCCCTGCACGGTCAGGCTTTCGGCCTGCATCGCCACTTTGGTGGTGGGCGACTTTTGCCGGGCCTCGCGGTAATACTCTGCATGCAGTTCCCGCCCAACCATGAGCCGATGTAGATTAGGTACACTCGTTTCCGCCGCCGGCATCTGAGCCACTACTTTTCCGTCTTTCATTACATAGACGCGATCCGAGATCTGCAATACTTCGTCGAGCCGATGGGACACAAAGACGAAGCTGGCCCGGGTTCTCAGCGCGCGGACGCGTTCGAAGAGAATGTCTATTTCCCGTTGTTCTAATACCGATGTCGGTTCATCCAACAAAATCACCAGATGGCGTTCTGTCCGTTCCTCCAAGGCCAACGCTTTGGCCAGTTCAACCATTTGGCGTTCGGCGAAGCTCAGATGGGCGGTGCGAGTTGCCGGATCAATATCCAGTTGGACCTTCTCTAGCTGCCGCTTAGCGGCTGCGTGCACTGCGGGCCACATGACGATACCCCACCGACTAAATTCTTTTTCCTGACCCAGATAGATATTCTCCGCCACCGTCAGGTTCGGTAACAACGACTGTTCCTGGAATACAATTCCAATGCCGTGCAGATTCGCGTCCCGCGGGCTGGTTAAAGTCAGGGGCTTACCCTGTAGTGCCAGTTTGCCGCTATCCGGTCGATACACGCCGGCCAGAATCCGGATCAAGGTTGATTTACCAGCGCCGTTCTCGCCAACTAATCCAACGACTTCACCCGGCCTGATCTCGATGGACACTCGGTCCAAAGCTTGGACGCCGGCGAAAGCCTTGCTGACATCAGTTAAATTGAGTAGTGCTGCTTCGGGCATCAGTTTACTTCACAAATTTCATCCGCTGGCGATCAATCGACACAGCGACTGCGATGATGATGATCACCCCTTGAACTGCCTGTTGCAGATCGGGAGAGATACCGAGCAAAACCATCCCATTGCCAAGCACCGCGATAATCAAGACGCCAACCAGGGTATTAAGTACGCCACCGGTACCTCCGCTTAGAGATGTACCCCCAACGACCACAGCCGTAATCGTGGAGAACAAGCGACCGTCACCGATAGTCGCATTCCCTTGGCCTAACTGAGCGGCCGCTAACACACCTCCAATTCCGTAAAAAGCGCCGGCCAGGGTGAATACTAAAATTTTGACTCTCTCGATGTGGATCCCGGAAAGGGCGGCCAGATCTTCTCCGCCGCCAATGGCGAATACGTGCCGGCCGAAAACCGTGAACCGTTCAATCAGCCAGGCGAGAACCAGGATCCCGACGGCAACCCAGACGGCCAACGGGAAATTGAGGAATCGAGTTAAGGCTAAGCCACGAATCTGGGGATCGAGAACCCTGGCATTGGTCCCACCCAAAATCAGGGTGGCTAGACCGATCCCGACAAACCAACTCCCCAGGGTCACCATGAACGATGGGATACGCGCCTTGACATGAATCACTCCATTCAAGAAGCCGATTGATGCGCCCGCGGCGATCGAAAACAGCGGTGCAAACCAGCCGAATGAATTTTGGTTCATATCGTTATGAACCAGGATGGCGACCACCACCGCCCCGAACGCCAGTACGCCTTCGACCGATAGATCAACGCTGCCGAGAATGATCACAAACGTTGCCCCCATTGCGAGGACCAGCGGAATCGCCGCGGAATTCGCGATGCGGACAAAATTAAAAAAGTCGAAGAAACGAGGGTTGCGGAAACCGATTAGCAGCGACAATGCGACCAGCGCAATCAAAGGCGCTAAAGACTTGATGCGTTCAAGCGACTTCCGCGAAAGCATTTTCCTTTTCGTCGGAGGGCGTTGAATCGGTCCAGCTTCGGGAGTTGTCTTCGCGGGGCCTTGGTTTACTGCCATGGGAACTTCTTAAGAATCTTTCGCGCGCTCCTCTTGATCGTACTCGGGCTCGTCCTCGTGCTCGAAAGTTGGTGGTGCCAAATTAGCCAACGAGCGCACAGGATTACACGGCGAAGCAGTCCAGAGTCCAGGTCAGAGCTATGTTGTATAACCCGCCAACTCCGGAAACGTCGTAGAAACTCGATCCGCGGTTATTCATAGACGAAGGGGAAAAACACCCTTTCGAGCACGAGGACGAGCCCGAGCACGAGGTGCGTCGCTCCCCTCCAGCGATGTCACTCAACTGGCAACGTTTCCCCAGTAGTCGTTCCAATCGACCTTCGGGGTAGACAGCACGTAGTCCTTCAAAAATTGGTCCACGGTATCTTTCGTCACCAAGATTCCCTTGGCGTTGTAGTCGCGATGGTTCTGTGGTTCCTTGGCCACATCAAATTTTCCGAGGCGTGCCGCCAATCCGATCGAGAGTCCCATCCCGCCTTGCCAATAGGGATTCCACGACGCGGTCGCCGCCATATCCCCACTCTTCACCGCTTCGACGGCAAGCTTGATACCATCCGTGCCGCAAACCGGGATTTTTCCGGCCAGACCTTCCGCTCTCAGAGCTTCCAGAGCACCACTCGCCATATCGTCGTTCGCACACCAGATACCTTTGATGTCATTTCCGAAGCGAGTCAGCCAGGTCCCGGTGATCGTGAACGCTTCTGACGCTTTCCAGTTGGCAACCTGAAAATCCAGAAGTTTGATGTTCGAATTCGCGGCCAAAGCTTTCTCTAGCCCTTGTTTGCGTTGGATAGCCGGCGTGTTCGAAAGAATCCCCCCCAGTCCAACAATTCCGCCCGATCCTCCAAATGCCTTGAATAGAGCCTCGGCGGTCTGCTGACCGTAGGTCACCCCGTTGAAGAGGATGTGACATACGTAGTAGGGATTAAAATCTTGCGGATGCAGATCGTCAGGCTTGTTCCATTGGGTTACCACATGCGCCTTTGCGTTAACGCAGGCTTCAACGATGGCGCGGGCATCCGGAGAATCGTTTGGATCGACGTTCAGCACCAAATTTCCGCCAGTCTTGGCGACGATCGCTCGCACATCGGCGATCCCTTTTTCGCTGTTACCTTCTGTGACCAGGGTGACGTATTCGCAGCCAACCGATTTAGCAAAGTCGGCGCCGCCTTGGTTCCAGGTCGCATGATAAGGATTAGCGAGCGACCGAATGGAATTGACCAGCACAGGCTTATTGTCAGCGGCAAATAGTTTACGCGGAATCGCGCCCCAAACCGCGGTTGCACCGGTTAACGCCGCAGCGCGGCGGATAAATGTCCTACGAGGGATACGCAGGACCGAAGAATCATCATTCTGTGAGTTCATAGTGGCGATCTTTCCGACCCGGAACCGATTGAATGGTTGCTGACGCACGTCAGCGACGGGGGAACAAAGCCGAGGCTATGCTCTGAGAACGAAAAATCAACAGGGAAATAACACTACTGGAATAAAGTGAGAGGTGAGAAGTGAGACGTGAGAGGTGAGAAGCCCAAACCGTTCTGCGGTTCCAACTTCAGACCCTGGTGGCAGGATCTTTCGACGCACCACATCATGCATAATGCTTGATAAAAGCGTAGTGTTGCTCCGATTTACAAGCGAGCAGCTCGTTGCTACATCTCACCTATTCACCTCTCACATCTCACGTCTCACGTCTCACCAAAGAAGTTCGCCTGGCAGGCGTTCAATCAACTGAGGCAGATTGGAGACTACGTCTACCGTGTCCGACCGTAGTAACACTTCGGCGGCAAGTGATTCTGCGTGCGGGTCGCCGGCGGGAAGGCACACAAGA
>DASUWQ010000417.1:0-2244 GCA_036378375.1 Chthoniobacterales bacterium
CGGGCCAGAGATTCAACGCATCGAAAGTGGTCATCGATCCCTATGCAAGGGCCATAGCAGGCAAGGTGCTGTGGGGAGCGGACATGTTCGGATATCCTCTCGGAAACGCTGCCGAGGACATGAAGCGCGATTATCAGGACAACGTTGCCTCCGTACCGAAATGTGTCGTGACTAATCCGGCCTTTGATTGGGAACAAGACCAGCCACCCCGTACGCCTCTTGAAGAAACGGTGGTGTATGAGGTTCATGTCTGCGGATTCACGAAGCTGTTGGAGACGATTCCTAAAGAGATTCGCGGTACTTACGCCGGGCTTGGTTCGCCGGAAGCCATTGAGTATTTACAGGAACTGGGTGTGACCGCGGTAGAACTTTTGCCGGTCCACGAGCATTGCGACGAAGGTTTTTTGCTTGATCGCGGCGTCACGAATTACTGGGGATACAACACGATTGGTTTTTTCGCTCCCGAGAGCAGTTATTCAAGCGCCGGGGTTCTGGGTGAACAAGTCGCCGAGTTCAAGACGATGGTGCGAAATCTTCATCGGGCCGGAATCGAAGTGATCCTTGATGTCGTCTATAACCACACTGCCGAAGGGAATCATCTCGGTCCAACCCTGTCATTCAAGGGTATCGACAACGCATCCTACTACCGGCTGGTGCCTGATAATCGGCGCTATTACATGGATTACACCGGGTGTGGTAACACGCCTAACACGCAGAATCCGCGGGTGCTCCAGTTGATCATGGATAGCCTTCGATACTGGGTCACAGAAATGCATGTGGACGGATTCCGCTTTGATCTAGCATCTGCGCTCGGCCGCGAGGACCACTTAGTCGACGAGAACTCCGGCTTTTTCGACATCCTGCTGCAGGATCCTATCCTGTCGCAGGTAAAACTGATCGCGGAACCCTGGGACCTCGGCGAAGGTGGTTACATGGTTGGAAAATTTCCCGTTCCATGGTCGGAATGGAACGGGAAGTATCGGGACTGTATCCGCCGCTACTGGAAAGGAGATGACGGTTTGCTCGCGGAGTTTGCCTATCGATTAACCGGCAGCCCCGATCTTTATCAACATCAAGGCAAAGCACCGCGAGCCAGTATCAATTTCGTTACCGTTCATGACGGTTTCACCTTGAATGACCTCGTTACCTATAACGAGAAACACAACGAAGCGAACGGTGAAGAAAATCGTGACGGCGATAGCCACAACAATTCTTGGAATTGCGGCATTGAAGGCCCGACAAACGACGTCAAAGTCAATGAACTACGCGAGCGGCAGAAGCGAAATTTCCTGGCCACGCTCTTTTTATCGCAGGGGGTTCCTCTGTTAAACGGGGGCGATGAGTTTTCGCGCACCCAAAACGGTAATAATAATACCTACTGCCAGGATAACGAGCTGACCTGGTTCAATTGGCAATGGACGCCCAAGCAACAGCAGCTTCTGCGGTTTACCAGCCAACTCGCCCACTTCCGCCGGGAACATCCGTTGTTCCGTCGTTCAAAATATTTTACCGGTCGAAGGATCCGGGGGTACGATGTAAAAGATCTCACGTGGTTTGCTCCCAGCGGAGCGGAGATGAAAGAGACGGACTGGCAAAACGGTTTTGCCAAGTGCATCGGCGCCCTGTTTAGCGGCACAACTTCGGATATAAGAAACTCAGTCGGAGAACCGGTGCGAGACGATACTTTCCTGCTCCTTTTCAATGCCCACTACGAACCGTTGACCTTTATTGTGCCTGGACGAGAAGAGATTCGCTGGGAAACGGTAATTAACCCAGCCACCGAGACCGGTTTTGTTAAGCCTGGGGAGATTGTTGCCGCCGGCGAAGAGGTTGAGCTCATCGAAAGAAGCCTGTCGCTACTACGACTCTCGGAGGGCGATCAGTCATTCGCACACGAAGAATCGCGGTCGACCCGAGAAGGAAAGATACCCACCAAGATGCCTACACAAAAGGAGAGTCAGGGATGAGAAATACAACACTCCGTTACTCCATCATTCCATCATTCCGGCGTTCGAGGACGAGCACGAGGAGTAGTCTATTCGCACACACGCCAATCGCATGAAACACCGACGCTATTCTCAAGGAGCCGAGGTCACTCAAAACGGCGTTTCTTTCCGAACGTGGGCCACGAACAAGAAATCGGTCTCCCTGGTTGTTCTGGATTCAGACCGGCAGCCAATCCGCGAATTGCCGCTCAGCCTCGATCAGGAGGGCTACTATACTGTCGAGGATCCACAAGCCAAG
>DASUWQ010000418.1:0-11174 GCA_036378375.1 Chthoniobacterales bacterium
ATTTCCGCGACGGCATCAGATCTTTAGTGTTCGCCAATCTGTTTCCCTCGGCGCTAAAGCCCTGTTCCGTCTTCCGCGCTACAAGCCGGAATCGCGACGGTACATTCGATGGATTGCATTAAATGCTTGGCGTGAGGTGCCGGGTGCGCCCCGAGAGGTCGGACATTTTCATATGAATTTTTTGCCCGAAATTAAACGGATCGCGGTTTTTCGAGAGGTCTTGGAGCGCTATCTTCGGTTTCTAGCCGATCACCGAGTTAAACAGATCAGCGCGCAAATGGTCACCTTTGACGAGCGTCGAACCCTTCATCTGTTCGAACGTTATGGGTTCCGAGTTTTAAATCGTTCACGAATCTCAAAGTTTGAGCGATTCACTTCCGAGTCGGTTTATCTAACGACGATCATCAAAGATATTGTCGAAAAGGACGGGCGGGTTCTCTACCAAGTGGCGCCAGGTACGCACCGAGCAAATTCCGGATCGCAAACGAATGCGCCCTGAGGTGAGCCGCAAGGGTGGCGCGATGTCGGCCAGAACGAGCACGTTTCGCGTGTTCATGCCGGTCCTTCTCTTTATCTTCTTAGCGCTGCCGTCGGTGTATTTGTTTTGCTCGGTACCTCCTCTATGGCGGGATAGCGATGCATTCTACCAGGTCGCAACCAAGTTCGAGTTCTTGACGGTCCTGCATTGGCCACCTCTGTATTGCTTTTGTGCCCGGCTTCCATTCTTGCTCGCGACGATCCTGGACGGGTCGCTCTTTCACAGTGGCTTTTCATTCAATTGGCCCCGGGTTACTGATCTCGGCGTCTATTTGTTGCTGGTTTTCCAGCATCTTTTTCTGATCGGCGCTCTGCTCAGTGTTTGCGTAACATTAGCTAAAAGCTGGCCGGTTCGATTCCTGATAGGGGCCGTCTTTGCCTCTTGTGCTCCGATTTATGTTTTTGCCCATTGTCTCGGCTCCGAAGCCATCATGGCTCCTCTCCTGATGTTGGCGGGCACCGCCGGACTTAAATATCTTTGTTCCCCCTCCCCTCGGTGGCTAGTCCTCCTGTTCAGTTTCATTGTCTTGAATATTCTCGATCGCCACGCGAACGGAGTAATCGCCGGGCTAGTTCCTTTGGCGATTTTGTCTCTACTCGGTTTAGCCGTTGTACGGCCTTCGCTTTCTCCCCCTTCCTATTCTTCCATTAGTCTACGGGGCTTTTTTGTCAGCGTCGCAGTCGGCGTCGTCGCAATTTTAACCGCTAACGCCATAATCCTGGGTGTTTGCCGGCTCGATAAAATTCCTTATCGATCGAGGGCCGGTTACGCTTTCGTTTGGAGGCTTGATTTCATCAAGGATCTGCCACCGGAACGACAATCCGCAATTATTAATAAGGCCGAGAGCGATCTCCAGGATCCAGCCCTTACCGCCGCACTGGAAAAGCTAAAGGAAATGTCGGCTCGTGGTGAGTTTAACCCGGATGATATTTGTGAGGCGCTAGATAAGACTCTTGGCGAGGAGGGTTTTCAGGGCCAGAAACGCCACGTTGCACTCGACCAGAAGCTGAATCGTTTCTTCACGTACTTCCTCGGACACGACCCGGCAGATCTAATTCATGTGGTCGCTGCGGACGTGGGAGCAGGCATGAGCTTTACACCGAGCTTATTAACCAAGGATCCATTTTTGTGCACAGATTGGCTAGTAAAGCGGGTTTCTGAGTCTCGGTTTCAGCCCATCCACGGATTAAAAACATTGTCGTCCTATTCGGAACCGACAAAACAATACGACACCTCCTTCTACTTCCATCTCTGGGCTTTTCTACCCCTCTTTGTTATTGCCGGCGGAGTAGTAGTTATCGGGGTAATCTACATTCTGAAGGCAAAAAACTGGCGTGAACTGGTGCTGGGCGTTTATTCCCTCGCTTGTATCGCTCTCGGTATTGTATGCGCGGTAGTCAGCTTCATCGTAGTCGCATTGCTTCCGCGTCTGATGCTACCGACGTTAATACTATTGTTACTTGCTGTGGTGGTCCTACTACTGCACTTGGACCCCCGTGCAGCTGGCGAAACGGCGACTGGGCGCATGGGCGAAACGGCGAAATGAGGCACCAATCGCTCCACCAAAAGCTTTCGAGGCTGGCTAGATTTGCCCGGGAGTCTTTCGGAAAACTAGTTAGGTGATGTGAGCGTTTTGCCTGCTACGGGACAGAAGGGTGATCAGCTGCTGAGGTCTGATCAGCGTCGGGAAGGCGCCGACGGTGCAGTCGCGACAACTTGATCAACCAAGCCGTACGCTTTGGCTTCTTCGGCTGAAAGCCAAAAGTCACGATCCATATCGATCAGAATCTCCGCTTCGCTCTTTCCAGTATGCAATGCGTAGATCCGGCTAAGGCGCTGCTTGGCTTTCAGGAGTTGTTCTACGGATCTTTCCATGTCGCTAGCTGCACCTTGAGCACCGCCAGACGGTTGATGGATCATGATATCGCAGTTGGGTAGCGCGTGTCTTTTTCCCTTGGTACCTGCCGCTAACAAGAACGACCCCATGCTCGCAGCCATGCCTAAGCAATATGTCGCTATGTCACAGCTCAAGAACTGCATCGTGTCGTAGATAGCTAGGCCAGCGGTCACCGATCCTCCGGGAGAATTGATGTAGAGACTGACATCCTGATCCGCCGCTTGAGTCTGTAAAAAAAGCAGCTGCGCGATCACCAGGTTCGCTACCGTGTCATCGATTTCCGTGCCGAGAAAGATGATCCGGTCCTTCAGTAGGCGGCTGTAAATATCGTAGCCGCGCTCTCCGGATCCGGTGTCTTCGATTACCGTCGGAACCAACACAGGGGCCTGGGGTTCATCGGCTTCTTGTCTCATGGGATCCACTTTCGGACACAAGCTTTGGTTTTCAAGCAGCTTAAAATTGAAAGTAGATAAAGGGCCGTAACCCGGTCTTAGCCAACAACGCCACACAGAGCGCGGCCAGCACCAAGATTGCGAAGGCAAGCTCGGGATTCAGCGCCGGTTTCTCGCGCCATGCCCTAAGCGAACGCACCACAAACGTATCGCAAACGACGGGTAGTACTAACAAAAGCCAAGGGATCATTCCCGTTAGATGCTCGGCCCCCGGGGAGCCGGATTTCAGCAAGAAAATATTCCCGATGAAATTCAATGTGTCTTGAAAGTTCGATGCCCGAAACGGGATCCAGAGCAGAAAGACAATGATCTGCGTTACCAGCCAACCGAACACGAGACCGATACTCAACCCAAACTCACGATACTCTTTTCGCGGTTGGCCTATCCGAATCACCTTTTCTGCACAGAGTACAGCGCCATGCATGCCACCCCACAAGACGAAGTTCCAGCTGGCTCCATGCCAGAGCCCACCTAACAGCATCGTGCACATTAAATTGCGGAGCTGCCTTAATAACGTGCCCCGGTTACCACCTAGAGGAATGTAAAGGTAATCGCGCAGCCAGGTGGAAAGAGAGATATGCCAGCGATGCCAGAAGGTGGTCAGACTGGTCGCACAATAGGGAAAGTTGAAATTGTCTGGTAAGCGATAACCAAACAGTCGGGATACACCGATGGCGATCAATGAATACCCGTTAAAGTCGAAATAGATCTGGCAGTAAAATCCTAAGCCGCCCGCCAGCAGATAAATCCAGGAGAACTGCGCCGGCGCTTTAAAAACGGAATCCACAAATGGGGCAATCGCATCGGCAAACACTACCTTATACAGGAACCCGAAGCCGATGGACTGCAGCGCCACGAAGAGATCCTCTCCGTCGAATGTTCTTTTCTTTTCTATCTGAGGTAGAAAAACCGTGGCGCGAACGATCGGTCCGGCAACCAGCTGGGGGAAGAAGGCAATGTACAACGCCACATCGAGCAACGAGACTTCTCGATCCACATTTCCGCGGAAAGTATCTACGGCCAATGTGATGGCGTGGAACGTATAGAAGCTGATCCCGATTGGCAAGAGTACCTGAAAAAGAAGGCTCGAGGTCGCGACATGTATTCCGAGGCCCTGCAGAGCCAAAACGAGATTAGCTTCGAAAAAATTGAAGTATTTGAAAAAGCCTAAGACAGCGAGCTCAACGCCGAGACAGCACCACAAATAAATCAAAGCCTGGCGCCGGTTCCCTTTTCTTCGTTCGTACAGGACAAATCGGGCGCCGAAGAAGACGGACAAAATGACAAAACTAAGCAGCCCTAGGAAGCGCCAGTCCCACCAGGCGTAAAAAACAAAGCTGGCCCCGACTAACAATACTTTCCGCAGGAAGTTAGAGGGCAACAGCCAATACGTTGGCAATACCAACAACAGAAAACAGAAGAAGGATCCCGAGTTGAACAGCATTTAGAGGCTCTTCGATTGAATCTGTTCGACCAGGTATTTACCAAATTCGTCGGAGTAAAGGTCTGCACCGGCCTGCTGCAAGTGAAGTTGATCGTACCAGAGCGATGGCGAATTCAATTCGTCCACCAGTCCCGTAGCGTCCCCGTCAAAGAACCGCTCGTTGCCCGGTTGGCGGCGCTTCCAAATGTTGTAATCGGCGTTTGGCTTCGACCAGCTAGGAAAGGCAAAGAAATATTCCGATTTGATCAGGCCTCGGAACACGTCTCTGAAATCCTGGTCCCTTTTCTTCTGCCAAGCCAGATTCTCCGCAAACATAGAGGTAAAACGTTTATCCAGTGGCGAATCGTGGACGCTATCGAGTGAGCCGCGAGGGGCGAATCCGGGGCTCTGGGTAAGATTTGGAATAAAAGGTTCAGTCTTAGCCGGAGCGGTTAGACTTTCTATCCTGGGCACATAACCGACGTGGAACAGATTGAAAAGTACGCATCCGGTCAGGTTGCTGAGAAGCGTATGCTCTCTAATCCAGTCGATAGGGCGATACTTTAGGGCTAGCCACGAAAAAAACATCGGCACGTTTGGCGGATCAAGATATCGGAGGGAGCGCCCGGTAGATCCATTTCTCAGGAAATTGTTTAATGGGTTTTTGTCGTAACCGAGCTCAACTTCTCGGCAAAGAAATAGCTTTACCCGGCGAAGAGCATCGAGCTGATCCGGCCGCAAGGCTTCCACAAACTCTTTCAGATATTCGTATCTTTCCGCATGGTTCGCGCCGGCGAATGATAGTTGAACCACAAGCGAAGGTAGACCATGCTCCACCAGCACTCGCTGTACGCGCTCGCCATCAAAGCCGTTCCAAGTTACGCTGCTCCCCTCAACGATAATCACGTACTGAATTCCTGCTAAAACTTCTGGGTCTAGCTTTTGCACCGCTTGTAAGACCAGCCCGGGAGCTGGCGAATCGGGATACGATTTCGGGAGCGGCATCGATAGGTTGATGATTGCCAACCAAAGTCCGAGTGGCACCAGAAGGCTATACCAGCGTGGCGTCCGCCCGATTCCCGACGGTACTCGAATCGCAGCCAACACAACCAATAATAGGCATCCAACTAGCGGCACCATCATAGGGAAGCGGCAAGCTCCGCGGCCGAGAAGCTCGACGAGCCTATCGTCTTGGGCTGTTCACGGCGTTGCCGGCGTTTACAGCTGGTGGTTCTTGATGGCATCGATGAAGTAATCAGCAAACGCTTGAGTAAAGATGCGTGCACCGGCAGGTTTCAAGTGCTGTTCGTCCGCCCAAAACTCGGGATCCGCTAAGCTTTTGCGCAAAGCCTCCGTGTCTCCGTTGAAGAAAGGCTGATGTTTGGGCGATTGGCTAAACCATAAGTTGTAACGATACATTGGGGCGGACCAACTTGTAACACTGAAGAAGCAAGGGGTCGCGCCCACGTTCTCAAACAGCTCCTCGTACGCCGCGTCGCGATCGGCAACCCATGCCATTGTCGAATGGTAGACCTTGAGATCAGTCTTCGAGGGATCGCTTGGAAATTTAAGCGGGAGCGGACCGCTTGGGTTGAAGTTCGGGCTTCGAGTCTCCCTGGGCAAAAATCCGTTCTGAGGAGGAAGTGATCTCCCGGTTTGAATTCGGTCAAGGTAGCCGACGCGAAAAAGGTTGAAGGCTTCCATGGCAATTATCGAACGAGTGAGATCACGCTTACGGATGAGCCCGATCCAATGCGAGTTGAGCCCAAACCAATGGATGATTTCCGGGAGATTCTGCAGGTTGACGTAAGAGAGTGTGCGATCAGTAAAGGTGTTACTTTGTATCTTATTAAAAGGATCGCGGTCGTAGTAGTACTCCACTTCTCGGCATAAAATTACTCGCGATCGCTTCAGCTGTTCAATTGCGCTAGCACCGAGGCCTTGTACGAATTCGCGGAGTATTTGCAAGCGCTCCACATGATTTGCCCCGTCCAGCGCGATCTGAATCACGGATGCCGCGACGCCGGCCGAACGCAGCTGCGCCTCCAGCTGTTCCCCGTCAACGGCGTGCGACGTCGGGCTGCTCCCTTCGATCACGAAAACATATTGGCCCAGAGGTCGGTCATTTCGTTTGAGGCGGTCGCTCCCGAACTGAGCGACTCGCGTCGTGGCAGCGTCAGGAAAAGAAGGCTTGAGCGGAGCAAATAGGTTTAGTGTGATCAACCACACAAGCCCGATCGCCACACCGTACATGGAACCAAGGATTAGCGAGGGCCTTTTCCTTGGCCTTAAAGCGGCGATCAGAACTAGTAGAACGCTGCCGACAACTGGAACAATCATGACACAAACCAGCCGGGGAATCCGCTGGGATATGGATCATCCGGGATCACGGGTCTGACAAGTGGCGCGACGAGCTTCAAGGCTCTGTTGTCCCTTTGGGGTTTATCGGACTTTGCCGCGAAGCGGCTATAAGGGTTTTAACCCTGGGTTTGGTGGTTAGTAAAAAGTGCTCTGAAAGCATCTCCAACCCCGCGGCGGGGTGCAATTCGGACAGAGCACATAGATACAATTCCAGCCGAAATAGCTGCCAACATACCCTTTCGAGGACGAGGACGACGACGAGGACGAGAACGATGTGCCTCACGAGTGGCACCCGACCTTAGGCGCGGTGGTGAATAGCAGGCAACAGTCTAAAGACGCGCCTCGGTCGCCACTTTCAGGGCGGATTTCTCGCCAGGCAACCCAGGGGCTAAAGCCCTGGGCTATAATGTATAGCCGCTTCGCGGGAAAGTCCGACACGTCCCTTCGGGATAAGTCCGACAATCCTGCTTCGATCCAAGAACGCGCCAATCTGGCACTACCTTTGACAGATTGGTCTGAAGGTGTGACGATCTGGCGCATATTACGGGACACAAAACCGACCTCAATCGTCATAACTGGTTGATTCCCTGGGGCTTCTATTCATCCACTATCCCTGGCATGCCTCAAGCTTTTCCTTTCTGGCGTAACATGAAGGTTTTCCAAAGGAGGTTCAAACCCATGAATATAATCCGTTATCACAACCAAGGTCGCTCAGACCTAACACAGGCTTTCGACCGTTTTGCCGCGCTTCGCGGCGAACTGGATCGCTTGTTCGACGGCCCGTTTGGCCCGGTTTTTTCCGCGCCTAGCTCTTTCCGCCGTTGGGCTCCGGCTCTGGACGTATACCAGGACAAAGACCAATTTACTGTGGTCGCCGAATTGCCCGGCTTGAAGAAGGAGGACATCGAGCTGTCGCTACAGAACGGCGTTCTCACCATTTCGGGAGAGCGGAAGCAAGAGAAGAAGAATGAAGAAGGCTACAGAAACGAGCGTTTCTTCGGTCGCTTCCAACGCAGCGTTACACTGCCGAGCAGCGTCGACAGCAATAAAGTGAAAGCAACTTATCAGGACGGTATCCTGAAGGTTGCGCTGCCGAAGGCGGAAGAGACCAAGCCGAAGCAAATTGACGTTTCCGTTGGTTAATACGGTTCAATCGGAGCCGGGCAGACGCTTGGCTCCAAACCAAAAGGACAACACCATGAATATCGTCCCTCAAGAGTATCAGAAGTCAGGTCAGCAGTCGACCGAGGAGACTGCCTACGTTGCTCCGTACGTTGACATTGAGTCGACGGACTCGGGCTACGTTCTTTATGCGGAGATGCCCGGGGTCAACCGGGATGGCATCCAAATTACCGTAGAGGACGGCAATCTTGTACTTGCCGGGCGGCGGCAGCCGCTGAGTGTGAGTGGGGAACCCATGCATCAGGAGACCCGTCAACTCTCTTATCGCCGGGTATACGAACTTGACCCATCAATCGATGCCGACAAGATTTCAGCCCGCATCGAGCAGGGTATTCTCACAGTGTCTCTGCCGAAGGCGGAGAACTTGAAACCTCGAAGTATCACGATCGAGTAAGTGCTGGTTTAGATTTTCTTGGCACGATGGCCCGTCCGGGGATTGTCTCCGGACGGTTTTTTTTGCTTGTCGATTGAGGCCGGCCGCCCAGCGATACCCATTTTTGAAGGCGATGTCGGTGTGGCAAAATCAGGGGACGTTCGCGGGAGCCGCTTGTTAACACGGTTTCCGCTCGGCGTACCCGATGTCTGTTGAATTCCTGGCGTTTCAGTCGGTACGGGCGAAAGCGGCTCCCCTCCGGGGCGTACTCACTACCGTCGGCGAACCGAGCCTTAACCGCTTCGCGGTAAGTCGTTTCTCATTATCTAGGGCTTGACCAACTCGAAGATGCGGGTTGACTGATCAGTCAAATGAAAGCGGTTCGTATCCATACCTTTGGTGGTCCAGAAGTCTTGCAGCTCGATGAAGCTCCGCAGCCGAACCCAGGCGAGAATCAGGCTCTGGTCCGTGTCATGGCAGCCGGAATCAATTTCATCGACATCTATCAACGGACCGGGATTTATAAGGTGCCGTTTCCATACACACCCGGAATGGAAGGCGCCGGCACGGTAGAAAAGGCCGGACCGGGGTGTGACCTGGCTCCTGGAACTCGAGTCGCCTGGGCGATGGCGCCGGGCGCATACGCCGAGTACGCGATCGTTCCGGCCGCAAAACTGATACCGCTTCCCGATGGAGTAGGATTTGACGCTGCGGCAGCCGTCATGCTGCAGGGGATGACCGCCCACTATTTATCCGAGAGCACTTTTCCCGCAAAATCGGGCGACGTAGCCGTGGTTCACGCCGGCGCCGGCGGGACGGGTTTGCTTTTGATACAGTTATTGAAAGCGAAAGGAGCCACTGTCTACACGACGGTCTCGACAGCGGACAAAGCGAAATTGGCCAAGCAAGCCGGTGCAGACGAAACCATCCTGTATAAAGACGAAGACTTTGTCGCGCGGGTTAAAGAGCTGACGAGCGGCAAAGGGGTCAACGTGGTTTACGATTCGGTTGGGCTTACCACCTATCAAGGCGGCTTCGAAGTGCTGCGGCCGCGCGGGATGTTGGTCCTATTCGGTCAATCCAGCGGCAAGGTTCCGCCTATTGATCCAATCATTCTATCTGAAAAAGGCTCTCTCTTTTTGACCCGACCTAGCCTGGCTCACCACAGCGCAGATCGGCAAGAGCTTCTTCATCGTTCGGGCACGATCCTAGGGTTGGTACGCGACGGAAAGCTTCGTCTCAGAATCGAAAAGCGGTACCCGTTAGCAGAGGTTGCCCAAGCACATCGCGACTTGGAATCGAGAGCCACTACGGGCAAACTGATTGTCGAAGTCGCTAGCTGAACGCATCAACTAAATAGTTTGCCAAAAGGGATCGCCACCCTGGACTAAATATTTCGCCGCGACGCGGCTAAGTCGGTCTCGGAAGCGAGGCAGCGCTCCACGGGCGGCTACAACCAGTAACGCAATAAATCCGCCGACCAGATTTCTCAGGCTTTCTTTGTTTGGTTTTCTACGTCTTGCTCTATAATCTCAGAAATGGCTGCGAAAAACTCCGAGGCCGAGGCGGTTGATCCCGTTTACACTGCGCGCAAGAAGAACTTGGAATTGGCGTTGCAACAAATCGCCAAGGACTATGGAGAAGGCGCGATCATGCGGCTCGGCGACGACCGAGTGACCGCGGTTGAAGTCATTCCGACTGGAAATATTCTGATAGATCGAGCATTGGGCGTAGGCGGATTTCCCCGGGGCAGAGTGGTCGAGATTTTTGGCCCGGAATCCTCGGGTAAAACGACATTGACGTTGACGGTTATTGCGCAAGCACAGCGTCAAGGCGGTCTCGCTGGTTTTATCGATGTCGAACATGCGCTGGATCCGCAGTACGCCAAGCGATTAGGTGTGAATCTAGACGACTTGTTAGTGTCTCAGCCAAGCTCCGGCGAAGAGGCGTTGAGGATCTGTGAAACGCTGGTGCGTTCAAACGCGTTGGATGTGATCGTGATCGACTCCGTGGCTGCCTTGGTGACCAAAGCAGAACTCGAAGGTGAAATCGGGGACGCCACCATGGGAGCCCAAGCCCGGCTCATGAGTGCAGCTCTGCGAAAGCTTACCGCTCTTATCGCAAAAGCGCGTACCTGCTGCATTTTTACTAACCAGATTCGGGAAAAGATTGGGGTTATGTTTGGTAACCCGGAGACAACGCCGGGAGGAAAGGCTTTAAAATTCTATTCGAGCGTCCGCGTTGACATCCGGCGGATCAGCGCCATCAAGCTGACTGATGGGACCGTCGTGGGCAACCGCACGAAAGTTAAGATCGTAAAAAACAAAGTCGCTCCCCCATTCACCGAAGCCGAATTTGATATCATGTATAATGAGGGCATCTCGAACGTCGGCGCATTGCTGGATCTTGCCCTGGAGAAAAATATTTTGGAAAAGCGTGGCTCTTGGATTTCGTACAAAGGCCAGCAGCTTGCTCAAGGCAGAGATGCAGCTAAGGAGACACTGAAAGCAGACCGGAAACTTTACGCAGAGGTCGAAGAGATCGTGAAGGCCGCATTGGACGGTGATGCTCATAAGCATTAGCGCATCGCTAGTAGATGCGCATTCATTCCTGAACGACACAGCCTGCGCCAGCAGACGTTACTCCGGCCGCATCGAGGCATTTCGCCGGCGATCCGTACGATCACAGGCCACGAAGTATGAGTAAGATTTTGACGCCAAAGACCGCATTTGAAGTAAGACAATCTTTTCTGGATTTCTTCCAGGAAAGGCAGCACACCATCGTGCCGTCCTCGAGCCTGTTGCCGGCTTCGCCGAACCTTCTGTTCACGAATGCCGGTATGAATCAGTTTGTCCCTTATTTCTTAGGACAGGAGAAGGCTCCTTTTAGTCCGCCCCGAGCGGCGGATACGCAGAAATGCATTCGAGCCGGTGGTAAGCATAACGACC
>DASUWQ010000419.1:0-3467 GCA_036378375.1 Chthoniobacterales bacterium
TGTGCGAGCTAATACGGATGGGACCTATGGGACTCATGGGACTTATGTGATCCGCGATATGAGAAAACCCCGCTCGGGATTTATTTTGCCCCATGGGAATTACCGAGAACTACTTTCGTACAAGAAAGCGAAGGTGGTCTATGACGTGACGTTCACCTTCTGCGGGCGGTTTCTCGTCAAGGGTGACCGGACGATTGATCAGATGATTCAGGCCGCCCGGTCAGGGAAGCAGAACATTCTCGAGGGCAGCAAGGCGTCTGGTACCTCGAAGGAGACCGAAATCAAACTGACGAACACCGCACGGGCTAGCCTTGAGGAGCTGCTCGATGATTATCAGGACTATCTCCGATCACGACAGTGTCGCCTCTGGGAGAAGAGTAGCCGCGAAGCACAATTTGTACGTCAGCTCGCGGCCAAATCCGAGCCGGCATATGAGGACTTCAGGGAGTTCTGTGAGACGCGTCGCGCTGAAGTAGTGGCGAACATCGCGATCTGTCTCATCCACCAAACTAACTATCTTCTCGATCAGCAAATCCGGCGCTTGGAGCACGATTTTATTAACGAGGGCGGTATCAGAGAGCGCATGGCGCAGGTCCGACGCGAACAGCGACGGGCTAGCGCGACGCAGACCATACGACGAAGATCTGAGAGGTCGCCCTGACACCTATCACTTATCCGGCCGATACACCCCTATTAGTCCCATTAGTCCCATAAGTCCCATCCGATGCAGCCGACCAGCTCTGTCCTTGAACGCGACTCCACCTGCGCATACCGTCCTCTCACGTGCCCCTTCCGGAAGACTCCGTCCTGCTGCGAATTTTTATCGGCGATAACGATCGTTATCAGCATCTCCCAGTATTCGAAGCCATCGTCTTAAAGGCACGTGAGGCCGGTTTAGCGGGCGCAACGGTTCTGCATGGCATCCTTGGCTTCGGTAAATCCAGCCGGCTTCATCACAGCAACCCGCTTAATCTGTCATCCGATTTACCGGTAGTCGTCGAGATTGTGGATGGAGCCGACAAAATCGAGGCGTTCTTGCCCGTCCTCGAACAGATGATGTCTAGCGGGTTAGTCACAATGGAAAGAGCGCGCGTGGTTAAGTGATGGCGCCCCGATCTTGGTATGTCAACCATCCCTGAATCTGGAGATCCTTCACAAGAAATTAACGTGCCCGCGAGCCGGGATTTGCCGCAGGAATGTATGCTACTTCGGATCTTTTTAGGAGAAGGCGACGAATACAATCGCCGACCTCTTTATAAAGCGATTGTCCTAAGAGCCCGTGAACTTCGCCTCGCTGGAGCAACGTTACTTCGCGGTCGGATGGGATTCGGCCGATCGAATCAGTTGCACAACGCGAGCATCCTTAGGCTTTCCTTCGATCTTCCTATGGTCTTGGAAATCGTGGACACACCCGAAAAAATCGAAGCGTTTCTACCCGAGCTCAAAAAGATGATGCGAAATGGATTGATCACTACCGAGCGAGCGCAAATCATCCGATATCAGGCTTGATCGTCCTTCCCTTTGTAGAAAATCGCCTCGACGCGCTCGATAGTAACCAAGCCCGGGCCGATGATTGCTTCAACTGCCGGCAGAAAGCTCCGGATCTTTTCTTCGGTATCAACGATCTCGATCACGATCGGCGAATCGAACGACAGCCGTAGAATTGTGTTCTTGTCGAGGTGGCTGGATTTTCCAAATCCCATGGGTCCTCGGAATACCGTTGCGCCGGCTAGATGCTGCTCGCGGGCACTCAGCACAATCGCTTTGAATAGGGGTTCTCCATGATACAGGTCATTTTCCCCAATAAAGATCCTTAATAGAACCGCGTCTCTAGGAAGTTCCATGTTGCTATCCGGTGATTTGCCAGCCTAGCACAACACCTGCATAACAGAGAGCGGTCGAAACCAGAATATTAAGAATCGCGGGCAGCCATCTTCGCTCCAATAGGAGGTTCCAGGTTTGCAAACTGAAAGATGAAAATGTGCTGAGGCCGCCACAAACGCCGATGGCCATGAGCTGCTGTAGTGCGGTTGACAGTGGCCGATCGGCCAAATGAGCAAGAAACCCGGAGACCAAGCCGAGTAAGACCGACGCCACGATATTAACCGCTAACGTTCCGAAAGGAAATGTTTCGCCGAAGCGCCGGGCGATCAGGCCGGACAACCAGAAACGCCACACGCTTCCTATCATGCCACCGATAAAAACAAGCACCATTGCCAGCATTACGATCTACGCCTTTACGTCCGCAACCATCGGATCAAGTGTACTACCATCGGGGGAAAGAGGGCTGCGGCCATCGCTCCTAACCAGACCGCCAAAAGGCAAAGGAGATGAGACAATCCGATGTTCAAAATTAGGTCTAAGAAAGCGCCGTGACGGGCGGCGTTGAACGAGATCAAACTGAAGGTGCTGAACGTGGTGTACCCTCCGCAGATTCCCACCAACAAGAAGACCCGGCTATTCGGCCCCAGATAAATTTCACCGGAGGGATCGGAGAGAAAATTCAGGAATGAGATAAGAAAACAGCCACTGATATTAATCAAGAGAATGGCTGCAAACGGCCACGAGTGCAGGGGAGCCATCCATTGAGTAATGCCAAATCGCAAGACGGATCCTAGTCCACCTCCTATCGCCACCAGACTATATTTTCTCATTCCAACCTATTCGGACTCGACAACGGCACGCCGCCGTGAACGTTGTGTGTCTGATTAAACCACCTAGCCAAATCTTTTTTTGGTAGGAGTCATCAGCCCGAAGGGCGGTTGGCCGAGATTTCGGCAGGCAAACTCCATTGCCGCGATTCTTTATGTAATCGAGTCTCGGCCAAACACAAGTGGAGCCGACCCGCTCTTACTGAGGCTCTCGGAGTTGCCTGGATCTTGATAGACGTTCGCGCCTGAACTCTTTAAGCTTGCCGGGGTTGGTAGACGATCTATCACTCAATCGTGCGAGATGGTCGTTTATCCGATCTTATGAAACTGAAACTGTTCCTTCTCTGGCTAGGCCTGGTGTGGGTATGTCAGTCATCCTTCTCTCAAGAGGCCAGCCGGGCACAGGAGATCGAGAAGATCGAGGCGGGACTGAAATGGACTACCGGCCGGGTCGTTTTAGGAAACAACCTGGCCGAGGTGAATCTCGCTTCCAGTTACCGGTATCTGGGGCCTGAGGACGCACGAAAGGTTATCGTCGACATCTGGGGCAATCCGCCCTCCCGGGGAGACACCTTGGGCATGATTTTCCCCGCCGACATCGAGCCGGCTCAATCCGATGGGTGGGCCGTCGTCCTTACCTATAAAGCGGACGGCTACGTCAAGGACGACGACGCAGCAAAAATCAATTACGGCGATCTGCTGAAGCAGATGCAGGAGGCTGTCCAGCGCGAGAACGAGACTCGGGTTAAACAAAACTTTTCTAAAGTGGAGCTCGTGGGTTGGGCAGCGGCTCCTCGATACGATCAACAGACCCAC
>DASUWQ010000420.1:0-14383 GCA_036378375.1 Chthoniobacterales bacterium
GATTTTACCAGCGGGGTTTGACTGGAAGGACAATAACAAGGTGCAAGAAGCTTTGAAGACCATGACTCGCGAGTTGCGCCCGTGGACCTTCGATTTCCACGTCGCTCAAAACGATGCCACCGTGAAAGGCAGCGGTTCTCACGATAAAACCGGGCGTCATTGTTTACCGGATGATCCAAACGGCAAGCTGAATGTGGCTCGAGACGCCGGTTACTGGCTGCGAGATGAGAAAGAAAACCTGACCAAGGCGTTCGAACACATTTGCTGGGATGGCTGCATGTTCCCCAACGAAGTGATGCTGAAGCAGGAGACTTGGGATTCTATTCTGCGGACCATGGTTGCCGTGCGAGAAGCTCACGGTTGGGAGGAGTAAGCAGTAAGCAGTACTGTGATTGGTGATTAGTGATTTGTGACTGGTAGGGCCCCACCAAAAGCGGTCCGCTAGTCGACTCCTGAACTCCTGTAACTCCTCGAACTCCTTTTCATTTCGTATGAAGAAACTCAACGTTGGCTTGATCGGCTATGGCTTTATGGGACGGGCGCACTCGAATGCGTACCTTTCTGTCGGCCAATTCTTTGATCTCAAATATCAACCGGTCTTGAAAGCGGTTGCTGCCCGAGACCCGGATAAAGTTAAGCAATTCGCTCACAAATGGGGTTACGAATCACATTACTCCGACTGGAGAAAGCTGATTGAGGACCCTGCGATTGAGCTTATCGATATCGCCAGCCCGAATGATACGCATGCTGAGATCGCCATAGCGGCCCTCGAGGCAGGCAAAATGGTGTTATGCGAAAAACCGTTGGCGCGTAATCTCGCGGAAGCACAACCCATGGTGGATGCCGCCAAAAAAGCGGGAGCGCGAACCATGGTCTGGTATAACTATCGGCGCATTCCTGCGGTGACGTTAGCGAAGCAAATCATCGGGTCCGGCAAGCTTGGGCGGATCTTCCATTATCGGGCGAAGTTTCTACAGGACTGGACAATATCTGCCGCGGTTCCACAAGGCGGCGCCGCCTTGTGGCGCCTGGATATCGATGTAGCCGGTAGCGGTGTGACCGGGGATCTATTGGCTCATTGCATCGATACGGCGATCTGGTTGAACGGAGAGATTGATTCAGTCTCAGCGGTGACGGAGACTTTCATCAAGGAACGTCAGCACCAGGTAACCGGAAAAATGACCGATGTTGGCATCGATGATGCCAGCGCCTTTCTGGGCCGTTTCAAGAACGGGTCGCTGGCTACGTTCGAAGCGACGCGATACGCCCGAGGTCATAAGGCGCTTTATACGCTGGAGATCAACGGCGAACATGGTTCAATCGCCTGGGACCTTCACGATCTGCACCGGCTTCAATGGTTTGATCATAAAGACGAAAGTAATATGCGCGGTTGGCGTTCGATTCATGTCACCGATGGAGATCATCCTTACATGGCCAATTGGTGGGTACCTGGTCTTTCCATTGGATATGAACACTCGTTCATTCATCAGGTCGCTGATTTCGTGAATTCTCTAGACGAGAAAACTCCGGCCGAACCGACCTTTGAATCCGCCTTGGAGACCGAGAAGGTGGTGGATGCAGTTCTTCGTTCGGCCAGTTCGAAGAAATGGGAGAACGTCTGATCCGCGGATTATACAAACCAAGGAGTGCAGGAGTTACAGGAGTTCAGGAGTTGCAGGAGGCTGTGATTGTCACGAAAGAAGAACTGCCAATACTGCAGCGACGTCTTTTTTTCGAGCTCGGAGTCTTCGGAGTGAGGTCGACCTCTACTGAACTCCTGCAACTCCTGGACTCCTGAACTTCTATGTAATCTGCGGATGATTTAGTCTTCTTTAATCCGTGGACCGGTTTCTGGGAGCAGGGTAAGGGAAGGAGATGAACGAACCAGCCGCGGGAAAATCTGTGGTCCGGTTATTCGCCATTGATGTCGATGGAACGCTGCTTGACCGCACTCATCGATTAAGAAGCGAGGTAAAAGAAGCGGTCAATCGAGTGGCCGCTTCCGGAGTGAAGGTCGTGTTGGCTACCGCTCGGGGTCCCCAAGCTGTGGTCGAAATTGTCCAACAATTCGATTTCGTTCCCTCGTTGATTTGTTTTTCCGGCGGATGGATCGGCGAACTGGGCGCAGAGTCAATGCGCCCGGCAAATGTTCGGTTAGATCTGCGGCTGCCGGCAGACATCGCGCGTTCGATCGTGAGCTTGGCGATCAATCAGGGCGTTGAACCCAATGTTTTCACTCCTGACAGCTGGGGAGTGAGAAAATTGACCGACGAAATCGCGGAAGAAATCGGAATCGTCAATCTGCAGCCCCTGGTTTCGGACGAATTGCTGGCCGGCGATATTGAACCCAGCAAAATCATGCTGATCAGTCGACTAGATACAGCAGACACCGCGTTGCCGGCTATTGAGAGATCGATTCAATCTCTTAGTACGGTCGCGGTTTCAACCATTACGTATTCGAAACGGAACTATCTTGAGATCTTACCGGCGGGCGTGAACAAGGCGAAGGCTATTGCCGCTCTGTCGCAATTTCTCGGGGTCGATTTATCAGAGGTAGCCGCTGTCGGAGACGGTCTGAATGATTTGGAGATGTTGAGTGAAGCCGGGTTAGGCATCGCCATGGGGAACGCTTCAGACCGGCTCAAAACAGCCGCTGATCTGGTAGTTGGTTCGAACGATGAGGCTGGGGTTGCTCAGGCCGTAGAGGAGATCCTAACTCGCAACGGAGCCGTTTGAGTTCCGGTGCAAATGGGCTAATGCACAGGACATTAAACGACGATGGAATCAGGGAGAACCGTATTAATTATTCCTGGCCTCGGCAGCTCGGGCCCAGAACACTGGCAATCATTGTGGGAGACCAGTCAGCCAGAATATCAGCGGGTCCTTCAATCAGATTGGGATCGTCCTCGCTGCGCAGATTGGGTTGCGAATCTTGATGTCGCGATTTCAGGGGCCGATCAGCCGGTCGTTTTGGTGGCTCATAGCATGGGCTGTATGGCGGTCATTCATTGGGCAGCAACAAAGGGTAACCCTGATAAACGCGTAGTTGCAGCGCTCTTGGTCTCGCCTCCCGATGTCGAAGCCGAAACGATCCCGGCCGGTCCCACTGGCTTCGCCCCTTGTCCCCTCATCCGGTTACCTTTCAAATCCATCGCGGTTGCCAGCACCGACGACCCCTTCGTCTCGCTGGATCGAGCAAGAACCTTTACCGATGCGTGGGGTAGCGAACTAGTGCTTTTGGAGTCCGCCGGCCATATCAACGCGGCCTCCGGCCACGGTCCTTGGCCGGAAGGGGAGCGTCTGTTGCGCCAGCTAATGCCGTAGGCATTTCGCAATCGTCCTCGTAATCGTCGTCGTCCTCGTACTCGATCGGTTAGGCAGTGTCTAAGCAGTAAGCAGTGCGAACTGACCCAATCCTGGATTTTCTATTCGCGTCCATTCGCGGTTGATTCTTCATCTGCGTAAATCTGCAGCTTGCCCACCATAGCTTTAGCGACGGCGGGTCTATCTGCGGTTGAGATTTCAATTCGTATCCATCCGCGTTCAAAAAAGGGTTTGCAAAGTCTACTTAATCGGTAAGGATACTAATCTAGGGTACTTTGAAGTTGGCCTGATGCTGCAAACCTCTGGAGGCAATACCGATGAAGCTGTTATCCCTTATCCCCCGCTCGGAGCACGGAAACCAGGGTCGTGAAATTGCGCCCCATCA
Organism: Chthoniobacterales bacterium; assembly: GCA_036378375.1. Classification (GTDB taxonomy): domain Bacteria; phylum Verrucomicrobiota; class Verrucomicrobiia; order Chthoniobacterales; family JAFAMB01; genus JAFAVN01. The sequence continues at coordinate 3,710 of DASUWQ010000420.1, forward strand.
ATTGGCGCGCATGAAGCCTCATCCGTTGATCATCGATGCCCGCGAGGAACGCGATTTTCTTCTTGGGCATATTGAAGGGGCGATACATCTCAGCCGGAAGACCTTAGAAAGCAAGGTCGGCGAGATCGCTCCGACGCTCGATACCTCAATTGTAATTTATTGCGCAGTCGGGACTTCCTGTGCCTCGGCTGTTGAATCGCTGCGCCGGCTAGGTTACCAGAAGGTTTTCTCGCTTAAGGGCGGCCTTCAGAGCTGGCTAGAAGCTGGGGGGTTAGTTGAGTCGTCACCGTAGAAGTTCACTGAAGCTTTACAGCATCCCGTAGCGCAACATTTTGTTGTATAGAGTTTTTCTCGAAAGACCGAGGAGAGCCGCTGCTTTCGTTCGATGATAGTGTGTTTCTTCGAGGGCGTTCAGGATCCACTCCTTCTCGGTTAAAGGGCTCTTTGCCGTTCGGGTGCTAGCAGGGGCCGGCTGAAAGCGATCGAAGTCGCTCGATCCGCGTAGCGCGAGATCGTTGTTTCCAACAATCGAACCCGAACAAAGCACCGCTGCCCTCTCAAGTACGTGACGTAGCTCGCGGACATTCCCGGGCCACTGATGGTTCAACAGTAACTGCATCGCGTCGCCATCAATCGCGTCGATATTCGGATTGAGCTCGGACCGAATCTCGTTCAGGAAGTGCTCGATCAGCAGCGGGATATCGCCGGCGCGATCTCGCAGCGGCGGTATCTCAATCTCAATAGCACAGAGACGATAGTAAAGGTCCTCGCGAAATAGCCTGGCACTTACCATCTCCCGAATGTTCCGATTGGTTGCGCATACGATTCTCGCATCCGTGTATTGAAGGACGTTGCTGCCGATCCGCTCGAACCGGCCGTCCTCCAAGACGCGGAGTAACTTGGCTTGCAATGCCGGTTCCAAATCACCGATCTCGTCTAGAAACAAAGTCGATCCGTGTGCGTCCTCGAATTTGCCGACCCGCCTACGCGTCGCCCCGGTGAATGCACCTGGTTCATAACCGAAGAGCTCACTTTCCAAAAGATCCCGAGGGATAGCCGCGCAGTTCAAAATAATCATGTCGCGACTGTTTCGGCTGCTGGCTCCATGCAATGCTCGGGCAACGAGTTCCTTGCCGGTGCCATTCTCGCCCAAGATCAGCACCGGCAAACGTGTTGGCGCCACGCGTTCGATCTGGTGAATTACCTGGCGGATCGAAGGTGACCTTCCAATGACTCCCCAGGGCCACCGGTCACGATGCGCCCCACGCCCCCCTGGTGTGGTTGCATGTACAGAAGCCGACAAAGATTTGAAGCCGGCGGCGGTTGCGCGGACCGCCGTTTGCAACGGCAACCGGTCCACGGTGGAACCGCCGATATAGCCATGGATGTCACAGGCCTCGCATACCTGGACCGCTTCCGCTGACCCCACGATCGGCCCTCCTTCGACCAACAGCAGACTTCCCGTATTGCGTACCGGGGCTAAAATCTGATCGATCAAAGGGATGGCTTGAAACAGGTTTAGCCGCGTAGGAACGCCAGTCTTTGTACCAGTCGTAAATCCGAGACTGGCGCAATAAATATCGGCTCCAGCGGCCTTCATCCGCCGAGCCTCTTCCGCGTTGCTGACGTAGACCAAGGTTGTCAGCCCCTCTTCTTTGGCCGCTCGAATCAGTTCTACCTCGCGTTCAAAACCGATCCCTGCCGCGTCGAGCATTTCGCGAAAGTCTCCTTCAACGGAAGTCACGGTGGGGAAATTCGCGATCCCGGCGAACCCCCAGCGCTGGATCTCCCGTAACCGAGACCGGATTTCCAGACGCGGATTCAACACGCAAAAGCCGAAAAATACCGGCGCACTAACTCGCCCTAAGATTTCGCTCCGACCGATACGAGTCACAATTTCATTGCTGTCGCCAATCGGCAGCATGCAGGTTAGCGAAGGCAGCCCTGCCATCCTGAATTTTCCGGCGCTAAGTACTAGGAGGAAATCTGCGCCTCCCTGTTCCGCCGCACGAGCGGTGAGGCCGCTTCCGATGGCTGCTCCAAAAAGAAAACCGTTCGATGACCTTAGGCGACCGAGAATATGCTGCCGACCCGATGGTCTCGCTTCCATGCTAACCTCGATTGACGATGGTTCCGTCAGCGAGTGCAGCCGCTTCGCTGAGTTCGTTGTAGAGAGCGGGATGACGATAGAGTAGGACCGGGGTTTCTCCCGCGGCACGGTCTTTTAACCTCTTAACTAGCGCGATGGTTGCGGCTGCGGCTGCCCTCGGCGCGGTTGCCTGCCGAAGGAACCCACCGGGATGAACGATGAGTTGGTCCACTCGTGCCTGTAAGCTGGCAGTCCCTTGTTGTTCATTCCAAATAAAGGCCGATGCGCGTAACCCGTTTCGTTTAGCGAACTCCAAACATTGGAGTTCGCGTTGGAAATCAAAGCCGGAAGCCGACATCACCTCGGCAAATCGGCCGCCTAAGATCCCAAGTGATGGAAGGTTGGCAATACCCGAGATATTCGCGGCGCCTAACTCATCGATCAGTTGACCAGGGTCATAAAACGGATCCGCGGCGAAGACGCACGCGCATTCGACGGTGTGAAGTCGCTGCTCTTGACTAGCCAAGTAATCGACGAGTTGTGCGTTGACATTGGCTATCGGTAAACAGCCAAGGAGATCGACCGTTTCTGGCGAAAGGCCGGCCATAGCCGGCAACAAAAAACAACCGTTTTTTGACGACGTAGCCGAGCTAGAAGGCGCCAATTCGTAGCACAGTTCTTCTGTAGTCACAGGAGGGATTAGGAGACTCAAAATGAGGCGTCATTACTCTAAACGAGAAGACCGATTTACCCAAGTTGAGCAAGAGAGCTGTCGTGGTCAAACGAATCTATACTGATTTAGTATTCTTTTTGCAAGTATCTCCCTCGGATCGTTAGCAAGCGATTCATTGGATTCGATTCGCTGGCACATCCATTGCTTAACGGCGGGTCGCTGGACTCCCTCCCTTGACCCATGCACGAACCGTCTTCATCCAACCCGAAGGTTCGGAAAGCTTATGTGGTTGGAACCCTCGATACCAAGGGAGAAGAGCTCAAGTATGTTCGAGACATTTTACGAGCTCGGGAAATAGCAACTTTGCTTGTGGATATTGCCACTCGGAAGGCGGCCTCGGAAGCCGACATCTCGAGCGAGGCAGTCGCTGCACATCATCCCGCAAATCCCGACCTGGTCTTTTGTGAGGATCGAGGGGGGGCGATCCAAGCGATGAGCGAAGCCTTTAGGAGCTTCCTGCTCAGCCGAACCGATTTGGCGGGAGTAATCGGACTCGGCGGCTCGGGAGGGTCTGCGATTGTTGCTCCAGCGCTACAGGCACTGCGGATCGGTATCCCGAAGATCTTAGTGTCTACGTTAGCATCCGGGGATGTCACGGCCTACGTCGGCACCTCAGATATCCAGATGATCAATCCGGTAACCGATATCGCCGGACTGAACAGAATCTCACGGATGGTTTTGGGAAACGCCGCCAATTCTTTGGCTGGAATGATTTTGGGAAATCTACCTAGCGAGGTCGATGCAAGACTTCCCATTGGGCTCACTATGTACGGCGTGACTACTCCGTGCGTTCGCCACGTGACGGAGATTCTCCGGGACCGGTTCGATTGTGTGGCATTTCACGCAACGAATATTGGCGGACGTTCCCTGGAGAACTTGCTCCAGTCCGGTTTGTTATCAGGACTCATCGACATCACAACCTCAGATGTAACTGACTTGTTGTTCGGAGGTGCGTTTCCTGCCAGCAAGAATCGGCTAGATGCTACCCGGCAGACGCGAACCCCCTATGTTGGCTCATGCGGAGCGCTCGACATGATCAACTTTCGTGGGCTATCCACTCTTCCTGATCGCTATCGCCAGCGTAATCTCTATCAACACAATCCGTTTATTACGTTAGTGCGAACGACTGCCTCAGAGAATGAGCGGGTGGGGCACTGGCTGGCGGACCGGTTAAATCGTTGCGACGGACCTATCCGGTTTTTGATTCCGGAAAAAGGGATCTCTGCTTTAGACGCACCCGGGAAGCCGTTCTTCGATCCGGAAGCGAACGCAGCTCTTTTCGAAGTGATCGAAAAAGCGATTGTGCCAACCGAGAAGCGGCGGGTGGAACGTCTTCCGTTCCATATCAATGACCCCGAGTTCGGGGCTGCCATCGCCGCCAATTATCTGCAACTCCAGAATTAACAATGGCCATCACCATCATCAAACACGAGCGGTCAAAGCTGATAGAGCGATTTCAGCAAATGAAGCGAGACCGCATGCCGATTATCGGGGGCGGCGCCGGTACCGGTATTTCTGCCAAAGGCGAAGAGGCAGGCGGTATTGACCTCATCGTGATCTATAACTCAGGACGTTATCGCATGGCAGGACGGGGCTCGGCGGCAGGACTACTAGCTTATGGAAACGCCAATGAAGTTGTTCTGGAGATGGCGATGGAAATTCTACCGGTCGTACAACGGACCCCGGTGTTGGCCGGCGTCAACGGTACTGATCCGTTTTGTGATTTTGACTCGTTTTTAGATCATCTAAAACGGATTGGTTTTGCCGGTGTCCAGAACTTCCCGACGGTTGGGGTAATCGACGGTAATTTTCGAAAGACGCTCGAAGACACGGGGATGGGTTATGAGCTGGAGGTAGAGCTGATTAAGTTGGCTCATCAAAAGGATCTATTAACAACGCCCTACATCTTCAGCGAGCGAGACGCTGTAGCCATGGCCGAGGCCGGTGCAGACTTGTTGGTTGCTCATTTCGGCACCACCGTCGGTGGAGCGATCGGAGCCACCGCTGCCACGCCTTTAACCACTTGTGCCGGTTTACTGGATAAATGGGCCGAAGCAGCCTTGAGCGTGCGGAAAGATATCATCGTTATCGGTCATGGTGGCCCGTTAGCTAATCCTGAGGACGCGGCCGCCTTATTTAAACAAAGCCGGCACTGTGCGGGCTTCTATGGAGCCAGCAGCATGGAACGACTCCCGGTGGAAATCGCCCTGGCGAACCGCACCAAGGAGTTCAAAGCGCTCCGTTTCTGAATTTCACTAACAGAACTTAAACCCGGAAAAAACAGTTATGCAGATGACCCATGAACGGTCCTCCCGTCGCCGTCGCCCGTGGCGTTGGCTTTTCTTGTTTGCTGGCGTCGCTTGGTTGAACGTAAACCTGCTGCCATCTGGCAGAGCAGAAGGAAACGTGGCCGAAATAAAGTTTACCCTTTGGGGTTCTCCGTTCGAGAAACAAGCGCTCGAAGAGGCCGTGAAATCTTTCAATGCGACCCATCCTAATATTCACGTCACTGCTCAGCACACCGCTTACGAGGCTTACGGCGAAAAAATATCGGCTATGTTAGCCTCAGGTAATCCGCCCGATATCGCCTACTTGGATTACGCTCAGGCTTTTCCTTTCGCGGATGCTGGTAAATTGCTTGATCTGGCTCCTTACTTTGCCAAACAGCCTGCAGACAAAAGCCTGCTGGAATCCGCCTACTATCACTTCGATCACGGGAAGAAGGTGTTAGGTACTGGCCTGGCTACCGGCATTATCCTTCTCTATTATAACAAGGATCTGTTTGATAAAGCTGGCGTTCCCTATCCACCCTCGAAAGCAGAACAAGCCTGGACTTGGGACCAATTTGTGCAGGTGGCCAAGAAGCTAACCAAGGACAAAAATGGCAACGACGCAACTAGCTCTAAATTTGATCCGGATAACATTGTTACCTATGGGCTATCTCTGCCTCAAGACTGGTGGGGTTATCTAACCTTCATCTATAGTAACAAAGGCGGCATGGTGAACGAAGATGGCACCGAGCCTCTGATCAATAAGCCGGAAGCGGTGGAAGTTCTGCAGAAGCTTCGTGATGCCATCTTCATCGATCATATTGCGCCCCGGCCGACCCAGAACAAGACTTTGCCTTCAGCGGATATCCTCATGCAGACCGGCAAGATTGCCATGACCTTCAATGGAATGTGGCGAGTCATCGATTTCAGCCAGCTTCATATTAAGTGGGGAATCGGAGCACTGCCCTATTTTAAAGAGCCGCTGACGATTGTTCTCAGTGTCCCGAAAGTGATCTTTTCAGCCACCAAATATCCGGATCAAACCTTCGAGTTTTATCAATATATTAGTGACCCGAAACGCGTCGCTCTCTTTAAAGAAGGACTGTGGGCGCCGTTAGAGAAAAGCTACTTCACGGATCCAGCATTGATGAAGGAATGGCTAGACGGGAAACCGGGGGTCTATCCTCCCGAATCTCGCGATGTGATTGTTGATTATTCCCTGCACCACGCCGCTCCTCCACCGCCCCAATACTGGCTGAGGAATATCGACCGTATTATGAACGAGGCGATCACTCCTGCGATGGACCAGTTGTGGAGCGGAAAGATCGATGCTCAGGCTGCGGCCGATCAGGCCGCGGAAAAAATGAAGCCGTTGCTGCAAGGGAGATGGTGAGCCGACCTCCTCACAGTGACCTGGATGCGAGTTGTGGAGCGTGCCTTCCCGCGGCCGCGGGACGAGGCCGACTTCAAGCGCTTGGTAGTTCTTGAAGATGCATCACACAGCCCCTTATGAACAACGGCTCGCAAGGACGAAAACGAAGTTTCTTGTGAGTAGGGAGCGCCGTGAAATGATCTGGGGACTAACCTGTGTCGCCCCAGCGCTGGCCGGCTTTCTGTTTTGGCAGGTTGGTCCAATCCTTGGCAGCCTGGTGATTGCCTTTACCGATTGGACGGTCGCTAACACTCCGCATTGGATCGGGTTGAGCAACTTTCAGAGGATGCTGTTTGCTGATCCGCTGTTCTACAAATCGTTGTCCGTCACTGGGATCTACGCTGCGACCGGCGTATTCCTGAATTTATCGTTTGCCTTGGCGCTAGCCCTACTCCTGAGCCAAAAGATCTTTGGTCTAACCTTCTTTCGGACAATTTTTTATTTGCCGTCGACGGTTCCGGCGATTGCCAGCAGCGTGCTTTGGTTGTGGTTGTTCAATCCTGAGTTTGGCTTGTTCAATTCGATCTTAACAGGCCTCGGGCTACCGAAACAACAATGGATCTATGACGAAAACAGTGTCCTTGCCTCTTTGATACTCATGAACCTTTGGTCCGTGGGACCACTGATGGTGATCTTCTTAGCCGGCCTGCAAACCATTCCGAAATATCTTTACGACGCGGTAGCGGTCGACGGTGGAAACGCGTGGCACAAATTTAGATTTGTCACGTTACCTTTGTTAACCCCGACGATCTTATTCAACTTGATCTTGAGCATCATCGACACCTTCCAAGTTTTCACCCAGCCGTATGTCATGACCCAGGGAGGACCGAACAACGCCAGCCTATTATACGTGCTCTATCTATACCGGAAGGCATTCCAGGAATATGACATGGGATACGCTTCAGCTTTGGCCTGGGTTCTCTTCCTGATCATTGCTCTGATTAGTTTTGTGGTGCTGCAGACCTCGCGGCGTTGGGTTTTCTACGTGGGAGGAAGCGAATGAAATCCGCCGCCGCGTTAGGCCGATCGCAAGTCAGAGCCGCTAGCAGAATCGATTGGTTGTCCACATTGATCACTTACTCCCTTTGCGGGCTCGGCTCATTTCTAATGCTACTGCCTCTCTTTTGGTTAGTTCGTAGTTCGGTGATGACTTTAGATCAAATCTTTCGTTTTCCACCGGAATGGATCCCAGCACCGTTTGCCTGGCAGAACTATCCTGAGGCTCTCACCACGGTGCCGTTCCTTCTCTATCTCAAAAACACCGTATTCATTTTGGTCCAAACCGTCCTGGGAACCCTGATAACGGCAACGCTGGCTGCCTATGGATTTTCCAGACTCCGTTGGCCGGGTAGAGATCTGATATTCAATATCTTGCTGACTACCTTAATGTTGCCCTATGCGATTACTTTAATTCCAACCTTCTTGCTATGGGCGCATCTCGGTTTGGTAAATACGACTTGGCCGTTGGTCTTACCTCGCTGGTGTGGGGGCGGTATCTTCTACATTTTTCTGTTACGCCAATTCTTTCGAACTATACCCCGCGAGCTCGATGAAGCCGCGATTTTGGACGGAGCCAACCCTCTTCAGGTTTTATGGCATGTGGTCGTGCCTCTAAGCCGCCCGGCGCTGATTACCGTTGCTATTTTTTCCGCGCTAGGCGCTTGGAACGATTTCCTGGGTCCGTTGATGTATCTGAATGAATCGAGCAAGTATACGCTGGCGCTTGGTCTCGCTGAATTCACTGGATTGTACAGTTCACAGTGGCATCTGCTAATGGCTGCTTCCACTGTTGTGATTATTCCCGTTGTTCTGCTGTTCTTCTTTGCCCAGCGTTACTTCATTGAAGGAATCGCACTAACCGGAACCAAAGGATGAACATAGTTGGTAGGGCGAGGCTCCCGAACTACTCATTGTTGGACCGAAAAACAAAGCGGGGAGATACCGTGCGTTCAACTAGGCCTAGATGCGGGCCGAGCCGGGCCCAGCGTGTGTTTGTACCGTTACCGAGAAAGTTGCCATAGAAAACCACACTATGCTGAACATTGCGATAGCAGGCGCTGGCGCCTTAGGAAAACGTTGGGCTGAGGTAGTCGCTCGAAGCGGTACAGACGAGGCTCGGTTGAGGGCTATCGTGGACCCATTGATCGGTACAAACCTGGAGCCGGCCTGGTTACAAGAACAAACCGGTCTTTTCCGAGTCACATCCATCGAACAACTGGGCGACGTAGATATTGACGCCGTGTTGGTCACTGCTTCTTCGCCCGCCCATGCGACCGCGATTCACCAAGCTCTGCGCAAGGGTTACCACGTTCTGGTCGAGAAACCCTTCACTACGAACCTTACTGATGCTGAGTCCCTTGTGGACCTGGCTCGCGAGAAAGATCACCTCCTCATGGTGAACCAAAACTACCGTTTCTTTCCCGGGCCGCAGACCGTGAAGAGGTTAGTAACCAGTGGTGAGTTCGGTTCGATTCGAGCAGTTGCAGGTCAGTTCTGGTGTGACTGGCCGGGTAAACCTTATCAACACGTCATGCTACACCCTATGAGCCTCGAAATGGCCATCCATCATTTCGATCTAGTTCGCTTCATGCTCGGCGCTGAAGCGGTTTCGGGTTTCGTCCATGAATGGAATCCTCGCCGAAGCCCATATCAGATGGGAGGGGCACTGGAGGCCTTGTTTACATTGGATAGCAACGGGACGAGTTTTCCATTTAGCTATACGGGCAGCTTGGTCACTACCGCGTCTGCGGTGCCTTGGGCAGGTTTCTGGCGATTCGAATTCGATGAGGCATCCCTTTTCGCGGACGGATTTGGGGCAGAATATGCGCTCTATCTTTCAAGTGCGAACGGTCGGGTGAAGATCAGCGAATTCGGTGACCCAGCCATGGGTTTTGACCAGAGCTTCACGCACTTTCTCGACTGCATCCGGAATGCGGCCGAGCCCATCTCCTCAGGACGCGACAACTTGAACACTCTCCGTATGGCTTTGAGCTTTTTAAGATGAAGACAATATCTCACGCAAAGACGCAAAGGCGCCAAGGTTAATACGACGAACAAAAGACAGTGCCCGGTATCGAGTGCTCGACGCTCATTAGGTGATAGGACATTGCTTCTTGGTTCCATTTCGGTGCCATCTCTAAAGATAGTTCAGTTTTCGGAAGCCTTTTCTGTGCTGACTTTTCTTGGCGTCTTGGCGTCTTGGCGTGCGATTTTCTGTCTTCTGTAACCAGTACTATTCGAGCGACTATGCCGAAAACGAATCCTCAAGAAGCTAAATTCCCGACGTGGAGCGAAATCTCAAAGTACGGGATCAATACCCTCAACGTCGGAGACACGGTTAAGCTGCATTTTCACGATGCCCATGAATATTGGGTGATCGTGGAAGGTAGAGGCATCGCGACCAGCGAAGGCCTGGAGTACGAGCTGGGTCCAGGTGATATGCTCCAAACTAAAGCGGGTGACGAACATTCATTGGTCGTAACAGAGAGGATGGTAGCGGTTTATCTATATGGGGTCATGCCTCCCGACGGCCGATTCGGATATCTTTACAAAGGGATCGATCCAACTTTCGAGGAATGGCAGAAGAGCCGCAAGGAAACGCCGACGCAGCAGGTTTCACAATAAGATCTCTCAGCTTGTTGTAGGCTAAGAGGTGTCACCTGGCGCCGGTCTTGATTTGATGAACCTCCGGCTATCTTGCTTGTACCCGATGGTTTAGTAAAAGGGGGTGGGCATCCGATCGATAGTCGCCACTAGTGACCTCGATTCGGGCGCAACCGTTGCTCCACGCAAATTCTTCGGCTACGGCCACCAGACGTCGACCGAGTCTGAAGCTCTGTAGGAGCAACATCTTTATAGTCCTGGACCGGTAAAATTGAGCGACGAGCTCCGTTAGGAGCGACATCTCAGCTCGGTGTCGCTGCAAAGGTGGTCCCCGGATATGCCCCTCCTGACGGAGCTCGGGCTGGAACGCATATATTGGTTTGTCGCTCTTACTGAGTCACCCCACTACTCCAAAGCTCCAACACCCCTTGGGTTCTACTGATACGTTTGCAGCTCAGCCTTCATCAAGAAGGCTTCATACGGCCCGAACATCGACATCACAAAATAGAGCGATTTCCCTGAATCTTGTAGAAACGACGGGGTCATG
>DASUWQ010000421.1:0-3343 GCA_036378375.1 Chthoniobacterales bacterium
TATTATGATCTGGCGACGCCGTATTTTGCGGCCGAAAGCGTGGTGCACGCCATGAATCTCGATCCCGCGGTGCGGAACAATGTCACGCTGAGCTTCTATGGCTCCGGACATATGGTCTATCTCGAAAGCGCTGCTCGCAAAAAGTTGCAGACTGATTTTGAACAATTTGTGGATTCAGCATTGAGTATGGAAACGGTTCCGAGCGCCAGCAGGGATGTTAAGTGAAGAGATGAATCTCAAGTTTCCTCCTTCGCCATCCCGCCGTTGCTTCGCGTTAGCGCAGCTTTATTGTGACGGGCGCACCGTGGCTCATAGAGCGCAGGAGGCCTGGCTTCGGAGGACAAGTATAAACGTTACCTTGAAGAAAACAGTGGATTGGGTTGAACTGAAGCTAAACCAATCTCAGGTCACTAACCGATCGACTGGCGCGGGAACCGGTGTCTAAGAAATGATGAAGAAACGGGTTCTTATCATGTCCACCAGCGCGGGGACTGGACACGTCCGCGCCGGAGAGGCGCTAACCAAAGCTTTTCGAGGAGATCCCAGAGTGGGCGAGGTGGTTCACAGCGACGCCTTGCATTTCACGAACAAGCTCTTCCGCGACTTTTACTCGAAGCTGTACGCACGTTTGGTGCAGACCGCTCCCGACTTCCTCGGCTGGTGGTACAAACAGAGCGATGAACCATGGAAGACCGACGGCATGCGGCTGATGCTCGATCGCTTGAATACTGGGCCCTTGGTAAAATTTATTCGCAAATTTGACCCCCATATCACTGTCTGCACGCATTTTATGCCGGCCGGAATCATTTCTGACCTTATCGCCAAAGATCGGCTGGATGCGCATCTATCGATCGTGGTAACGGATTTGGATTTTCACGCCATGTGGCTGTCGCGGATGTTTCATCGCTATTTTGTGGCTATCGATGAAACGAGGGCGCACTTGGAGATGTTGGGACTGCCCACAGACAGGATCACGGTTTCAGGCATTCCCATCGACCCGGAGTTCGCTAGCCCGATTGACCGGGTTAGCACCCGGCAGAACTACCGGCTGCATCCGACTCGGCCAACGCTGCTATTGTCGGCAGGGGCTTTCGGAGTCGGCCCGGCGGAGTTTCTCGTCGAGCGGCTCAAACAGCTGCGCAACAAGGTGCAGACCTTGGTGGTATGCGGCAGAAACATTGAGACGAGGGATCGGGTTCAACGAGCAGTCGGTTACGATAACGAAAATTTTCAAGTCTTCGGGTATACCGATCGGATGCCGGATCTGATGAAAATTTCCGATCTATTTATTGGTAAACCTGGGGGTCTGACCAGCGCCGAAGCTCTGACCTGCGGATTGCCCATGGTCATCGTGAGCCCGATACCCGGCCAGGAAGAGAGAAATAGTGATCATCTCCTTGAGGACGGTGTTGCGGTGAAATGTAACGAGATGACCACGGTCCCGTACAAGATAGATTCCTTGTTAGACAATCCGGACCGATTGGATCAAATGCGGAATCGTGCCTACGCCTTGAGCCGGCCGGATGCCGCCCGGCTAATTGTCGAAACGTTAGTGTCCGATAACGTGCCGGCTTTGGAAGTTACCGATGACGACGCCGAAGCGATTACCATCGCTGCGGCTAGAGAACGAGATACCAAGCTCCGGTGAATTATGGAGGATCTGCTCTGGGGTGTTGCAACATCCGCTTATCAATCGGAAGGAGGCTACAATGGCCCCGCGCAACCACAGACTAACTGGGCGGAGTCCGAACGTCGTGGCGATGTGGTGCCAGCCGGATTAGCGGCCGACTTCTGGAACCGGTATCCGGAAGATTTTAAGCGCTGCAAGACTTTAGGCCTGAATGCGTTTCGTCTCGGCGTCGAATGGAGCCGAATTCAACCGACACTTACCGATCAGCCTGGCCCACCGCCTCCCTTTAATGAGGCGGCCTTGGAAAATTACGTTGAAATCTTAGCGGAATGTCGCCGGAACGGGCTAGAGCCGGTAGTAACTCTGCATCACTTTGTCCATCCGGCGTGGTTGGGCGCGGATCCTTGGCTACAGCCGGAGATCGTCGAACAATTTTGCCGATACCTTGAATACACGGTTCTGCGCCTCAATCGAGCGCTGGCGGATCGGCACGGGCTGGCGCCAATCAAATACTACATTACGATTAACGAACCGAATATGTTGGTGCTCAACACCTATCTGGGCACCCAGTTCCCGGGGCGCAAAGGAGTTGGCACCGGGTTCCGCAATGTATCCGCGGCCACCAGACAAATCCTGCGCGCCCATGTCCGCGCCTATAACCTGATTCATGATCTTTACGAACAGAACCGCTGGCCCACCCCCCTGATAACCTGCAACAACTACTGCACAGACCTTTATTGGTCGGACAAAATCATGTTGGATCTGCTTTGCGTCCGGGAACGCGGAGTCAGAGCCTCGGAATTGCGCGATTATGTCTACGCCAAGATCCACGAGTTCGAGAATGCCTTTGAAGAGGCGCGGATCCCTTTGGTCAAAGACATTCCTTATTTTTTCGGTTCTTTAACCAAGCGACTCAGTAACTGGGTTGGTTACAAAACATTCTCCCCCGAGTTCTTTTCCAGTTTGGTGGACGATATTTATTCGGCAGCCCGCCCCATCACCTTCGATTATCTGGGCCTGGATTACTACGACCCTTTCGCTGCCCATGTCTTCCGTTTACCGGTCTGGTGGGACCACGAATTCAAGGATAAAAATTTCCGGGCCTGGGTCATGAACAACATCACCAGCAAATGGTGGGATTGGCGAGTGTTACCGGTCGGAATGCGCTTCTTTTGCGAACATTACAGTAAAGACTACGCAGGCCGTCCGGTATTAATTGCCGAGAACGGGATGGCTCTGCGTCGCCGCTTGGATAACCACATCACCTTGCGTCGAGACCGGATGACCCGGAGCCAATTTCTGCGGGTGCATATCGATGAAGTGGTTCGCATTGCTCAAGCCGGCACACCCCTCATCGGCTATCTACACTGGTCCTTGTTCGACAACTATGAGTGGGGCTCTTTCACACCGCGGTTCGGGCTTTACTCAATCGACTATCAACACGGCCGCGATCGATTGGCCGAGGATCATCTGGGCGACCGTCCCTCTTTGACGTATGCAGAGCTGATTGAGTCCGCCCGGCGACGGTTGCTGGAGAGAAGCGAACCGTCGAGTAAGGCGCTAGAATTCAGGAGCTAGGAGCTAGGAGATTAGTTTGGGTGGGGCGAGGCTCCCGAACGGCCTGAGCATCTGAACGGAGCTCCTGACGTTGGTGGATCCCCAACGCTGTACTACATCTATGCCGTGCCGAGTCGCGGGTCTCCCGCGTCGCTA
>DASUWQ010000422.1:0-9707 GCA_036378375.1 Chthoniobacterales bacterium
AGCGTATTCCGGTTAAGATTCTTTTTGATCAGATTCCCGATGTGGGTTTGCCGCTGGGTCCTGGCGAGTCAGTTGTACCGACTGTCAAAGTCCAGGACTTTCACTACTCGGCCCTGCAGTTGATGATCGTCTCGGCTTTGGTTGCAGTCGCCATCCTAGGTATTCTCTCGTGGGGTACGAGGCCGCCCAAAGTTAAGAAACCAGCGTAAGTCATCTATGGCGAACGGAACGCCAACTGCAGCGGCCCAACCCTGGAAGCCGGCTGCCAATCCTTGGCTCATCGCGGCAGCCGTGATGTCCGCCACGTTTATGGAGGTTCTTGATACCTCCGTGGCGAACGTTTCGTTGACGCACATCGCCGGGAGCCTTTCTGCCAGCACGGACGAAGCTACCTGGGTTCTCACCAGTTACCTAGTCTCCAACGCGGTAATCTTACCGGCGACTGGATGGCTAGGACGGTTCTTTGGTCGGCGGCGGTTTTTGATCACCTGTATCACGATCTTCACAATTGCGTCAGCTCTCTGTGGAGTCGCTAATAGCCTTGGATTCTTGATCTTTGCCCGGATCTTGCAAGGCGCCGGCGGCGGAGCATTGCAGCCGGTAGCACAGGCAATTTTGCTGGAGACATTCCCACCGGAAAAACGCGGACAGGCGATGTCGGTGTATGCGATGGGCGTAGTTGTCGCGCCGATCCTTGGGCCAACTCTTGGCGGTTGGATTACCGACAGTTACTCCTGGCGCTGGGTTTTCTATATCAACCTTCCAATCGGCATCGCTGCCATTTTTATGTGCCTGCGGTTTCTGGAAGATCCGCCCTACCTGAAGAGTGCGAAGGCTGGCAAAATCGATTTCGCCGGTTTCGGTTTGTTAGCTCTCTGGATTGGATGTCTCCAAATCTTGCTTGATAAAGGACAGGACGAAGACTGGTTTTCGTCGAACTTCATCCGGTGGTTAGCTTTCTTGGCGGTTGTGGGATTCGTAGTGTTCCTAGTCTGGGAACTCACTCGCGATCACCCGATTGTTAATTTGCAGATTCTTAAAGACCGCAACCTGACGATTGGCGTGCTCTTGAATTTCAGCGTAGGCGCTGTCCTGTACGGCACGACAGCGGTACTCCCGCAGTTCTTGCAGCTGTTGTTGGGGTATCCATCGCTACAGGCGGGCTTAGTGATGAGTCCCAGAGGGATTGGCGCGATCGTCGGCAGCATGGTTGCCGGACGTATCCTGACCAAGGTGGATGGCCGCCTCTGGATGGCGCAGGGAGCGGTGGTCCTTGGTGTTACGATGTATCTGCTTGGTGGAGTCAACCTCGATATGGCTCCTGAGACGGTGATGGTGCCGATCATTATCAGCGGATTTGCGGTTACTTCGATTTTCGTTCCGATGACCACGTTTTCGGTGGCGACGGTCAAACGGGAAAATATGGGTGATGCGGCCGGTTTAACTAGCTTGGTGAGAAATCTGGGAGGTTCTGTTGGTATCTCGCTGGTGACAGCGCTGGTAACGCGCAGCACCCAAGCGCATCAGGCGCTAATGGCGGGACACATGACGAATCTGGACGCTCCGTTCCGCAATCAACTCTCGAGTTTACAACAGGCACTTTCCATTCAGTCTGGTCAGGCAGGCCAATCGCAAGCCTACGGCGTGATTTATCAGACTCTCCAACAGCAAGCGGGTTTGTGGGCTTACGTGGAGCAGTTTCGAATGCTGGTACCGATCTGTCTGTTGCTGGTACCGATTATTCTCCTGTTCAAGAAGGCAAAAGGCCCAGCCCCGGCCGGAGCTGGGGGCCATTAAGCAGGCTGTCAGTGTGGTGCACTAGGGGGAGCGGGCATCGCTTTGCATCCGGCGATGCTCCGGTCCGAAGCCGCGGATCGCGCGCATTTGTGATCGACCTTCCAGGCGCCAGCGATTAAAAGTTCGCCGTTCACAGTTCGCCGTTCCGGGTTGGCAGCTTGTCTTCAGCGTGGCCGACTCATATCCTCGGATCGGCAACAGCGAACAGCGAACAGTGAACCGCGAACTCTAAACTGTTATGGAAGAACCTGAGGTTCCAACCGAACACCTTCACGAACACATCCATGAGCATGCTGAGCACAGCACCGAACGTTGGATTCTGGGGGTAGCGCTAAGTTCAGCTCTTTTAGCGGCATTCGCCGCGGTGGCCTCTTTACTGGCTGGGCACAATGCGAACGAGGCGGTGATTGCGCAAATCGAGTCGTCTGACCAATGGAGCTACTATCAATCGAAGAGCATTAAGGAAGCGCAATTGGCCGGGAAGCTAGATATCTTAGCCGCATTGGATAAGCCAGTGGCTGATGCCGACAAGAGCAAGGTCGCCCAATACGAAAAGGAGAGGGAAGACGTCCGTAAGGATGCTGAACGTTTAGAAAAAAGATCACAACACCTTTTGCGAACTCACGAAGCTCTGGCGGTAAGTGTAACCCTGTTCCAAATCGCCATCGCGGTTGGAGCGATCTCGGTTTTAATCAAGCGGAAATCTTTCTGGTCCGTCAGCTTAGTGGTAGGATTGATTGGAGTCGGCTTTTTCTTGCAAGCGCTACTCTTCGTGCATTGAGGACGGTTTAGTAAGGCGGGGCTCCCGATTGGCGCGGAACCTGGAGGGGAGCCGCTTGAAAGCGTTTAATAGGTTATCGCGATATTAGCCGCTGCGCTCGTGCCGGCGTAACCGTGTTGAAAAGCAGGCGGCTCCCGCGAACGGCCGATGGCGTGGCAGGTCTATCGGCGGTATTAGAATCAACGATCGAGGCGGCCAACGCTGGGTAAAAACGTCACGCTGGGTAATTTGCGGGAGCCGCCTGCTTTCACATTGTTTGGTTGGACTCGCGCTGGGAAGAATTCGACGAGGTCGCGCGTGGAGGCCCAAAGCGGCTCCCCTCCAGGTTCCTCGCCAATCGGGAGCCTCGCCCACCGGCACATAACCTAAAATTTAGAACCTATAACCTACAACCTCTAGCCGATTCGGAACTGGCGGTGCAGTCGCCACAGCACCAATAATAAGAAGATAACGGTGAACCCGTTAATAACGATCGAGTCAAAAACGAAGATACTGATGGTTTGGTTGAAAATTAACTTTTCTGGACCGAAGAACACGTTGCGCTGTCGCGACGTGTAGTCTCGCTCTTTCATCTCGGCGTCCACCAGCATGTCTGAGATCTTCTTGTTTTGGAAAAGTTGCTCCGCCGTCACGACATTTCCCTGCCGATTAAACTTATTCTCGTCGAGCTCCTTGCCGGCGATGACCTGATCAATCAGCTGGAGCCGCCGATCTACCTCGGCGGTGTTTTTTCCACCGAGCCCTGAAAGGATCGCCAAGCTTTCTTTCAGGTCTTCGAGGCGATCTCCTTCGGCGCTGGTCAGTTTTGGTGCGTGGGCCAGTGCATCGATCTCGGCACTGAGCAAATCTTGACGGCGAGTGAACGGATTCAGTTTCGCTTGAGCGTCCACCAAAGCTTCATACGACCAGCGCATCGGAATCAGCTCGCAAATCAGCGGCACCTCGACATTTTGGCCTTTCACTTTCTCGCCAGTCGTGGCGTTTTGCGCCATCCGGTCACGCGTCAACGCATAGATGAAATCAAGATTGCGGTTCATCTCCTCGTACTTGATCAATGCTCCTCCCAAAATGATCTGCGGAATCAAAACCAGGGGCACGATGTTTGCCGCGGTTTTTGCATCGTCAACCAAGGCTGAAATTAAAAGTCCACCTGCTACTCCACTGACCGCGGTTGTCCCGATAAACCAGAGATAGGGCCAGAACATGCCCCGGATTTCGAGAATCGTGTTTCCGATAGCGATAAACAGCGCGGATTGGATGATCGCGAATAGAGATAACGTAATAAACTTGGAAACGACGTAGTAAGGTAAGTGGATGTTAAGATTCCGCTCTCGTTGGAGAATGGTCCGGTCGCGAATAATATCGTCAGCGCTATTGGTCAGTCCTAAAAACATGGCCACCACTAGCGACAAGAAGAGGTAGGTCGGAATGTGGAAAGCATGCTCAAAGTCGTAGCGTTGATTTTCGGCGTACCTCAACACGAACCCGATTAAAGCGCTTAACAGCGGAGCCTCGAAGATGGTGGTCCAAAGATTTGTGCGGTTTCTTAACTTGCTAATAAAGGCACGCTTAAAAACGGTCCGGAATTTGACCCATTCGTCTCGCCATCGCACTGGTTGATGCTTAGCCGATGGAATGGGCGGAGCGGTTGCACCCGGTTGGACAACCGAGACCTGTCGCATCTCCTGGATTAAGCGGAACGATTCGTACTTATCCCGCCAGTAATCAGGGGAGTAGCGACGGGAAGCGATCAGCTGGCCTCTGGCGTTCTCTTCGTAGATCACATCACCGCTGAGGTCTCGGAGAGGGGTTTCCAGCACGTCAAATATGAACTCCGGACGTGTAGTGCCGCAGGCTGGACATCCCCCGAGCTCGGTTCCGAAGTGTTGTTGGTGTTCAACCTGCGCGAAATATTGGAGCATCTCTTGCGGCGTGCCGAAGAAAACCAGGCGGCCACCTTTATCCAGCAACACCGCCTTGCTGAACATCTGAAAGATCTTCGATGTCGGTGTATGGATCGTGACCAGCACGATCTTGTTGTGGGAAAGGCCCCGGATAATTTCTATCACGTGCTCCGAGTCTTTCGATGACAGCCCGGAAGTCGGCTCGTCGAAGAGAAAGACGTCCGCCGAGCTGATCATATCGAGGCCGATGTTCAGCCGCTTTCTTTCACCACCGCTCAGATACTTCTTCACTGAGCTGCCGACGAGGCTATCGCGCCGTTCCGACAAGCCTAGTTCAATCAGCTTCCCATCAACTCGGCGGAGGCGGTCTTTGGCTGTGAGATGGGGTGATCGAATCGCGGCCGCGTAATCAAGATTCTCTAAGATCGTGAGATGCTCGTCGAACGCATCGTCTTGAGGAATGTAGGCGACATACTCGCGCAAAGCCTCGACCTGGTTGTAAAGGGATTGGCCGTTTAGCAATACCGATCCGCTAGTGGGCGCGAGCTGCCCGCAAATGGTTTTTAGTAATGTGCTTTTGCCGCATCCGCTGGCGCCCATCACACACACCATCTCGCCCCGATTAGCAGAGAAGGAGATGCCGTCGAGAGCAACGTCTCCAGTCCGAAAACGAAGGGAAACATCTTGCACATCCAGGCGCCGGATGATGTTGCGTTCTTCCTCGATGATACGCTCTGAGAAGTTGCACCGCAGTACTTGGCCCGCATCGATCCGAATGATGTCTCCATCGGTCAGTTGCGCCGAGCCTCGCACAATAGTCTCCCCGACCATAACGGGGCGGTCTGCCTGCAGAACCTCCAAAGTGCCGACCAATTGATCGTAATCGCACGAAATCTTCAGCAAGACTTCGCCCACGGTTCCCGGACTTAACAGGATATCGTCGGATTCAAGCAGAGAGGCGTTGTTAGAAACCAGGTAGACCGACTTGGAAGCTTTTAGCTGGAACCGGCCCCCCATGGCCCTCGCTCGCCGGCGGAGATCGGACAACAGCAATTCACTGGAGTTTTCGAAGACGATCCGATCTTCCAATGCCCCGGCCACCGTCGTGCCAGCCTCGAGTGGGGTGCCGTTGAGTGTTGCCTCGACTTTCTTCAGGGCGAAAACCTGAACTTTTAGTCCGAATTGAACTTCCAGGCAGCTATCTCGCGTCCTGGCCTTCTCCAGAACAATTTCATCGTTCTGGTTTACGGTGACAAAGATCCGCGGAAGCGAGACATTTTTCTTAGCGTTAAAATAGAAGAGCAGGTCCTGATGAGTGATAACCTGTTCACCGATGATGATCCTTTGTCCCGGATAGATCCGGCAGAATTCGCCCGGTGAAAGCGATCTACCCCGCACGACGACAGATTTGGGGCTCAAGTTCTTGAAGAGGATCAGGTCATGATAGCGGTAGGCCATCAGCCGTTCGCCGTTCTTGAGTTCCTTCAAGGGCACATCCACGGTCCCATCTTCGCCGAAGACCAAGGACTCAAGTGGGGAAGTTCCTTTTTGATAAACCGACGGATCTGCCGAATCTGCGGAATTGAGCTGATAGACGATGTCGATCGCTTGAGCAGCCATGCCCAGTTGCGACATAAAGGAGTAGTAGGCGATCACCTGCTCCTGCTGCATCCCGGCCTTAGCGATGAGATCGTAAAGCTGTACGCCCAGCATGATCTTCCGGTCTTGGCTGAGCTCTTCAGCCAGTCGTTTGGCCATCGAGGAAAGGTCTTGAGGCTCCCTCAGGGCTCTTTGAAAAAGCGTCCGTAACTCTGAATAAACCGCCTCCGGATAGTCGTACCGCAGAAATCCCAAACTGGAATCGATCTCCTCTTCGAGGATCCGGCCGTCGACTTTGGAAAAACCGGCCAATACCTGGATGAGGAGCGGAAGTAAGTTGCGCGGCTCGGATTTGGTCCGCCTGGTCCCGGACAACCTTCTAAATGTATGAGCTGCTAAACTCCTCGCCTTATGGACAATCGATCCATTTTGTTTTGCCGTCCCATCTAACGTCTGAGGCATGTCAATCCTCGCAGAGTAGCGTCCCTGGGACAGAGAAGCAAACTCAACACCGACCTGGCTCCGGCAGCCGCCGCACCGACAAGACCAGGAACGAGCGAGAAACGGAAGCGGCCAGCGACTAGATCGGTATAGGACCTATCTGATAAACTTGAGCCTAATAGGTGTGAAGTTTTATTTTGCTGCTGCCGTCTAAGCAAACGCACCAGGTCTTCCCGGCGTTTGTGGGGATCCCGGCGTTCACGTGCGATCACTTGCCGTGTTGTCGAAATTCCCGTAAACTAAGATGGGTCCGCCCGAGGTTTTTGTCTTATGGCACTACTCTCCAGCTTTAATGAGGATCGACCAGTCTCGTATATTCGCGGCTATCCGATTTACTGCGCCACGCTGCTCACCGTGGCCTATGGGGTGGGCATATTACTGAGCGCTTTTTTGCACCAGACGATCGACCTCCTGGGACTGTTCGCCTTTTCGCTTCCCCGGTCAATCCTGCAGGGTCACCTCTGGCAAATCGTAACGCACAGTTTCGTCAACCTTCCGTCGTTTTTTACCCTGTTCAGCTTGTTCTTCTTATATATCGCCGCCGTCGAAGTGGAGAAGTATATCGGGCGGGCACGGTTTTTAACGCTCTACGGATTATTTATCCTGACGCCGATCATCGCCTATTCGCTTTGGGCGCTTCTCCTTCGTGAATCCTATCCGCTTTACGGCGACTACTTTGTAACCGTCGGCTTCTTTATCGCCTTCTGTACCTTGTATCCTGGCCTCCAATGGCTCGGTTTCCTGTCACTAAGATGGCTCGGCGTAATCTCCTATGCCATAGGTGCCATAATGCATATAAGCCAGGGAGACTGGGTGAATTTCTTTACGCTTACCCTGGTTTGCTTGGCTTCGTTCGGGTACATCCGATTTCTGCAATCCGGATTCGAATTCCCAAGCATCCCTAATCCGCTTGGCGCCCTGAGACGTCCTCGTTTTCGGGTAGTCTCGAAACCGAGCAGCCGTTCGGCGCCCACCACCGATTTCAGGCCGGCCGATAGCAACGAGATCGATCGATTGCTCGATAAAATCGCGAAATATGGTCTGGCCAGTTTGTCAGCTAAAGAACGAGATGCTCTCGAGCGAGCGCGAGCTCGGTTACTGGAGAAAGATAGGAATTGATTCTGGGTCTCCCAGGGACTTTTTAGATGGTTTCGCCAATCGACCGCTTAAAGCAAATCGTGGAGCGGTTGCGTTCTCCCGATGGTTGCCCGTGGGACCGGGAACAGACGCATGAATCGTTAAAGCCGCACCTAATCGAAGAATGTTATGAACTGATCGATTCCATCGATGAGAACGACGATCAGGGGATGCAGGAAGAATTGGGTGACCTCTTATTACAGGTGGTTTTGCACGCTCAAATGGCCAGCGAAGAAGGCCGTTTCGATTTTGATGCAGTCGCGGACGTTATCTCAGAAAAGCTGATCCGCCGCCATCCCCATGTCTTTGGCGACACAAGGTTAGCCACCAGCGATGCCGTCCTAAAGCAATGGGACGCGATCAAGCGCCGGGAGAAAACGGACCGGGCATCGGCCCTGGATGGTGTTCCTCGCGGCTTACCGGCACTTGCCAAGGCCCAAAAGACACAGTCGAAAGCCGCCAGAGTCGGATTTGATTGGGCAGATGCCGAAGGCTCGCTTCAGAAGGTAAACGAGGAAGTTAAGGAACTGCAGCAAGCAGACACCGGCGAAAAGCTGGCAGAAGAACTTGGCGACCTTTTGTTCTCGGCTGTCAATTTCGCTCGCAAGAGCAAACTCGATGCGGAAGGGCTACTGCAGGCTGCCACCCGCAAGTTCTCTGAACGGTTTCGTAAAATGGAAGCCTTGGCCGAATCTCGCGGTTTAGTTTTCTCTTCTCTCACGTTGAGCGAGATGGACAAGCTGTGGGACGAAGTGAAGGCCGGTCAAGCAGTCAGTAAACAATGAGCAGTAGGTCAGGATGCTGGAAGCGGCTCTCAGCACACTCTAACGACTCGGGGCAATCCCTCCTCATTTCTCGGGCTGCGAGTCACTTCCCGTAAACAAGCACCTCTTCAGCGCTGGCCACGGTACTCTTCTTAATCGCTGCGGTGGCTTCAGAAATCTTGGATTTCCCAGTGATTGGAAGCTGCTGAGCCTTTAGGGCGTAAACGATAAAATGATAGCGGTGCCGGCTATTGCCTGGAGGACAGGGGCCACCATAGCCGGCCTCACCCCAATCGTTGTACAATTGAATTGAACCGCTTGGGGCTTTGTGATTCGCGATATTCCCCGCACCTTCCGATAGCTTTTTCGTTTCAACCGGCAGGTTTACGATTACCCAATGATAGAATCCGCCGCTCACCGGCGCATCTTGGTCCCAGACCACGATAGCGAGGCTTTTGGCTGAAGCCGGTACTCCGTTCCAACTGATTTCAGGCGATATATTTTCGCCCGAACAACCTGAATGATTGTATACGAAGCGGGCCGGAACAACGTCATTCGCCTTCAGCCCCGCCACGTTCACTTGGAATACTTCAGCTCCAGCCGCGCTACATATGAGTTCCGGCGCAAAGACGTAAACAGCCACGAAAGTGGCGCTGCACAGGAATGCTTTCCCGCTTTTCATAAGGCAACATTGAGCTGACGAGAACATGTACCGCGTTCGCATAGAAAGCCAGTTCGGTCGGCACCGTGGAGCGCTGCCTTAGGATAAAGCTCGGAGCCAGGCGGGCCGTCGGTCTGGAGGGGAGCCGCTTTTACCCGAACCTGGTTTGCGCGCACATTCCTGAAACCCCGCGTTTGCTGCCTGGGCGTGTACTTTGCAGGCGGCTCCCGCGAACGGCCCCTGATGCCCTCGTAACCCAACGCGATCCACTGTTTCCTCCCGGCTCTACACGACCAGATGAAAACAACGCCGTGAAACGTTAGCGGGAGCCGCCCGCTAAATGAACGGCTTCCGCCAATCACCTCTCACCCCTTACATCTCAGGTCTCACGGCCCCATTTGCACCGTCCTGTCCCGGCGTTTAGGGTTACCGATGGCTGAAACTCCGTTTCCGTCGCCAGAGGAATTGCAAAAGAAGATCCAAGAGTTCATGAAAGCGAACTTTGGCGACAAGGTTTCTGTTGCTGCGTTTCCACAACCTGAGGTGACCGAAGAAGAACCTCC
>DASUWQ010000423.1:0-17781 GCA_036378375.1 Chthoniobacterales bacterium
AATATCGGCCGAGCCATCGGTGGTCTAGGGCCCGTAACCGTCGGGGCCATAACTCTTTGGTTGGGATTTCCAGCGGCGATCGGGCTCCTCGCATTGCTCTACCTTCTTGATCTAATCGTCTTATTGTTATTCATCCCTGAAAAACGCGGCGCAGAATTAGGTTAGTGAACGCGTTACCGCAAGTCCGGATAGATTTGCCACCAATCACTAATCACAAATCACCTTTCACGCTCTTCCCTTTCCCGCCGCGGCCTTCCATCGCCAGCCGGCGGAGCCGCTCGGCTTCGACGAGATCTCCTTCTGCTTGCACTATCTCGGCGAGATTAAGCATCGACATCAGGGTATTCGGATGTTCTTTACCCAGCAACCGAGCCATGGCCTTAAACACCTGTTCCTGAAGTTTGCGTGCCTCGGCCAGATCACCTTGTGCGTACAAGGTTTGGGCCAGGTTGTTCATCGACATCAAGGTATCCGGATGTTCACTACCCAGTAGCCGCGTCCTGGCCCCGAGCACCTTTTCTTGCAACTGATGAGCCGTGGCCAGATCTCCCTTAGCTTTCAACGTGTGTGCCAAGTTGTTCATCGAGGTCAAGGTGTTCGGATGCTCCTGACCTAGCAACCGCGCCATGGCTTCAACTACCTGTTCCTGGAGCTTGTGTGCCTCATCCAGATCACCTTGGGTTTTTAGCATGAGAGCCAGGTTATTCATCGCCGCCAAGGTGTCCGGGTGCTCTTTACCCAACAGCTGAACCCTGGTCTCGAGCACCTGCTTTTGGAGCTGGTGTGCTCGACCCAAGTCTCCGTGAGCTTTCAGTGTCAGGGCCAAGTTATTCATCGAGGTCAGGGTATCGGGGTGCTCGTTACCCAGCAGCCGAGTCCTAGCCTCCAGCACCTGTTCTTGCAGCTGGCGTGCACCCACCAGATCTCCATACGCGTACAAAGTGTGGGCCAGGTTGTTCATCGACTTCAGGGTGTCCAGGGCTTCATTACCCAGCTGTCGAGTCATGGCTGCAACTACTTGCTCCTGCAGCTGGCGGGCGCCCGCCAGATCTCCTTGTGCGTACAGGGTATGAGCCAGGTTGTTCATGGACGACAGGGTGTCGAGATGGTCGGGCCCAAGCACGCGCTCGGCGCTTTGCAGGACCTGACGTTCCACCTCTTCCGCCTCTGGATACCGGCCTTGGGCGTGCAGCATGGCGGCAAGCCCGGACAACGTGTCCAGCGACCGCGCACCATCTGGCTGCTGGCTCTTCCATAGATCGGCCAGCTTGCGCCACCAACCGATTCGGGTGCTGACGAACGCGCTGAAATCAAACGGCTCTTCTAGCACCAGGAAGTACGCATCCAAAGCCGCTAGATCTAATAAACCGTCGTGATGCCGATCGAACGCGATCGTCATCCCCTTCTGGTAGGCACTGAGATGCTGCGTGGTGCAGTCGGCGAGTTTCGAAAACTTGGCTTTCTTTTTGAGATATTCCAAGATCAGATCGATACGCTGCCGAGCCACCAATCGATCCTCTGCTTTGGCTGACTGATTTCTAATGAGAGCGAGTTCCATCAACCGATGGAACCGGAACGTTCCAGGAAGATCGCGGATTTCCTCCACGACAGAGTAATCTCCTCCGGTGAGCGCCGCGAAATGGAGTCCGGCTGGAATCAAACGCATCTCAACCAGATGCTCGAAAAGCGCCTCATCGAAGCTGCCAGCCAACGCCAGACAACGAAAGGTTTCGAACACCCCTGGGTGCCCGGTTTGCAGGTAGCGAAGAAAACGGATTTGCAGGTCAGCTGGTGTCCGGCCTAAGTCAGCTGGCTGAAAATGAGCTCCCTGCTCGTAGACAATACCGTAAGCGAGATCGAGATAATAAGGGTGAAATGACAACTGCTTGTCGTGGCTACGCTGTTCGCGTGTGGCCGCGAGGATCGCGCCCGTATGTTTACGGAAATTACCGGCTGTAATCAGATCGCCGTGATCTTGATGATAAGTCGCTACCGATTCTAGCAGTTCGAGCGCGTCTTCTTTCCCGAGTCCGCCAACGTGATGTTCATTGATCCGTGTCTCCCATTCTTTATCGTAAAGCTCGGCCCAGCGATTCTTATTTCGTCCGAGCAACACGGAGCCAAAACGTCCGGAGAACACCGCATCGGGGTCAGTCAATATCCCGCACCAGTCGGCTAAATATTTTTGGATGTCCTCTGCTAGAATGGTTGATTGAACACGTTCGAAACCATCGATCGCAACGCACAACGCGTTATTAGGATGGTCCTCCAGCCATTGCTCCACGTCCGCGGCTAACACGGGCGCTAACTCTGCCTCCATCTCCTTTTCGGTCATGGACTCAGGGTTTAATCCGCGCTTATTCAACAAGCTTTTGCGAGCTCGGTTGCGCAAGTAAGTGAGGGTCTTACCGAGCAATTGAAGCAGGCCGCCCACGGCAGCCCCCGCGGTAGCGACCTCTGACACTCCCGTGGCCAGCTTCACGGACGCTTCCGCCAGCGTGGTGGTGCCTAGCGTGGAAGTGTTTAGAAGGTCGGTTAAGACGCTGTCGTTCAAAGCGAAATTCTCACCCGGATGCTGCGCCCGCCAGAGAGTGAAATAGAGATAGTCGAAAAGCGGGGTTTCAATGCCGGCTCCGCCTTCTTTGCTGCGCGGCTTTGCCGCCCAGAGCCTCGAACGCAAATGCCAGAAGAACTCGGCTAACGAAGATGAGGGGGTCCACCGGTCATGATCCAGATCGAGGGAAATCAACCGTAGCCCGGCCAGCTTCTGATCAAGTTCCGCGGTGGCTTTTTCCAGCAGTTTAGATTTGCCAATACCACCGACTCCCCAAATACTCAGGATTAGCTTTTCGGGCCGTACGTCCTGCACCGGGTGGACCGTGGCCAATTGTTCGAAGAAATGGTCCAGAAGCGCTCGCTCATAGCGTCGATCAGTAAAGAGTTTCAGAGCCGATAGTCGAACTACACGCCGGCCGGCGGCACTGATGGATTTGCGGATTGGCATAAAGACTAGAACCGTTTCTTATTCTCAAGTAATCTGATCCAACCCGTTCTGTTCCTCATATGTCCACACAAAAGCAAACGACGACATCGGAATATCTCGTGATCTGTCGAGGCGCCTGGTTCGATGCAGAGCTCTCTCCAGAAGTTAAAGAGAATAGCATGAAACAATTCAACGCCTGGTTCGAACTAATGATCGATCAAGGAAAATTGAAGGGCGGGCATCAGCTTAGGCCTGAAGGCAAAGTCATTTTCGGTAGAAAAAGTGTGACTGACGGCCCGTTCGCGGAATCCAAGGAAGGAGTCGCCGGGTATTGGTTCATTCAAGCAGCCACTCTTGAGGAAGCGGTAGAGATCGCCAATGGAGACCCGTTGCTGGACTACGGTCACATCGTCGAAATAAGGCCGATCCTCCCTCATCCCCATCCGCGTTAATCTGCAGCGACTCGACTGAGCTCGCCGAAGTCTTGCCCGCCATAGCCTCGCGCGACGGCTGGTTCATCCGCGGTTGTTCTCTTAACCTTTGCGCCTTTGCGGCTTTGCGTGAGATTTTATCCGTGTCCATTCGCGGTCCTTTCAGTAGATCCACAACCGACTATCAGTAGTATCGTGGCGTCCAACCTGGGAGCACGGAAGGCTGCCCGGTCCTTTGATATTCGGCCTCTCCCCCGTAAAAACCACTTTGTGATCGGTGATCTCGGCTCGCTGATTCGTCGTACAGGGCGCAGGCAGAGATCAAGCATACGACTGCGACGCATAGAAACATCCGTGCAAATACAGTCTCCACGTCGTCCCTTAGTACTTCGGACCTAAGAGGTTTACAAGCGCGCGCTGGTAAGCCCGCGCCTGGTCGCGCTCTCCGTTATTTAAATCAAGCCCTACCGATCATTTCGGAACCGGGATCGGAGTAACGAGATTGGGCTCAAGAGCATCCGCTGGCGCCTTGCAGTCCTGGCAATTAATACCCGGAAGATTGTCAGCGTACTTCACATCGGGCAGAGGCTGAATCGTCGCACCAGGCGTAGGGTTTCCGGTCTGAACCGCATCCAGACTCAATTCGGGAAGAAAATTTGGATCCAACGCCGTGTCTAAGAATAACGGAGGTACTTTACCATCAGGAAACACATTGCAACCGTTTTCGAATCGATCCCCGGCACATGCTTTAATGTCCTTTGCTTCTACCCATGGCAGTGGGTATTCGACATTGTGCCCAGTCAGTTTCTTTTTGTCTAACAGAACCTCCATCATTACCTTAAATGCATAACCGCCGACAGCAGGACCAGCGCTGGAAGAAATACCCTGCAGTCCTTTTGCCTGCATTGCAGGATCAGCCATCATTAATCTGTACCCGTTGTTCGATTGACCCGCGATCACGACTAGCCGGCTTGGTCGATTCTTCAAAACCGCCTGCAGCGAGCCATAGGTGCCATCCACAGTCCAAATCCCATCCACGTTCGGGTGCGCTGCAAGAATCTTTGACACTTCTGCTTCCGAAATTGAGTCGTTCCAATTACCGTAGAAGTCGCCTACGATTTTGATTCCAGGATAGTTATGAAAGATGTGGTAAGCCTGCTCATCGTAGGTCTTCGTTACCGCCGTTCCAGCAACCCCATGGTTGAAAATGATTTCTCCTTTACCGCCCAACTTATTGACCATCCACTGCGCCGTATTCGCTCCGTAGCGTGCGGTTATGTTACTCACGTTGTAGGCCGATGGTTCCGTCACGGTTGAATCATAAGTGAACACGAGAACCTTTCGGTCGGTTGCCTGCCGGATAACTCGATTTAGCGCAGTAGGAGACAAAGGATAAATGATGATCGCGTTGGCACCGGCTGCGATCATACTTTGGATGTCTGATATTTGTTTTTGCACATCCGTCCCAGAAATGATGGTCTTGAATTCAATCAGCTTGTCATAGGGAGGAGTTGTTGCTAGCGCTTTGATGCCATTGGCAGCCGCTGCCTGCCAAATATTACCGCTATAACTCATATCCAGAAACACCTTATACTTTTGGGCTCCTTGGGCATCCATCTGGTTTGCTACTGCCGTCAGTGTACAACCGACAGCGACCGGGATAAGCCATTGAAACTTTCTCATATTCATACCTTTGAATTTTGGGACAGGGCGCGGTTAGGCGATCCTTGTCCAGTTAGCGGGCGATTTGCTATTTTCTGCAAGTA
This sequence comes from Chthoniobacterales bacterium, assembly GCA_036378375.1. Lineage (GTDB taxonomy): Bacteria > Verrucomicrobiota > Verrucomicrobiia > Chthoniobacterales > JAFAMB01 > JAFAVN01. The sequence continues at coordinate 5,181 of DASUWQ010000423.1, forward strand.
CCATTGCTTGGTCTGCAGAGTTAACGCGACAACAATGATTCCTCCCTGAATAATATTGCGCCATCCTTGTGAAAGACTCAGCACCGTAATAATTGTCGACAAGGCGCTAAGAAAAATCGCGCCCGCGAATGTTCCCAAGTAGTTACCTTTGCCCCCAGTAACACTTGCCCCGCCGATGACCACTGCCGCAATCGAGGGCATAAGATAGGGATCGCCCATATCCAGCGTTGCGCCTGATGAGTAACCGGCCAACAGGATTCCAGCGACACTTGCGCATAGACCACTCATTCCGTAAGCGCCAATCGTAAGTGCCTCGATGGGTAGCCCGACGATTCGGGCCGCGGCCACACTGCTTCCGATGGCGTAGAGTTTGCGACCCTCGGCGGTGCGACTCTGTAAGAGCGACCCTCCGATGAGAGAACAACCGATCAGCAGGATTGGTATCGGAATTCCAGTAATCCGCGCGCTCATCAATTGCTGCAACGCCGGGGCGACCGTTCTCTGTGAACTGCCAGCGGTTAGGCCGAGAGCCACTCCAAAAGCAGCCGTCGCCACTGCCAGGGTCATTATGAATGGTGGAACCTTTAAAAACGCCACCCCTAGGCCGTTCACCAGCCCAATCGCGATACAACTAAGCAAGGTCACAGGAATGGCCCACACGAGTGCTTGATTCGATCCGTTGGTTAGTCCGGCGATGATCATTCCGCCAATGCTCATGACGACACCAATCGAGAGGTCAATCCCTCCGAGCAGAATCACCAGTCCTTGTCCGTACGATGCGACTACGAGGAAAATTGAGGTGGTGAGAATCGCTGCTATTTGCTCCAATGAGCCAAAAGTAGGATTCAACGCTTTCATTATCAGCATCATGAGCGTCGTCGCGAGCAATACTAGAAGCGCCGTAATCGTCTCCGGCCTAAGGGCTGAGACTGTGAATCGAACCTTGGGCGACGCGGTGTTCTCCATATCCGGTCTGTTACTGAGCCGAGTACCCGCGATCTCCATGCCGCGTTAGCGGCATCCTCTGATGGAGGGTCAAAATTGCCGACAGATTTCCAAATAGAATTGCTACCACCATGATCAGTCCGCTAAAGATATTGGTATAGAAATCTGCAACGCCCACTGCAAATAACAGCTTCTGCATGACCGTCAGTATTCCGGCGCCAATGACACTGCCAATCACGCCTCCTCTACCTCCTCCTAGAGACGTCCCACCGATAGCGACCGCCGCGAATACATACAGCAAAAACGAATTGCTGACCCGCGGATCCCCAGTGCCGGTTTGGGCACTCAACAGGTAACCGGCGAGGCCATAGGCAACACCGGCCAAGGCAAAGACCCTCAACTTGGTGCCCTTGACATCAATCCCAGTCAGATGCGAGGCGACCGCATCGGTTCCCACCGCATAGATGGCAATCCCAAGTCGAGTGCGGCGAAACAAAAGCCATGCTAAAACGACCACCGCCAAAATCAGGCCCGCGACAGGAATCATCCCGAAAACGGTGTCCGTTAAGCGGTTCATGATGAAAGCGGCCACTTCGCCGCCCGGCGCATCCAAGATCACCAGCGCAATTCCTTGGCACATAATCATCGTACCGAGCGTGCAAGCCAGTGATTGCAAACCGAGAAATGCAACCAACCAACCGTTAGTCAAGCCAACGAGTAATCCCACCAAACATACCAGAAGCAAAGTGCCAATCGTTCCCGCTGGCATCTTCGTACTAACCGTAGCGACGAGTACGTTACTGACCGCGATCACGCCCACCGATGAGAGATCTAATTCAGCCGCCAGGATGATCAGGGTAAGACCGGCGGACGCGATCGCCAGCACAATGGTATTATTTAATAAATCCGTGATTCCACCCAGCGTAATGGCCGAAGGCGCATTGATCGAGTAGATGACAAACATGACCACGTAGAGAATCGCGGCAAAAAGACTGCTCGCCAGCGGTCTTCCCTTCTCACGTGATGCCTGTTTCATGGACATGACCATTACCGTTCGTTAACTCAAGCTGTCCCGTGGACGTCAATTTTGTGCCCCGCTGCTAATGATAACAACAGATGAGGCGTTAACTCTTCCTGCCTGACTTCAGCGACGATCGCGTTTCGATACATCACCAGGCAGCGATCACAGAGATGCACCAATTCATCGAGCTCAGTTGAGTAAAAAACTGCCGCACCGCCCTCACGAGCAAACTTTCGGATTACCTGATAAATAATCTGCTTGGTGCCGACATCCACACCGCGAGTTGGGTCGAACAGCAGTAAGCACTTGGGGTTAGCGAGTAGAGAGCGCGCAAGGATTGTCTTTTGTTGGTTCCCTCCGGATAAGGCGTTTATGTTGGGCCAGAGGTATCGGCTGTTCAAATCAACTCGAGAAGCACCGCGCTCAACCATCTGCCGCTCTTTTCTGTTTCGAATGAAATTAAACCTTGCCGCCTGATTGATGACCGGAATCGAGATGTTCGCCGCGGTACTTAAATCATTGAAAATACCTTCAGTCTTCCTCTCCTCCGGCACCAGAATGATCCCAGCGGCGCGCGCCGAACGCGGTGACCTCAGCCGCACGGGTCCTCCATTTACTTCGATAGACCCTCCCTTTAATGGGACCAGTCCGGCCAGAACTCTAAACAGGCTTGATTGCCCTTGTCCTTCAAGAGCCGCCAGCCCTAGTATTTCGCCCCTGCGTAAGCGGAAAGTTACGTCGTTAACCCCGGCAGCAGACGCCTTGTGCGCAGCCAAAACCGGAGGAGCCGATTCGTCAATATTGGATTCCCGAATTGGATAGGTCTCCACGACTGATCGGCCCGCCATCTTACTGAATATCTGGTCGTCGGTCATGTCCTCCAGAGCCGCATCCAGCACTTTCCTCCCGTTGCGGAGAACCACACATCGCTTACAGAGACGTCTCACCTCGTCCAACCGGTGGGTAATATAAAGGATGGCGGTGCCACGAGCGAGTAAGCTCTCGATTAGACCGAAGAGCCATTCCCGATCGGCTATTGCTGCCGTCGGCTCATCTAAGAGCAAAACGCGCGGCTCGCGCAACATCGCGCGAACTATTTCGATACGTTGACGCAATCCTAGCGAAAGGTCCCCAACCAGCGTGGACGGAGAAACATCGAAAACTGCGTGCTGTTTGAGGATTGTCTCGGTTAGTTCTTCGATCGCTCTTATCGTGACTAAGCCGATTGCATTTACCTTTGGCTTCGGCAGAAAAAGATTCGCCGCGATGCTTAAGGTTGGAATCAAGCTTAATTCCTGAAAGGCGGTGGAGACACCGCGAGTTCTTGCATCTACAATGTTATGAGGCTGATACGCTTGGCCTTCGAGGGCGATCTCGCCGGCATCCGGGACAACGATACCGCTTAGTATCTTAACGAGCGTTGATTTTCCGGCGCCATTCTCGCCAAGCAAGCCGCAGACCTCGCCAGGATAAAGCGAGAAAGACAGATCTTCTAGGGCAATCGTAGCGCCGTAGCGCTTGTGCACACCGGTTGCCTGCAAAATCGGCGTTAGTGAACTCACGTCTCTTTTAACCATTTCCTCAAAGCTCAGCGTTACTGGTGTGCAGTCGCGGCCGTCTCCCTTAAGTCAGCTTTCCACCTTCGCTGCGATACGTACTGCAAGATTTCATTTTAAATATTCACAGAAAGTTCTGAATGATTCTTCGACAGTTTCTTGGTCGATTCCGTCAACGATAAACACGATTCTCGATTGCCGGTCGGCATCTGGCCACCGAGGAAGATGCACCGGGGGATGCACGAGGTGTTGGACTCCGTGAATGGCAACCGGGTAATCTGCCCCGGCAATGTTCAGAATCCCTTTAACTCGCAAGACATTTTGTCCATGTCGATTGAGGAGCATCGATAACCACAGCCCGAAAGCCGTCCAGTTGATCTGGTGATCGAATACCAGGCAGAACGAATTTATCCGGGAGTGCGTCGAATGGGTGTCGTCTGAGGGCGCTCCGCGGTTGTCGCTTTCATGCTGTGGACGGCTCCTCAAATTCTGTATCCAACGCTCCGCTTCCCTTTCCGGTCCCGAATCATGCAGTCCAGCGGTAAGAAGTAGCGGGTCCTGCGGCTTTACCTCGGTTCCTATCAAAACCAATGCAGCTGGATTAATCCTCTGCAGGTGCTTTTGCAGCGCCTCACCGGTCTGATCCGTGACTAAGTCTCTCTTCGTTAACACCAGCCGGTCGGCCGCAGCGACTTGAGCTGTCCACTCCGGATGCAACCGTTCATGGAGAGCTGCATTAAACGCGTCTACAACCGTGACAATCACTCCTAATCGGAAGTGATGGCGCAACATCGGGTCTGCCAGTATGGTCGCGAAAATAGGCGCCGGATCCGCGAGACCGGTGGTCTCTAAAATAACTCGGCAGAATTTAGGAACTTCACCCTTTTGGCGTCGTGAAAAGAGTTGAACTAAAGAGTCTTTGAGCTCGCCTCGAATCGAACAGCAGACGCAACCGCTCTTTAAGAGGACGGTGTCCGGGGCTATCTCACCGACCAGCAGGTGGTCTATGCCGACTTCCCCGAATTCATTGATTAATACTGCGGTTTCATTGCCAAAATCGGAGGCCAACAAATTTCGTAGGAGTGTCGTCTTACCGCTTCCTAGAAAGCCAGTGATCACGTTAAGAGCGATAAGATCGAATGAAATTGTCATCATTGTGGAGCGGAACTCAACCACGCCAGTAGTGCCGGATCCAGCGGGTCGATTGGACGCCCGGTCATGGTTTCGGCCACACCCCAAATTTGTCCGAAATCAGCAACGATCTCGCGGTGACCAGTCGGACTGGTCAAAACATAAGAAACGCCCTGAAAGTCTTCTAGCCTTAATCTGAAGAAACTCAGAATCCTATTTGCCAGCGCAATTCGCGTGAATCGCTGTTGTCTTGCCGGCAAGGCACTGGCGATTGAATTCGACCAATCTCCTTCCGTCCCAAGCAATCCGCAGAGTCCACACATCTTTTTCGGTCACACCGCTTCTGGCTTAACTTGTCGGGCGCAAAGTATCAAAAGGCCTGAAATGAAACAGGGCAATGCCCCAAATAAGAACGCAGCGACTCGCCAATTGCTTCCAGCAGTCAGGAGCACGGTCGCACCGAGCCCGGCTAAGATGGCGCCTATGGGACCGGTTGCATTAATTAGGGAGCCTCCCGTAGCCCGAATTACGGTCGGATAACTTTCGCCGATAAAGAATAACAGCGCTGCATAAGGCCCGATTAGGAAAAATAGTCCGAGACTGTAAAGAGCGATGACTATCCAAAAATTACTCGGTCCATACAGCATCGCGGCGAACACCACGCCACTAACCATCCAGCCGATGGCGATTACGTTGCGCCGGCCAATTTTATCCCCGACAAACCCATGAGCCAGGTAACCACAATAACCGATCACGTTCGACAGCAACAAGACGATCAAAGAGTTCTGAAATGTCACGTTGTGAACACTCGTGATCACGGTCGTTCCAAGCACAGCAAAAACTTGGATCGCGAACCAGTTCAAAAGGAATGCTCCGCCAATGGCCAGGGTAGCCCGCAGCGCCTCACCGCGAAATGCTGCGCCGAACCCAGCCGTTTGATGTTCCTCGTAGTTTATATTCAGCTCTTGAGCGAGAGCTCGAGATTCCGCTTCCTTTCCGGCCGTTCGCAATTGGGTTATCTTTCGATTGGCTTCAAACTGAGGTGTCTCTTTCAGGTTCCGAGCAAGAAAAGCAATAATTAAGGACGGGACCGCCGCAAAGATGAAACAGCCTCGCCAACCGATTAACGGAAGCAGAATAGCGGTTAATCCTGCTGCGATTAAAGCCCCGACGGGCCATCCTCCTTGCACTAGGCTATAGACAAAGCCCTTCCTGCGCTCCAATACGGGGTCACGGGCCGCCGCATACATTTCGGTCAGGTAAGTTGCGTTAACGGTTTGTTCGGCGTATCCCATTCCGGCCAACGAGCGAATCAATGTCAGGACGCCTTGTCCGAGCGATCCTCCAATAGAAGTTAGGAATGAACAGATGGCAGCACCAGAGACGGTGAAAATAACACCCGTGCGACGGCCTAACTTATCTACGATGGGCCCAACCAGCACGGCGATGATCGCGGTTCCGACCGCAACCCAGGTCGCCAGCGCCGCTTGAGCAGCGCTGCTCCAACCATAGAATTTACCAATTTCCGGCAACAGGGTTCCAAAGAGAATGAAATCGTAGACTGCGAACACCCAGGCCAGAAACGCGATTATGGTAGCGTATCTTACATCCTTTGCTTCAATTTCAATAGACCGTGCAACGGAGGGAGAAATCTTGCCATTTGCCATAGGAATGCCTTTTGTTCAGGTCATTATGTTCGAGGGGAGCGGCGCCGAAAATCCTCGGCGATTTCATCGAAAGTTAGGAATTTGGTGCCTTCGCGTTTTTGGATATGCTCGATAAGTCTCTCCAGCATCAACAGAACTTGGGGACGACCCGATACATCTGGATGGATAGTCATGGTAAACACCGCGTAATCGTTTTCCCGATAGACCCAGTCAAATTGATCACGCCAGGATTCCTCCAGATGCCGGGGACTGACAAAGCCATGGCTGTTGGGCGCTTTCTTAATGAACATCATCGGCGGTAAATCATCCAAATACCAGCTGGCTGGAATTTCGATAAGATCGGTCTCTCTGCCCCGCACCAGCGGTTTCATCCACGCGTCTGGATGCTTGCTGTAGTCAATCTTCGTCCACGTATCGCCGACCCTTACATAGTAGGGATGGAAATCATTATGCATTAAGCTGTGGTCATATTTTATACCTCTCTCCAGGAGCAGCTCGTTGGTTACAGGGCTGAATTCCCACCAGGGAGCAACATAGCCAGTTGGCCGTTTTCCCGAGAGCTTGGTCAGCACTTCGAGACATTTGTCGAGAATGGCTTCCTCCTGCTCGCGAGTCATCGCGATCGGGTTCTCGTGGCTGTAGCCATGAACTCCAATCTCATGTCCCGCGTCGGCAACCGCTTTCATTTGGTCGGGAAATGTTTCCGCAGAGTGTCCAGGGATAAACCAAGTTGTCCGCAAACCGTATTTTTTGAAGAGGTTAAGCAGTCGCGGCGAACCCACCTCACCAGCGAACATTCCTCGAGAGATATCATCTGGGGAATCTTCTCCAGCGTAAGAACCGAGCCATCCCGCCACGGCATCGACATCTACCCCGAAAGCACACAATATTTCTTTTGGCATAACGATTTATGTTTGGTTACTGCCGGTCCGGCACCGGCCACTGTTTATTCTTGGCCCATGATTGGGTCCTTGAGGAAACTCCCAGGTTAACTGGAGGCTCGCTCAAGGCGCTATTGTCTGAAATAGTTCACGTACCCGATTACGCGTGTTCGGGTTACTCAGGGCGACCGTTAACAAGATTCGGGCCTTTGGGCCCTTCAGGTCTCCGGCAAAGATCGCACCGGAGTCCTCCAGATCACGGCCACCACCTCCTCCGCCGTAAATGGGCTTAACCCGTCCACTTGGACAACGCGACGTAACCACGACGGGTACACCTCCGGCACAAGCCCGGCTTATACCACGGCCGAAGTCACTGGTTGCGTTTCCGCGGCCGAACGCTTCAACTACAATGCCGTCTGCGCCAGTCGCCACCGCAGTATCGATAGGTCGCGCATCAATGCCAAGACCCAGCTCAATGAGATCGACTCTCTTGTCCAACTTATCGGCGGAAAGAGAAAGGCGAAGTTCTGGCCGTCGAAAGATCAGAGCTTGCCCAGAATCTACGCAGCCTAGTGCACCATGCTCGTACGATTGAAATGTTTCCAATGCCCAGGTGTGGACCTTAGTAACATCGCGAGCAGCATGTAATTGCCCATTAAAGCAAACCATCGCCCCGAGTCCGACTGCACTAGGAGAAGCCGCCGCTCGGATCGAATCTTCCAGGTTCCGAGGACCATCGGTCTGGGGATGATCGTGCGGCAACTGCGCACCTGTGAATACCACCGGTTTCCCGGGTGGCAGCAGCAGATCCGCCAAAAAACTGGTCTCCTCCATGGTATCTGTCCCCTGAGTCACTACTACTCCACCGACATCGCTTCTGGCGAGTTGCTCCGCGAGATGCTTAATCAGTTTGTGTGCGAATTCGATCGTCATCTCAAAACTCCCGATCGTAGCGAAGTTTTGAAATTCGAGCCGAGGCAATTCCGTCCGGTTAGGGAGTAAAGCGACGATCTTTTCGACTGCCTGAGACGCAACGGATCGGCCTTGGGATGGATCGAAGCGTGAAGAAATTGTGCCACCAGTGCCGACAACCACGATCTGCTGGTTAACATTCATTGGTCTGCATTTTCCGAAGGGCGCCTACGATGAGCAGCGAAGCCTATGATACCGGCGCGTCCACTTAAACCGGCCGCAATTTGCTTGCTTCGGTGATTCATAGAAAGGACCATAAAGGCCTGTATAACAGGCCTGAACACATGAGCGAAGGGGGCTGGTCCGTCCAATCTGGTCGGACCAGTTTCAGTTTGAACTTTAAAAATCGTTTTGGTACTGTCAAGTTGCGATTCTCGAAATTGAGACGGTTACCTAACGCAGCCGGGCAGTTTGATTTTCTCCACGGCAATCAATCTAACGGAACACCAGTAGTAATTGTGCCGGTACGACCCAACCCACGAAACATGAAGCCGAAAACGCTCCCCCTATTTTCTCCTAAATTTTACGCTGCCAGCAAATGAAGAAACATCGGGCTATGTCCCCTGATCCGACCGCCGCTCCGCCTTCCTCCGATGGAGCTGTTCGGGTATCCCACAAAATTGTTCGACAGCTACAAGATACAATTTCAAATGGAGAACTTAAGCCGGGCGCTTTGCTGCCTTCTGAGCGAGAACTCGCTGCCAGGTTTTGGGTGAGCCGTAGTTCGGTGCGCGAAGCTCTCTCCATCTTGGAAACTCTCGGCTTCGTCGCAATTGAACCCGGTCGCCGCGCCCGAGTTCTCGGTACTTCTACTAAACCGGATAAGCGTTTAACTCGCTGGCACTATGCCAGCCGATTCAACGAAAATGATGTCTATGAACTCCGTTTAGTTCTTGAATCCAGGGCAGCTCGCCTTTCCGCCGAGAAGATGACGCCGCGAATAATCGCCAATCTTGCTGCCAGTATTGCGTCCATGAAGGATAATTTACGACAAGGCGATTTACTCGCCGCTTCCAACGACGATTTCAAGTTTCACGATATTATTGTAAACCTGAGCGGGAATCGCTTATTCGCCGAGATTCATCACCTCAATCGAGAAGCGATCCTTGAATCGCAGAAATTGCCGCTTGCCACTCACAAACGTCTTTGGGAACCGGTGAGCGAACACGAGCGTATTTTGCAAGCGTTGGAGCAACGCGATCCCGACGGTGCTTCCTATTCAATGCAACTCCACATCATTCGAGCCGCAGACCGGGTCGGTATCGCCCTAAAATCCTGAAGTTAATCTCTCTTCGGTAAGATGGACACAGATGCACAGGCTGTCTCGCGGAGCGTTGCCTCGCTTGCGAGGCCGACTTAGGCGCGTAGCGCTGGCCCCGGAAGCTAGGCTTCGCTCTTTTTACGTTTTTCTACGCGTTTTCGCGGGTATTCTTGGCTATTGGCTATACCGCGAAACGCTCAGTTGGCAGCCGATGCCCAACGCTCGCCTGATCCAACAGGATATCGCTGTCATCCACGCTGCCATTCAACAGGACGTCAGCCCGGAACGTTTCGCTATTGAGCTTGCCTCCGGTGAGCGAATCCGAAGCAGGCCACCAATCCGCAAAAGATCGACGTTCTCAGCGAACGCACGAAAACTGACGATCAATTTGTGAATACAACATTGCAGTACGAAGGTGTAGAACCGCACCACTAGCCGCCGGCAAAGCACGAGCCAAAGAATTTTCGGTGAATAAGCCGTAACAATATTTTGCTAGATCAACGCGGAGCAGGAGCCGGTTTTAGTGCCGAAAAACCATCCGCAAGGCCAAATCGACAAAGACGAGTTCGAAGATCTAATTCAACTTTCATCAATCACCGGTTCGACGCGCTAAGTGCTTCCCTGTATCGAGCTCGTCGAGATACTCAAGCAAGCCTTTCACTTTTCACCTACCTGTCCACTAAAGGGGAGATGGGGCGACGTCGGATCACCTTCCACGCGTCCTTCCCTTTGCGCCTTTGCGCCTTTGCGTGAGATTTTTGTTGCGTTTTTTGCGTCTGTTCGCGGCTGTTATGTTTTTCCTACCGCCCAATTTGCGAGGGATTATAGGGGAACACAGCGACCCGTGTCCGGCGCTTATTAAAGAACATAGTGCCGCTACCATTTTCCGTGGTGAGGATGATCCTTTCGCCAATCGACCATCGATCATAGCCGCTTTCCCACTCAGCATTCAGTGTCTTCCCGTCATCCATTCGAATCACATAGTTGGCTGGGGGGTTACGGATAATCGTGCCCCAATACCTTTCCTCCTGGCCGTTGGCCTTAAATGAAGAGAAACTGAGGTAAACCAGCAACAACCCAATCGACATCAAGAAGCGCTTCAAAGGTAAAATCCGGTCAGTATTGATGATGGAGCGACATGAAATGGAGTGTGACTTGAGCCTCGCCCTCTTGAGTTAGAACAGCAATTCTTTCTATCTATGGTTGAGAAGATTTCCGCGGTTACCCTCCGGGTTGCGAACATGGAGGCATCGGTTCGCTTCGACCAAGCTGTCTTGGGACTGGAGATCATCTACGGTGGCGAAGACTCCTATTTCACATCGCTCCATACAAACGACGGGGACACGATTCTGAACCTCGAACACGGCGATGCTGTTACCGAGTGGGGGCGTTTGATTTTCCACGTTTCTGATGTTGACCTTTTCTGGGCATACCTCATAGAAAAAGGCTTTCATCCAGACCGCCCACAAAATGCCTCGTGGGGCGAACGTTATTTTCATATGGCCGACCCTGATGGCCATGAGCTTTCATTTGCTCGTCCGCTCTAGTCTTGGAAGCTTTTTAGAAAAGCCATCAGCTTCTCATCCTGCACCGGAAAACCCAGTTCACGTGCTTTTTCGAAAATCGAATCCGTGTCTACACCAGAAGCAGCAAGTGAAAACGAGCATGCGCGTTTCGCCCGTTCCACAATGCACGAAAGCCGGTCCCTCGCTGTTCTGGAGAATTCTCCGTATCTCTCTGACCTGGTTTGCATCAAGGTTGTCGAAAGAACTGGCACGTGATAGTATTCGAGATCGAGTTTCTCCGCGAGTGCGTGCTCTTCATCCGGCGTCAGCGGGGAAGCTTCCCCGGGCATCCGGAGATTAACGACAGTCGTCACTCCATCCCTCTTTAACTCTTCCAAATCGGACTGACGCGGCTGTTCACCTACGCTTACCTGCTGCGATATCGCTTTACGCATTACGTTAAAGCCTAGCCGGCTTCCTCCGCCGGTCATGCGGAATTTCAACTTCCCTGCTCCCGCCCCCATGAAGCCCGTTCTGTCTTGAGCGTGGGTCCGGGAAACAGGGATACAAAGAGCTTTTGAACAGAAGGCCTCAATGGTCTTAAAGAATTGATTTCCCTCTTTGACAATCGCCACGCTGACCTGAGCGCCGTGTTCTAGCTAACGCTCCCCCCAAGCAGTTGAACCAAAATCCTTTGTGATCTTTGTGACCTTCTGTTAAAAATTCCGGCTTTAGGCGAGCTGTTCTTGTGATGTCTAATTATATAGCCTCAACGCTTATTTTGCGAAGCTAACTCGATCGTCCGTGTCCAGGTAATCGCACAGTCTGCTTTTGATCGGATCAATACCAAGCCGGGCGCATTCTGCAGCAAACCAATCCCGTTGTTCGGGATCTTGATATGGCTGGATTGCTTCTACGGAATCCGACCAGGCTTTGATTTCATCGGCCGTTTTCGGAATTCCATTCTGATCCAGCCAGGCGGCCACTTGCTCGTCAGTCGCTCCCGACGCCAGAAGGCTTTTTACATCCTCGGCTTGGACTCCTTTAAAGCCGAAGAGCATATTATCGAGCGGACAGTTAAAATGATACTCGCCCATTGTCCCGTTTATGGTCGCGCGGCCTTTATCGGCCATACGAGCTAGGACAGCGTAGCCCTTGACGCGTTGACATAGACTGCGAGGAGCTTCTTTTGTAAGATCTTTTGCGGTTATCTTGACGTAGTTCCTAAGACAACAGTGCTAGTAAAACAACGTTTGATGCGGCGCTAGTGTCTCTGGTCCTAATCTGAACATAACCGATGCGACACCCTTTACTCAGAAGATTTTTAACGCAACCGATACTACGGTTCCGTCAAAATAGTTAATCCATTCATCTAGTTCACGCGTGACGAAAATTCTCGCTTTGTCATGTTTGAACGCAGGGCATGCTCTCGACCTGGACCGTGATGCCGACCTCGCCGATGGTGTTCACCCAATCCAACGATGACGCCGACTGGGGAACCGTACTCTGGTCGACCGAGACGACCGGCGGCCTTACGACCCAGTCGGGCGCGGATGCTACGGTGCGGAGCCAGTTCGTCGGATTCGGTGTGCTGACCAACACCAACGACACCAACCAGCCGCGGGCGATCAACAACGCCTTCCCGGTCTTCGGCTTTGCCAG
>DASUWQ010000424.1:0-13142 GCA_036378375.1 Chthoniobacterales bacterium
ACCAGCCAGCTGTAGTCCGCAAGCGAGCTGCTCGACAATCGAAAGCACCTCGGCTGTGCCGAATTTGACCCAGGTGCCGTTTACTTTGTAAGCCAGCGAATCGGTCTTGGGAAAATGCACCTGTTGGTATGCTAACAGGTCAAAAACGCGAGTGGGAGTCGTCGATAACGGACTACTCATGTAAGACCCAGGGGGCAGCGGTTCGGCCATCTATTATAGTTGAGACAACCTGTACAACTTTATTTCCAACAGCTTAGGCGCCTTTCCGGCACCCCGGTCCCGCTAAATCTAATGTCATTCTGAAGGCCGACTTTGCAAGCATATTTGCCGCCGTTCAACAGAATTGGCTTGTAACTGCCTTCACGAAAGGTGCATAATTTTTTGCTGTTGTAGTTATTTCTCCCCCAAACAACACTGCGTTTTGTATCCCCCTATGAAATCTGCTCCAGGATGGCGGACGTCGTTCCCAACTGTAATTGGTCTTGTTACGTTCCTGATCGGTCCCGCATCGACAGGCCGGGCCGGCAGCTTTGTCTTAAACGAACAAAGTGTTTCGAGCCTAGGTAGTGCCTACGCCGGCGGCGCCGCTCAAGCCGAGGATGCCTCAACCATCTTTTTTAATCCAGCTGGACTTGCGTTGCTCGACCATGGCGAGTTGCAAATCGGCGGGCAATTTATAAGCCCAAACGCCAACTTCCAGAATCAGGGCTCCCGCTTAGTCGCGCCAGGAACTCCGTTCAACAATGAGCCGCTCACCGGAGGAAATGGGGGTAACGGGGGAGTGGATCATGTGATTCCTAATGTTTATCTTTCTCAACCGCTGTTCCGCAGCCCGGTTTACGGCGACTTGAGTATCGGGATCGGATTGTCGGTCCCCTTCGGCCTCGAAACGGACTATGCACCCAACTGGGTTGGCCGTTATGCGGCCCTGAGGACTAAACTGCAAACTTTCGATATTCAGCCGAGCATCGCTTATCGGTTCCTGGATCGAATCTCCATTGGAGCCGGACTGGACGTTCAATATGCTTCTGCGCGCCTTAGCCAGGCGATTGACTTCGGCGAGATCGGAGCAGAAACGTTAGCTCCTTTCTATGCAGCGTTGCCGGCTCGACTCGCTGCATCAGGGGTACCGGTGGCCGCGATCCCCGGAGTAGTAGCGGCGACGGAACGAGCTTATTCCGCGGCCGGTTTTGTACCCCAAGGACGTGACGGTGTGGCCGAGGTCCAAGGTGATGATTGGAGTGTCGGGTTCACCATCGGCTTCATCTTCGAATATCTCAAAGGCAACGAATTGTCGTTTCTGCAGGACGGCAGATTCGGATTTAGCTATCGGTCCGCTATTGACCATACCATAACTGGAACCGGCCAATTTCGCGGGGTGCCGAGTCTGACGGCGATCGGGGCGCCGGTCCAATTCCCGTTCCCCGGCGCGCTGCAGGATGTTTTCTTTAATCAAAGCGCCAGCGCCGGCGTGGATCTTCCGGCCATCTATCACTTCAGCCTCTATCAACGCTTTCTCCAGAAGTTTGCGATAATGGGGGACATCGAGTGGACTCGCTGGAACCGGTTGCAGCAGGTCGACATCACGTTCAACAATCCCTCTACACCGTCGAACGTCTTGAATCTCGATTATGATGATTCGATCCGTTATTCAGTCGGTTTTGAATGGTATGCTCTAAAGCAACTCACTTTCCGAGGCGGTTTCGCTTACGACGAAACCCCGATCCAAAACGCACAGAGTAGAAGTCCTCGAATCCCGGACAACAATCGCTATTTCCTTTCTGCTGGGCTCCGTTGGCAACCGTGCTCCTTTGTCGCCTTCGATGTCGGCTATGCCCACCTTTTTGTGCCGGACTCGACGGTCGATTTCACCGACAGCACCGGGCATAACCTTAGAGGGAAGTTCAGTAGCAGCATCGACATCGTTAGTGCTGCTATCACCTTCCTCTGGGGTGGCCCCAAGCCATCACCTGAGATAGCCCCAAGCGGAAAGTCGCCAGTAGGCTACTCGAAGTAACGCTAGGGGCGTTTTAGGCAGCTGTACCGGACAGGAGTGGATGAAAGAGCTGCGCCAATGTCCACTTCTGTCCACTCCGTCTACTTTGTCCACTCAGTCCACTTACGCCCTTACGCCCACTCGCCCACTCGCCCACTCGCCCACTCGCCCACTCGCCGGTGCGCTGTTCGCCCTTCCTACCGCCGTTTCCTCTTCCCGAACACCAACTGCGCAGTCACGTTTGTTAGAGTCACGAGGACGACCAGCACCAGTGAAGCGGTCCAGGCCAGCTGGATCAGATGAGGGTACGGATACTTGCCAAATCGATAAATGAGCTCTGCCAACGATTGGGTTGGCTCCATAAGCGATGATAACCAGTAGGCGCTGGAAGTTGCCGTAAACAGAACCGGCGCAGTTTCACCCGCGGCTCGGGCCACTGCCAACATTAACCCCGTCATGATCGCTGGGACGGCCTCGGGTAAAACCACGCGAAAGATGGTTTGGAACTTCGTTGCCCCCATCCCGTAAGAGGCCTCACGCAAAGCGTGCGGTACCCCAAGGAGAGCTTGCTCAGCCGTTAACAGGATCGTCGGGAGAGCTAAAACCGCCAGCGCCACGCCACCGGCTATCGACGATTTTGTATGCGTGCTGACGACGATGGTCGCAAACGCGAACATACCGCAAATGATCGACGGGATTCCGGTCAAGAGCTTAGCAATGAATCTGACGGCTCCTGCCAGCATCGAGCGCTTGTCATACTCCGAAATATAAATGGCGGAGAGAATGCCAAGCGGCGCTGCGATCAAAATCGCAATCCCGACCATCAGCGCCGTACCCTGAATCGCGTTCCCTAAACCGCCGCCTTCCTGGCCGGGCGCCGGCGGCAGCTCGAAGAACACGCTCGGCGTCAACAATCCAATCCCATTGCTGACCACTAGAAATATGATCGAAAACAATGGGATAAGTGTCAGGAACGAAGACCCGACACAGATCGCCGTCCAAAAGAAGTTTCGGCCCAAGCGCAACCGGTCTCTGAACGTCTGCGCCTTCAGTTCTGGGGCCAGGTTCTGATTAAAAACGGCGGTCGACATAAGGTTAGCGTAGCCCGCTGATTGATTTTTGGGCTCGGCGTAGTACGAGCTCACCCACGACGTTGACCAGCAGGGTAAACAGCATCAGAGCAAATGCTGCGTACAAAAGCGCGCTCACCTGTAAGTCTTCCGCTTCACCGAACTTGTTGGCGATCAAACTGGCCAGCGTTCCAGCCGGCGAAAGTAATGACCAGGTGAGGCGAGGGCTATTTCCGATGAGCATGGCCACAGCCATGGTTTCGCCCATGGCCCGGCCAAAGGCCAGAATCGTAGCCGCCACGATGCCAGGGGCAGCCGTTGGCAATAAAACGCCAAAAATTGTTTCCCATCGGGTTGCACCAATCGCATACGATCCCTCTCGGAGCTGTCCGGGAACCGCCACCAGAGCGGTCCTAGAGATTGCGGTGATGGTCGGTAGCACCATTAGCGCCAGCACCAGACTCGCCGTCAGCATGCTGTTTCCCGAAGCCGGCCCTTGAAAAAGCGGCAGGAACCCAAGCGCTCCCGCAATTGGTCCGCCGATTCGCTGAACAATCGGGATCACCACGGCGATACCCCATAGTCCGTAAATAACGCTGGGAATCGCTGCCAGGAGCTCTACCACAAACCGAACCGTGTTACGAAGAGGAGGCGCTAAGAAGTTCTCACTCAGGAAAATCGCAATGAGAACGCCGAGCGGCAAAGCCAGTAGCAAAGCAATCAGCGAGCTGATGGCAGTTCCGACCAGATACGGAAGCACTCCATAGTTCTCCGGGTCGCTGGTCTTCCAGGCCACAGTGGTAAAGAACCCGAGGCCAAAGTGAGCAATAGCTGGCCACGCTTGGACTAAAATACTCGCAGCAATACAAACCAAGGTGGCAACCGTCGCCGCGGAGGCCACCCAGGTAAATAGACGGAATACATCGAATCGAAACCCTTTTCGACGAAAACTCGGGGTTTGGGACTCGGTACCGTCTGTCATTGGATCCGCTAAAGGTTTGCCGTTATTGCACTGAGTTTAAGGCCGCCTCACATTTTTGGACGACCTCGGCAGGCATCGGGATATATCCAAGATCGTTGGACAGTTTTTGGCCATCCGTCAACCCATAGGTTACGAACTTCTTCAGCGCTGCCAACTTATCCTTATCACTGTAGGTCTTGTACAAAAGGAGCCAGGTGAACGTGGCGATCGGATAAGCGTCTTTCCCGTCAGGGTCGCTCGGCCAAGCACGCAGAATATTGGCCGGAAACTGCGTCGTGTTTAGTGTCGCGGCCCCCGACTCTGGGCTGGCGGCGACGAATTCGCCTGCTTTGTTCTGGAGCTGGGCGAAGGGAAGTTTGTTATTCTTGGCGTACCCGTACTCAACATAGCCGATGGCGCCTTGCGTTTGTTTGATTAACGCGGTGACACCGTCATTTCCCTGACCGGCCACTCCGGCAGGCCACGTGACCGACGTTCCCTGTCCAACTTGGCTCTTGAAATCGCTGCTGACGGCCGACAGATGGCCCGTGAAAACGAAATTAGTGCCGCTGCTGTCAGAGCGGGTGCAGACCGTAATGTTTAAATCGGGAATTTTTACACCTTCATTGGTCTTCGCGATGGCCGGGTCACTCCATTTGGTGATCTTGCCAAGGAAGATCCCGACGTACGCTTCGCGGGACAACTTCAGGGTTTCGACGCCTGGCAGGTTATAAGCCAGAACGATGCTGCCCGCGGTGGCCGGGATCAGCACCACGCCTTGCTTGACCTTTTCGATCTGTGCATCGGTCATCGCTGCGTCACTCGCGCCAAACGTCACCAGGCCATCCGTGAATTGCTTGATACCGGCGCCACTCCCAACGCCCTGGTAGTTGATCTGAATTCCAGGGTTTGCCTTGGAGAACTCAGCGATCCAACGCTGATAGAGTGGCGCTGGGAAAGTCGCTCCCGCTCCCTGCAGTTGGGTGGCTGCGTACACCGATAAGGGAGAGAGCGCGATCAGCGCGATTAAACCTGCAAACCGTGATGAGGTAGTTTTCATAGTCTGAAGCAGTCCCCATCCACTGATCGAAAGTCGTGCATCCGGCAAACTCTGGTTTGTGACATTTCTGTGACGGCGAGGATTCACTGCTATTTACTGATTACACATCATCGCGATATTCATCGTTCATTGAGCGCCACTTGCCGTCCACCATCAACGGTTTGCGGTTCCTGCGTGTCGTTCAAATTCGGAATAAAATCGGGGTAACCCTCGTCTTATACGTCATATGAGTCGTTCGTGACATTTTTAGCCGGGCCGCCAGTGCACATAGAACACCGGACGGCGGATCCTCAAACCGTGAACTCCAACTAGCCCCGTTCCGCGTAATATCAACTGATATAAGAGGTTAAGTATGATTAAAAGGTTGACTTACGCTTCCGCGGAGCGATGTTAGTACTTACTTAATCAGTGCCTCGCCCTCAGAGTCAGACCCCCCAAAAAAGCAACGCTTCAGAGAGACTTCTTGATGCAGCCGCCCGGGTATTTGCACGTAAAGGTCTCAAAGGAGCTACAACCCGCGAAATTGCTGTCGAAGCCGGGTTGAGTGAAATGACGTTGTTCCGCAGGTTCGGTACGAAGGAAAAACTTCTCCGAGCCGTGGTAGAAAGATTTTTTGCGCGGAGGATAGAGCCGCCCCCCGCGCATGAGCCGCCAGGGGACCTACGGACCGCTTTATTGCATTACGCCAAGCTTCAACACCGGCTAATGGATGAGAGCTTGCCGATCATCAGGGTGCTTCTGGGAGAGCTCCATCACTTTAGCAAAGATCATCGCGACGTTTTGCACGACGTCTTCAAACCGATGCGTTCAGCGATAAACACGCTGTTGACGTCTCAACAAAAGAAGCCTCGACGGAGCGCGGACTTCGAGATGCTCATCGACATGCTCGAAGGAGTCATTTTCATCGATTCCCTCCGTCGAAGCCATGGAGCGATGACGTTATATTCCGCGCAACACTGCCTCAACACCGCCGTCGAAATGATGCTCACCCGATTGCAGCAGATGAAGGGCGCATCGGGAGCGTCAACGCGGAAGCATAAAAGAGGAGCTAGGAGATAGAAACTAGGAGCTAGGAGGGACGTGCTGGCGCCGATCTGACGCGTTGCGCCTTCGTCACGCGCATAAGTCCTATAAGTCCTATAAGTCCCATCCGTACGAGGCACCAGACCGCGTGGGATTACATGGGGCGCCGAAGGTTCACTCGGCGCCCTCCTAGCTGCTAGATTCTAGCTCCTAGCTCCTTTGCCTGGCCGCAGCAGATCAGAATTTAATCGTGATCGTTCCCTCTACGTGGAACGGCCATTCCGCCACCACCGAATCATAGCCGTATACCGGGTCAGGTGGTCCCCACAGTTTCTGGTTGGTCAGATTCAATAAGGCGATTTTGGCCTCAAGATGGTCATCCTTAGTGTGATAGAAGAAGGTTAAATCCTCCTCATGTTGAGCCGGAATCCGGACATAACCACCATATCCAAGGAACATCGGACCGGTGACGGTTTCACCAAATATGGCTCCGAAGGTGCCGAAGCTCGTCGGAATCTGATACTTGGCCAGAAAATTAACCGCGTGAGCTGGAACACCCGGCTCTCGATAAACGCCTCGCGGTAACGTCGCGCTATTGTCGGTGATCACTGTGCCGTTGGGCCCGAGCTGATGAACAGAATCGATCGGGTAAACCTGAGCGACAAAGCCAGGCGAGCCGTGAATGAACGAATTGAGATAGCTATAGCCTGCGCTTAGATAAAAGTTCCGGCTCGGTTGGTAATCCGCCTCGATCTCAAATCCTCTGGCGGTATCCCGGGAATAACTGGCGGCGATACCCGGGTTGATTCGGTGCTGTTGGAAAATCGCCGCGTTAATAAACAGGGTATCTCCTACAATGGAGGCCTTCGCGCCGGCTTCATACAAATCGGAGTGTATATGCAGCTCTTTGGTGACCGGAATTGTAGCATTGCCGTTGCCGTCGCCCGCGGGGAAGCCGCCGCCGTTACCCGCTGCATAGGCCTGGCTATAGTTATAAGTGAAATAAGTCGTTAGCCATTTCCAAGGCTTAAAGGTTGGACTCACGTTGAAATTGGGCTCGACCACTGATGCCCTAGCCCCCACCGGTCCATTTGGGTTTACCGTTCCCGCAGCAATGGCCTCGTCGTACAAGGGATCATTCACTTTTACCCAGACGATGTCTGCCCGGACGCCGGCTAGGAGCGAGAAATGTTCTCCAAAATCGAAGACATGCTGATAAAATGGGGCCACCGTGAACATTTTGGAGTAGTTGGTATCACCGTTGTACACTCCAGGCGTTCCCGTCCAACCTGGATTGTTTGGAATGGGCAGGGCGGTGAAGGTGCTAAAATTTGCGTAGTGAATGAAGTTGCGGGAAGTGGCCAGGTTCCAAGCGTTGAGCGGTTCATCGAAGTAATCGTCAAAGGCGGTTACCTCTTGATAATGGAAATCGATTCCGAAATTGATTTTATTTCCTAGGACGAATGCTGGAGAGCTTTGCGGGACCGGCGCCTTCGCTTCTTTCCCATCATCGGGTTCACCGCCACTGCCTCCACCGCCGAATGGGATATCAAAATTGATGTGAAACTCAGTCCGATTTTCGAATGAAAATGCGTTTGGGATGATTTCCGAATAGTAGGCGCTATCCTTGGTGTGCCGGTCAATATCTTCCACGAACGTGCTATTTACGATGCTAAAGTTATCGTTGATCGTGAATGTCTGAATCGCTTGTCCGCGAATGCTTTTCCCGTAAGAACCATCGCCTGGCCGTATCAGGCGAATACTGCGATCTAGCCCCACCAGGCCACCTGGCTCCACCAGGTTGCTGCCACTTTGGACATTCTGTGGGAATGGGACACCGAAAACGGGGGAACCGCCACTGAGAAATCCAATAACATTGCCGGAGAAATACTGTCCGTTGTCGATCAAGTTCTGAGTGGGACGGTTAAAACCATTATTCTCTGTGTACGTCGCAGAGTACCCATCGACATTGACCTCCAGTTTATATTTGTCGGTTGGAATCCAGGTTACCGCCGCGAACAGCGACTGTGTCTGCGTAATCTGGTTTTCGTAGTAGCTGCCTGAGTCGATCCCGGAATAGCTGATGCGGAACGCCAGCTTGTCCGGAATGATTGGACCCCCGATGTCAATATTCCACCGATATTGATCGTAACTTCCAAACGTAGCGCTCATCGACCCTTGGAACCGGTCAAAGAACGGTTGTTTGGTAATAAAGTTAAAGTAGCCGCCTACATATTCAGAAGCTCCGTAGACGACTCCCGGGGGACCTTTCAAAATGTCGACCGAATCGAACGCGTTAAAATCGATCGGCATGCCGTTCCCGTTACTGGTCAACCCTTCGCGCATGCCGTTAATGAAAACGTCGGCGATTTGACCGCGGATGCTAGGATTCGATGGCGCGCCAAAATTTGTGGTCGTGAAGCTGCTAGTGGTCAACTTGGTAAAATCCCGCACATCCAGCACGCTGATATCATCTAGCTGCGCTCGAGAAATAATGGTCACGTTCCGCGGGATCTCCATTACATTTAGATCTAACCCGTAGACTCCACTGATCGGACGAACTGTAGGTACGATAGCCTCGTTGATCGGAATGTTAGCACCAGTCACAACAACCTGCTGCATTTCTTGGCCCGACGAAGTGCCTTGGCCAGTTCGCTCCGGCGCCGGCTCTGGTGGCGTTATTACCTGCGCCAACCCAGTGACGCAAAACGAGCACAGCAAGGAAAAGCTGAGCACACCCTTAAAACGCTTGATCATTAGTTAGTTCCTAGGTTCTTCAACTGTTGCAATACTGATTCAGTAGGGTTTTTTCTAGATCGTGGTCATCCAATGCAAATGCCATGTTCCAATCGCACTGAAAGAGCCCTCTGCTGGTTAAGGCGGCAGGGCTAAGCTTCTTGGACCCAAGCACCTACTGTGCCATAGGAGCGGACTGGCCCGAAGCTCGTCCGGAACAGGAGCTAGGAGCTAGAATCTAGGAGCTGGGAGTGGCCCATGCTGGTCAAGCGTCAGACGTCTCGGCTCCGACTCAAATATAGACAAGTTCCATCGATCCATGGTGCCTGTCATGAAGTGCCCTCGCGGCCCTCGGAAGGGGGCGGATCCCGTCCGCACTAGTCGCTACTCATCAGTCGCCGCCATTCACTCGGCACCCTCCTAGCTCCTAGATTCTAGCTCCTAACTCCTGTTCCGGACGAGCTTCAGGCGAGTCACGGTCCCTGTGCCCTTTTTGTCAGTACTCACGATTTTCGGGAAACACGTGCTCTTTTTTATTCAGATGTACACTATAAAGGACAGCATCTAACTGCCTGCCTTGCCTAGGCTCTTGTTCCCCTTGGGTTGCCACGGAATCAGCACTCTTTCCGCAAGAATCGATAGCCCAAGCGCTGCCGCTGATAAGATCGCGATGATAATGTTAGTGGCCCAAAGCCGGTCGCCACGATAGTCGTTCATTGCTTGGGTCAGCATGAAACCTAACCCTTGGCGCGAAAAGAAAAACTCAGCCAGCACGGCCGCAACGATACTACTGGTAAATGCTACCTCGTGTGCGGCGGCATAATAAGGCAGGGCGTTGGGCCATAATACATAACGAAATAGTTGAAACCGGCTGGCATGCAAGGTCTGAAAACGGGCGATCAGGTTGGGATCTACCTGTTCGAATCCCTTAATCAAATTTGCCAGGATCGGATGAAAACAGATCAGAATCACTACTAGAATCCGGGGCACGGGTGAGTCGCCAAAGCTAATTATCAACAGACTCGCCACCGATATGATTGGTAAATTCTTTAAGACGACGACCCACGGGGTTGCTAACGACTTGAGCGCGTCGGAATAAAGGAAGGCGACAGCCATTGAAATAGCGACCACATTGGCAAAGAAGTAGCCGATCACTGCCGTGGTTAGCGTCACATAAGTATTCCACAACAGAGACTGCCACTCCTGTGCCATGAGCGCGACCACCAGATGAGGAGGGGGTAGCACGGTAGGCGACAAATGCCCAATCCAAATTATCCCGTACCAAACAATCGCAGCGGATGGAGGAAAGAGAAAAGCAGCAGTTCGAGAACTCATAGGAGATGCTTCTCAATCCGGGATCGCCGCATGCAATGCGTCTCGCGCCGAGCGGACGAGATCGAGAAACTGTTCTGATTGTCTAACCTCGAAGTCGCGAATTGCGGGCAGAGGCACTTTGATTTCTGCTGCAATCCGACCGGGCCGGTGGGACATGACGAAGACGCGCGTGGATAGGGTAACTGCTTCTTCAACGCTATGTGTGACCAAGAGAGTAGTTCGGCTCGATTCTCGCAAAATTCCCGCTAGCCAATCGACCAACCTTTCCCGGGTAATCTCATCTAAGGCACCGAAAGGTTCATCCAGCAAAAGCAGCGCCGGCTGATGGACGAGCGCACAGGCAATGTTAACGCGTTGCTGCATTCCACCAGATAGTTCGTGTGGATATCGATTCAGCGCTTCTGCCAGACCAAAGTGGGTCAACAACGCAAGCGGGTTCATCGCATCGTCGCTACCGGTGATTTTCAAAGTTAACCGGACGTTCTCCAGAGCGGTGCGGGACGGCACTAGCGCCGGACGCTGAAAAGCGACACCGATTTCATGCGCAGAAGTGGCGGCCGCGGGTGGTTTACCAAAAACCTCGATTGAACCCGAACTCGGCTGTTCCAGTCCAGAGCACATTCGTAATAGTGTGGTCTTACCACACCCCGATGCACCGATCAGAGCGATAAACTCTCCTTTTTCGACCGTTAAGTTGATGCCGTCGATCACCAGGCTATCTGCGAAACTCTTACTAACCGATGAAACTTTGACCGCCGGTGGAGAAGCTGTTCTCAGCCCAATGGAATCAACTCCTGTCGTAGACACAGCGGGCATTAGTCTGTTCCAGGTTTCCCTTTAGTTAAAGTCGCAGCTTGCCCGCGATAGCCAAGGATGATCTGCGGGCATCGCCCGCCTGGAAAAAAAGTGTCTAAACATTTTATATCCATTCGGGCTAAGGCAATTCGATGCCACCGTATTGGGTTAGCAATACCGCTAAATTGTTCCAGCTTTCCGCAGACATCCAAAGAGGTGGTTGTCCGTCGTGACCGACAACCAAGTCTTTTTCTAGCTCAAATCGGCGCAAGACCATCTCCCGGGTCAAACTCGCGTCTTTACTATATTTAAGAGTAATATCGGCGGCTTCCTCCGGCTGGTTCAAATAAATCCGTATAGCCTGAGTTAAGGCGTAAACGTAACGCGTGACCAGCCCGGGATTTTTTTCTGCTAGACTCTTCATCACGACGCTCACGTCGCCTTCTTCTGTCCAACCCAAGTCTCTAAATCGCAGCGCCACCCAATTCTTATAACTCTGCTGTTCGAGGAATCGGGGCTGATTTTGAAACCAACCTGCATAGAAATCGACTGCCCCCGAAACGAGTGGGTCAATCGAAAAGCCAACTTGCGAAATCTTAAGCTTGTCCGGGGGCAGCTTGAATTTTTGAGTGACGAAGTCCACATAGCGCTGACCGTCCGACTGAACGCCGATCTTCTTACCGATCAGATCTTCCGGCTTAAGCTCTTTGTGAGAGACTTGGTCGTTGGGCACGCTATGATCGAGCGTGATCCAGGAATACTGACTGTCCTTCAATAAGGTACAAATCGCGGTGACCTTGGCGCCGGTTGGACTGGCAACTAGCGAAACTACAAAGCTTCCACCGGGGACCACCGCGATGTCCAAGGAGCCGCCTACCATGAGAGCTAGCGGATCTTTCCCCGGGCCGCCCGGTACCAGTTCCGCGTCGATGCCCATATCTCGAAAAAAACCCTTCTCGACCGCTATGTACCAAAGAGCCGATTCGTCGTTGAGGATCCAGGGCATACCAATCCGGACATGATCTGGAGAACTAGGGGCCGTAGGTTTCGCGGTTGTCGCTTGCTTCAAGAAATCATTGGTAAAATACGTCTCAGCCGGGATTTTTTGATGCACTTTTGCCAGCGCGTCTTCATATGAGATCTGTATGTGCTGGCTTGAAGGGGCACCGCATCCGCTAAGGAGCAAACCCGAAGCGACCAGAAGCAGATGCAGGCGTAGATTGTTCATGATTTCGTACGTCTCATACCGTTTTCGCTCTGCGGGTTCCAGCAGTAAACGTACCCAACGGCTCACCGTTTCGCGTTTTAACGTTTGGCGTTCGGGGTTCGGCGTTTGGCGTTCAGCGAAAGGGCGAATCCGAGCCGCCTGTTTTGCTGTCTCATCGTTTTAGCCCACTCACCATCGGCGTGGACGCCGACACGCCGACCGCCGACCGCCGACCGCCAAACGCCAAACGCCAAACGCCGACCGCCGACCGCCAAACGCCAAACGCCAAACGCCGACCGCCAAACGCCAAACGCCAAACGCCAAACGCCAAACGCCAAACGCGTGCACTATCCTACACGCCATCGCTCTTTCTTGGGCCCTGGCTTCGTATTTCATTTGCACCGCACTACGCCGGATTCTATTAATTTCTGTGCAGCGGGTTGGTGATCTTAAAGAGGGATTTACGTTCGAACTCAATGGGAAACAGGAATTCGTTAGAGACTACTCCACTAATCTCACGCTGCTCCAATATCTCAGGCGCAGAGGATTAATCGGTTCAAAAGAAGGGTGCGCAGAAGGTGACTGCGGCGCTTGTACAGTGGTGCTGGTTGATACCGACGCTTCGGGCAAGAATCTATATCGCGCGATTAACAGTTGTTTGGTGCCACTGCCGCTAATCGCCGGGCGCAAAATTGTTTCGGTGGAAGGTGTCGCCACTGCCACCCAACTGCATCCGATCCAGCAAGCAATGGTTAAGCGGCACGGTTCCCAATGCGGTTACTGTACACCGGGTTTTATCA
Organism: Chthoniobacterales bacterium; assembly: GCA_036378375.1. GTDB lineage: Bacteria > Verrucomicrobiota > Verrucomicrobiia > Chthoniobacterales > JAFAMB01 > JAFAVN01. The sequence goes on from DASUWQ010000424.1 coordinate 12,984, forward strand.
TGTCGTTGTACGAGGCCTACCATCGTACCGATCTGAACGAGACTTGGCAGTTGGACGATCAGCTTTGTGGTAATTTATGTCGTTGCACCGGTTATCGTCCGATTCGAGAAGCGGCGCTCGAATGTCTGGCCAAGCAGCGCCCAGCCGATACCGGGACCA
>DASUWQ010000425.1:0-5947 GCA_036378375.1 Chthoniobacterales bacterium
ACGCCAAGTTTTCTCGGGCTCTTCCGAATTGGTCGACGAAGCATTTTACTGGTTTCTCACGGCACCAGCGCTCGTTTACGTCGCCTACCTAGCCTTCGGTCTCTAATCACCAAAACGCTATATTTCTGCTCCGGGCTCAAGCTCCACACTTTCAGGCAGTTCACCTGATGACTTCCATGAATTCTAACGAGCTATCATTTTCCCACCGACGGGGCCCCTACCTGGTTCGCCCGCTGGGAGCATTAGAAGAGTTTCTTTGGCTCCTCGACCAAAGTCGTCCGACTCACTTTGTGATGGCAGCTCAGGTTCGTGGATCCACTACTCTAAGCGACTGGTGCCGAGCGCTAGATTGCGTACAGGCACGCCATCCTTTGCTGTCTGTTCGTATAGCGAGGAACCAGGAAGACAGGCCCTGCTTTTATCATGAACGTACTACTTCAATCCCTTTCCGAGTTGTTCAAGGAACGAATGCGACCCAGCGCTGGGAGTCGGAAGCAGAGTTAGAACTATCGATTCCGTTTGACCCAACTAGTGCACCACTGGTGCGAGCCGTCCTGCTTCACGAAGAACAGACAGCGGTCTGCCTGCTAACCGCCCACCACTCTATTGCGGATGGACGTTCCATCGCTTTTGTGATTCGTGACCTCCTGTCAGTTGTATCGGGAAAGCCGGTGGACCGGTTACCCCTGCTGTCGTCAGTGGAGGACATACTCGGTGTAACCTCTACCGATATCAGCTACCCTAGTTCGGAACCACCTGCCTCGCCAGAAAGGCCCGCCGTCTTTGTTACCAAAGAAGACACCCGTCCTCGCATAAAGAGTTTGTCACTCACCAGCCAGCTGACCAGCCGGCTCCGCCAACGCGCCCGCCAGGAAGGAACTACGGTCCATGGCGCATTGTCGTCCGCTTTCGCCTTGGCCTTTTGGGAGGTGGTCGACGATCTAAGTGCCTCGCCAGTTCGGATAATGTCTCCCATTGATGCGAGAAAGCTACTGAGTTTAGGCGAAGACTGCGGCGTTCTGGTCGCCTCCGGGAGCGTCATCATCGAACCCTCCGAAGCAACCGATTTTTGGGAGATCGCTCGTTCGGCAACGAACCGCCTAGGAAAAGCGCAGACCTTAGAAGCCATCAAGGCGGTTAGATACAGTATGCATCAACTAATGAAACAAGGCCTCGATGTCTCAACGGTGGCGACACTTGCCGCCGGAGGGTACGCGCACGACATTATACTGACCAACCTGGGTCCTCTCGGATACCAAACGGATTTCAGCGAGCTCCGCCTAGAAGCAGTATGGGGTCCAGCATTTTCAGCAAGACTGCTGGACGCACATGCAATTGGTGTCGCTACGACAAATGGATCCATCCGGCTACTGCAAGCAACCTTTGCCCCGTTAGGATCACTACTTGAGACCGTCGAGAAAATTTTGGGTGCCGCCTGTGCGACCAGGAAGGCGGTCATGGCTTCCCCACCCAACCGGCTAATTCGTACCAGCAAAATCGACAACCCATCGGACTTTCTATCGCAGGAATGACGGTATTCTTAACCGGAAGGCGCGGACGAGCGGGAGCTCGTCCCTACCGACTCACCACATGAAAAAAGCAGGATTACTCGTAACGATTATGACGCTTCTCGTTGTTAACACGAACGCTGAAACCCAGGAGCAGGAGATCATCAACACAGTCAGCACGGTCTTCGCCGCTGCTGCGACCGACGATACGGCAAAGTTCGATTCGGTCATTGCCCCGGGCTTTTACATCTTTGATGGCGGCCTCCGCTTCAACGGAGACTCTATTATGGCCCTCATTAAAGCCCAACATGCCGCCGGCAAGCACTACGAATGGAATGTGACCGAACCCGACGTGCACATCAGCGGCGACACTGCCTGGATCGCCTACGTCAACAAAGGTAGTATTACCGATGCTTCCGGTACCACGCAGCTGAAGTGGCTGGAATCGGCTTTTCTCCAAAAGCAGACAGGCGGCTGGAAGATTGTCTTCGTGCACAGCACCCGAGTTCCTCCGAAACAGACAGAAAACAGCGGTCAATGACTTTTAGTGCAACCAAGTCTACGGCTGGTTGCATAGTGCACAATATCTGTGCCTCGGATAGCAGCGCTGGCGCGTATTTAGGCTGAATGCGCGCGAAGCGAAGAGGGAGAATACGGTGCACTAGTCGGGATCGTGATTACGGCAGTTTGTCGAAAACTCGCGGTTCGCCGCGAGTTTGCTGTTTAATGCGTACATATGGTTGCTAAAGAACGCGACAGTTTTTCCAGAGGACCAACCCATCGGTTCGTCGAAACAAATGGTATTCGAATGCATCTGGTCGAACAGGGAGAGGGTCCACTGGTGCTTCTTTGCCACGGGTTTCCAGAATCGTCGTATTCCTGGCGTCATCAGCTTTCCGCGTTGGCGGCAGCAGGTTTTCGCGCCGTGGCTCCTGATATGCGGGGCTACGGCAACTCGGATCGACCGGAGCCCATCGACCAATACACACTGCTTCATTTGGTCGGTGATATGATTGGAGTGCTTGATGCTTTAGATTACGAAACGGCGGTGATCGCAGGGCATGATTGGGGAGCGCCAGTTGCCTGGCATGCGGCTTTGCTCCGTCCTGATCGCTTCCGTGCGGTGATCGGTTTGAGAGTCCCTTTCATTCCCCGGGGACCGGAATATCCGAGCAAAAGCTATCCACAGACCGATGACGCCGTATTCTATCAAAGCTATTTTCAGTCCCCGGGAGTAGCGGAAGCGGATCTCGAGCGCGACGTGCGCTTTACGACGCGTGCGCTTCTGTACGACGGCTCCGGCGATGCTCCCCATCCTGCTATCAGATCGGAGCAGGCCGGTCATGTTTTCATGGTGCCGCGACAAGGTGGCATGATGGTGAATTGGGTAAATCCGACATCGCTACCCCCCTGGCTCACTGAAGCCGATGTAGAGATCTATGTGGATCAATTTAAGCGAACCGGCTATCGCGGTGGTCTAAACTGGTATCGCAATATCGATCGGAATTGGGAACTCATGGCGCCTTTTGCAGGACTGAAGATCACTGTGCCGGCCATCCTGATTGCCGGCGATCGCGATGTTGTGCTGGCGTTTCGGGGAATGGACTACGTAATCGCAAATTTATCGCAAAGCGTGCCAAAACTTCAAAAGACCTTGATTCTGCCAGGATGCGGCCATTGGACTCAGCAAGAGCGACCGCAGGAAGTAAACGAGGCGATGCTTGAGTTTCTGCGGCAGATATAGCCGCCGACTCGCCTTAGGCTCGCCGGCGTGAGAGGTGAGACGTGATTAGTGATCGCACCCAGCACGCCGTGCCTAAGTCGGTGCTAAATACTTCTCACCTCTCACCCATCACGTCTCACTTCTCACAGCGCGAGCCTAAGGCGAGCGCGGCGCTAAGCCGGAGTGACCGGAACAAGGATTACGGCAACTGGCGCAGTGGATAGCCCTTCAGTGGGTAAGTGATGTTAGTTGCTTACATCAAGCAACGGAATTGCCATGAAAATCGCCATTAAAAATCAAACTCTCACCCATCAAGACACCACAACCGACGAAATTCGGTCTGGTTCCGCTCCTGAAGTCAATGACTTCTTCGAGGTGCGTCATCAGCTCATGCTGGAGAACCAAGAAATCGATAGCATCCGGGAAGAACCTGTCGGGCGCGTGAACCGCAATCGCAGACTAGCATCCTCTCTCATCTCGGCTGAGCGGGTGGAAACAGCTCTTTACTGGTTCATCTCGGCGCCAGCGCTTTTCTATCTAGTTTACTTAGTCATTCGGCCATTAACCGGTGTCGTGTCATGATGCCGGAGGAGCGAGCGATGGATAGTAAAGATCTTGCTGAACCGCGCGCAGTACCGGAGGGCATGGATACTGATTGTATCCGTAGCCTGCGGTGGGTTAAACTGGCTGACACCGCCGAAAGATCTATGTATTGGCTGATCCCAGCGGCGACTCTCGCCTATCTCGTGTTCAGAATCCTCCCTTTGCTGGGTTCTTAATGTACCAACCGTCACGGCACTGTTGTCACTCGGCTACGGCGGCCGATGGCCGAAATGACCAAAGTGAAATGAAACAACAAATTTTGGATTGGGTCCTCACGATCGGGTCCGGGTCAAGCGATCAAACTATACAATCTGGTCAGGCTTTCGCTGGACTATACCCTGGCGCAAAATTGCTTTCTGATGAAGGCAAGGTGCTGCTCTTAGCTCATTTGTACTTGGAACTGCGCCTCACCGTGGAGCAGGCGCTCCGCGCCGCACGGGCTGATATCATGATGGCGCCTAGAGCGCAAACCCACCATCTATGGGAAGAGCAACCCCGGTAATAAACGCTGCTTCGGCGGAGCAAAGGTAAAGAACAGCACCCGCGACTTCATCTGATCGACCAAAACGGCCAACTGGATGGCGTTCCAACAGGTCGCGCTGAGTTTCTTCGTTGCTGCGCATTTTCTCGGTCATATCCGTTTCAATGATGGCTGCGCAGACGGCATTTACCCGAATCCCTTTGGGGGCAAACTCGAGGGCAACCGATTTGGTGAATGAGATAACGGCGGCCTTACTTGCGCTATAGACCACCGAACCGCCACTGGGACGCAGCCCGAGTATGGAAGCGTTGTTTACGATGGCACCACCTCCAGAGAGCAGCATCGCGGGGACCTGATGTTTCATGGAGAAAAAGACGCCGCGGGTATTGATGTTCATAATGCGGTCGTAAACGTCTTCTGGGGCCGAGATTCCGCCACGGCCTTCCCCACCAACACCCGCGTTGTTAAAGGCGAAATCCAGTCGGCCAAAATGTTCCTGGGTACGAGCCACCAGCGCGGCTATCTCTGATTCCACAGCGACATCGGTCTGCACAAACAGTCCGCTGCTACCCGCTTTTTGAATGAGGGCAACGGTTTCAGCCCCTTCGGCTTCGCGCCGGCCAGCTACCACAACGTTGGCGCCACGTTCCGCGAACGCGACTGCGGTAGCGCGACCGATGCCCGCGGTTCCGCCAGTGATTAGTGCGACTTTGCCAGTGAACATGACAGTGAGAGGTGAGAAGTGATCAGTGAGAAGTGAGAGGTGGAAAACCAGCGGTGAGAAACGATTTGTGACGAGTCGAAACCGGCGGCCTTAGAATGGGACATATGAGACTCATGGGACTTATGTGAACACTGATCGAGCCGTTCGGCAACTAAGCTACTTCTCACATCTCACGAATCACTTCTCACTTCTCACACTCCAGTTCAGTGTGCTTCCGTTGGCTTTCCGGGTGGGTTGAAATTCTTGATACATATCGCCACGGCGACTGCAACCACAGCAGGTATTATTAGACCGACGAAACAGTCGAAATAAGAGAGCAAGGACGCTTGCTGATTTACGATGGCATACAATTGGCCTTGGGCACGGTTAGCTGCCTCCAGGGCCGAATAACCGCCGCGGACAAAGACAGCACTAGCATGATGCAACCAATCACGATAGACGGATTTATCCGGGGTTAGATGCTGAGCCAGAATACTTTGATGAAACTGGGCACGTTGGGCTAAGATCGTATTGGCAAAGGTGATCCCAAAACTGCCGCCTTCATTGCGGAATAAGTTTGTCAGGCTGCTAGCTTTATTATTCTTGTTTAAAGGCAGATAGGAATAAGCGACTTGAGTGATGGGCACGATCAGAAATCCGAGCCCTACACCTTGCAACATACGGGCTCGGGCGAAGACCCAATAGTCCGAGCTTAAGGTCAGCTGGCTGAGATGCCACACTGCTATTATCAAGATCGAAAAGCCGACTATAATCAGACGTTTCGCTCCAACAATCGGGGTCAGCCGCACTACAAACGGCGCCATTAGCACAATCACGATCGCGCCCGGTGTTAGCGCCATGCCAGCCGTGGTGGCATCGTAATTGTCCAGTGTTTGCAGGAGTTGCGGCATTAGAACCGTGGTGCAAAA
>DASUWQ010000426.1:0-4514 GCA_036378375.1 Chthoniobacterales bacterium
CAATATCGCATCGAGGATCCAAGCCAATATCTGTTTGAAGCGCGGAACCCTGGGGGGACTCTTCGCGACGTGTCCGAGGCCGCCATGCGAGAGGTGATTGGGGACCGGACAGTGGATGAGGTCATCACGATCGGCCGGCAAGATATCGAGATCGAGGCATTGGCCCGCATGCAAGAATTGGCCAAACGGTATCATCTCGGGATTCGAGTGGATCAGGTGCAATTGAAGAACGTCAATCCGCCGGCGCAGGTACAGGCCTCATTTAACGAAGTTAACAAGGCGCAGCAAGACAAGCAGAACGCGATCAATATCGCCAATGGCGAATACAATAAAGTGGTCCCGAGAGCGAAAGGTCAAGCGGACGAGACTATTCGGGCAGCGGAAGGTTATCGGTTCAAACGAGTCAATGAAGCCGAAGGCGATGTTGCGGCGTTTACTGCCGTGCTCGCGCAGTATATCAAGGCGCCGGATATCACTCGCACCCGGCTGTACCTGGAGACGATGGAGGATGTGCTCCCGGAAACTGGGCCGAAGATTATTGTGGATGAATCTTTACGGCAGCTGCTGCCGGTATTGCCGCTCACGAATAAACCTGGCGAGATATTAGGCGGTGATAAGTGAGAGGTGAAAGGTAGAAAGCGATGAAAAAAAGCGGACTCCTGATAATAATTTTGGCGGCGGTTTTTGTGGGAATATTGGTGATTTCTTTGTCGGTTTATACGGTCGATCAAACCGAACAGGTGATCATTACTCAGTTTGGGCAACCGGTCGGCGAACCGATCACGGAACCCGGCTTGCATTTCAAGCTGCCGTTTGTGCAAACCGTTAATACCTTGGATAAACGGTTTCTGGAATGGGATGGAGCGCCGGTGGCGATTCCGACCCGGGATAAAACTTATATCCATGTCGATACCTTTGCTCGCTGGCGTATCGAAGATCCCAAGACTTATTTCGTCCGCTTACACGACGAACGCAGCGCGCAGTCGCGCCTGGAAGACATCCTGGGCAGTGAAACCCGCAACTCGATTGCCAAACATGATCTGATCGAGATCGTGCGTACCGATAAGAATCGGCAACCGCTCCGAGATGAGAGTCTTAAAGGAGGGCCGACGGGTGTGATCGGGATTCTTCCGCCGATTGAGTTCGGACGACAAAAGATCGAAGAAGAAATCAAGACTTCTGCGGCTGAGAAATTGGCGGAGTTTGGTATTACCGTCCTCGATTTTCGGATCAAACGAGTGAATTACAATCCTGACGTTCTAGATCGGATTTACCAGCGGATGATCAGTGAACGGCTTCAGATTGCACAACGATTCCGGTCTGAAGGAGAAGGCGAGTCTGCGCGAATCGCTGGTCAACGCGAGCGCGATCTGAACGAAATCCAATCTAATGCTTATCTTCAAGTACAGAAGATTCGTGGTGAGGCTGATGCGAAAGCTAGCGAGATCTATGCCACCGCATATACGCAGGATTCGCAGGCGGCGGAATTCTATACCTTTCTGAAGACCCTTGATGCGTATCGGAAGATCTTCACGAAAGATTCTACGATCGTTCTCTCGACGGATAGCCAGCTGTTTCAACTATTGAAACACGCAGGAGCCAGCACCGTTGCTACTCCAGTCCCGACAGCGACACCGGAGAAGAAGTGAAAAGTGACTAGTGATTGGTGATTGGTGATTGGTGAGAGGTGATTGGTGGCGCAGGAAGTAACCAGTAACCAGTACCTCAGTAATCAGTTTTTTTACGACATCGCGCCGTCAATGAAGCTTCCGAAACTGATTACTGTCTCCTGATTACTCGCTTTTTTGGGGCGAACGGCGAGTTGAATCCGGGACGACGACGAGTACGATTGCGAGAGTCGCGTCCCCTCCTAGCTCCTGGATTCTGGCTCCTGACTCTTTTCCCATCACACCCTGGTGGGCAAGATATAAACCACCTCGCGAACGTCGGGAACGGACAGCGTAAGGTTGATTACGGAGAGGGCGTCATCCAGAGAGTCTTGTTGAGCCCGGATCGAGACGATGCCGTCATTGGAGGTCACTTGGAAATCGCGGGTTTTTAGTTTCGAGTCCCCGGCGATTTTGGCCCGAACCGAAGTCGCGATAATGGCGTCGTTCGTGAGGGCGACTGGATCAGAACTTGGTTTGCCGGCTTTGGCTTCGACTACGATCTGGTCGTTACTGGCTTCGACAACCTGGCCGCCGACGATCCGCTCATAGAAGTTGGCCAGGCTGAGTCCGTGGAAGGCAGCATCGCCGACAGCCGGCGAGATGGGCGCCGGATGAACCTCGGTTCCGCTCGTTGGCATTACCTTTGCCGGACCATGAAATTTCTGGGATGAAGAAGTCTTTGGACCAGTGCCGCTGGAGGCGCACCCAAATAGAAGAAATATGAGCGGGAACAGGGTCCATGAGCAGATTCTTACAGCCATATCGTCCTCGGTGTAACCGGCAGTTGGGGAGTAACGTTTCATCGCTTAGACGCATGAAGCGCGGTTTTGTTTGCAAATTTTTACGCCTTATCGCAATCCCCACGCTCCACTCTTGATATGACGAAAATCTCATACGATTGGGTAGCCATGTTTAGAAAACTTGGCTTGATCGCCATTCTGGGGGTGTTGTGGATAGGGACACGATGCTTCGCCGAAGAAACTGCCCGGGATTACACCACGCGGGCCGTGCAGTTAGTAAAGGAAGGCAAGGTCAACGAGGCGATGGAGGCGTTCTCGAAGGCAGTGGACCTTGCCCCGAACGATCCGATGTATCGCAAAAACCGATCGGCCATGTATTCGCATCTTAAACAATGGGATAAGGCAATACCCGACTATGATGTGATCCTTAAGGCTCAGGCTAATGACCAAGTGACCCGGTTTAACCGCGGCTTTGCTTATCTTCAGCTAGGTAAGCTTGACGAGGCGGAGCAAGATTTAGAAGCCGTGGTACAGGCGGAGCCCACTAACGAAAATGCACTGCGGTATCTCGCTTTTGTTTATATCGACAAAAAGGAGCCGGACAAGGCGATCGATGATCTCACCAAGCTGATCGCTGCGAAACCGGACGATCCGCAGAACTATATAACCCGAGCCAAAGTCTATGCCGGGAGCGGAAAATGGCAGGAAGCGATTGACGACTACAGCAAGGCACTGGAGAAAAACCCTAAAGACGCCACGGCGCTCTGGGCTCGGGCTTTAGCCTATTTGCGCACGAATAATCCGGCGAAGGAGCTGGAAGATCTCAATGCGCTGGTTGCGGTAAATCCTAAAAATCTGGACGCACTTAAAGAACGGGCTGAGGCCTACCGCCGGTCGGGAGACATGGACAAAGCCATCGCGGACTACACCCAAGCACTTCAACTCCAGACCAAGGATCCGGCGCTTTATGCAGGACGGGGTTTTGCCGAGCTGAAGAAGAACGACAAGACCGATGCGCTTAACGATTTCAATAAGGCCATCGAGTTAGCGCCTGATAACGCCGAGTATTATACGGGACGCGCCTATATTTTCGTAACGAACGGGGATGCCACTAAGGCGGTTAGCGATTTCAATCACCTGATCTCCTTGAAACCGGACAACGCGGATTTGTACGTGCACCGCGGCGATGTCTATTCAAAGCTAAAGCAATGGGATCAAGCCGGGGCTGACTACGAAAAGGCGCTTTCGTTGGATCCGAATAACTACTTGGCTGTTGCCGGCAAAGGCTACGTGATGGGGCAAAAAGGGAACGTTCGAGCCGGCGCTGAGCTGCTCCAGAAAGCATTGAAAGATGCCAAAGACCCAGACCATCAGGAAGAGATCCGGGTCATGCTTCGCGATATTGGGGTAGGACCGCAACTGTGAGAGGCGAGAAGTGATTGGTGATTAGTGAAAGGTGATTAGTGAAAGGTGATTGGTGGAAGCCAATGGCTCCGAGGTCGGTGAGGTGATTAGTAGATCATGCGATAACCGAGTAAAACGCCCGTTGATTTCTTGCTCTACCAATCACAAATCACCATTCACCAATCACTTCTTCACCCCTCTGGAACCACCTCGAATTTTGCCAAGGTGGGCCCAACCTTCTCCATGGGGAGTCCGACGACGTTGGTAAAGGAGCCCCGTACTGTCTCGATGATAGAACCTGTATCGGTCTGGGCCGCGTAGCCGCCTGCTTTGTCTAGCGGGTTTATGCGACTGAGATAGGCCTCGATTTCGGACAGGGTCAGGTCTCGAAAGGTGACTTCGGTTCGCGCAACCTCGTAGCAAAGACGCGATTGAGAGTAGTGCACAACGGCGACTCCGGTGAAAACCGAGTGGGTGCGCCCGGACAATTCTTCCAGGAATGAACGTGCTTCCGCGAGGTCTTTTGGTTTGCCGAACTTTTTGTGGTCGAGAGAAACAATGGTATCTGCGGCTAGCACCACGGCCTCAGGATGTCGGGGAGCAACCGCGAAGGCTTTTCTTCGAGCGTTGAAAAGCGTTAGCTCCCGAGGAGTTAGAAAGTCTAGGAACAACTCGGTGACCGGGCCGGTCACGACCGTAA
>DASUWQ010000427.1:0-7979 GCA_036378375.1 Chthoniobacterales bacterium
TCCCGGTTCCGAGGCAGGCGCCTGGTTAAAACCTAACCTGCCGTTCGGCTGTAGAAAAAGAGAAGCTGGATCTGTCTTACCATCCTCGCCGGTCTCGGGCCAGGTCGATAACCTTTCCCACCGGTTGGTTCCTGTCTCAAAAGCAGTGACCGCCGCCAGGTCAGCCGGAGGGGCATCATCCTTCAGAAAATGATCAAAGAACGGACGGACTATGTTCTCTCTGAAATAGGCAGCCGTATCGCTACCAAATTCGATAGCACCGATGGCGCTGCCATTCAGCCGCGCCTGGTGATGAAACCAAGGTCCAAGCACGAGGAATACTTTGTGGTCTGTATCCTTCGACTTAATCGCCGCGTAGACATGGATGGCTCCATAGATGTCTTCTTGGTCCCAAAGACTATGCACTAACATCACTGGGACGGAGACCGGCTCTTTGGCCAGGACCTTATCCATGGCTTGGCTCTGCCAAAACGAATCATAGGCCGGATGCTCTTTGATCTTTCTATAAAAGCCAACCTGATCCAAGCCATACCGCTGAGCCATCTCATCGACCGACCAGACAGACAGCCAAGATTCATAGTCGTCGAAATGATCTGACCACCATTTCTGAGAGCTGTCCCGGTCCGCTTCTTGTATAAGGAAATAGGGAATCCCGAGTTGCCGGAGTGCGCCTTGATGGAACCAGTCATCCCCCATCCAACCATCAACCATTGGATTGATCGGCATCGCAGCGCGGAGGGCGGGATGCGGATGGATCAGGGCCGCCAACGAAGTAAAGCCGTCGTAAGAAATGCCCAGAATGCCGACTTTGCCGTTTGATTCCGGTACATTCTTCACCAGCCAATCGATAGTGTCATATGCGTCGGTGGAGTCATCCACGTCGGTCGGATTGAACTCGGTTCCATGCGGCGGCGGGTTCATTAAGTAATCACCTTCGGAATGGTGTTTGCCGCGAACATCTTGGATGACCCGGATGTAGCCTTCGTTCAGAACCAAGTCATCGACCACTTCTGAATCTCCGAGCACGGTCGCCAGGTGCGCACTTGGCGTCTTAGTCTTCTCGGCCGCGTCGTAAGGCGTTCGACTCAGCAAAATTGGGGCGTGTTTCGCTCCGCGAGGAATCACAATAACGGTGTAAAGCTTCACCCCATCTCGCATCGGAATCATCGCGGTCCGGCGCACGTAATCGAAGCTCTCCGTCTTCGGGGTAAAGCTTGGTGGAATTTCGTTGACTGATTTTGAGTCCTGGGTGGGTTCGCCGGCCAGAGCGACGGTTGCGACAGCCGACGCAAGCACGACACATGTCCTGACGAATCGATAACTCCGTTGCATAATTTTCCTTGGGTTGATTCCTTGCAACCGTTTCAGATGAACAACGCTGATGGGTGGCTACAAGAACAGTCGAACTTAGTCAAGATAGTGACAACCCTATGTCAGCAGGGAGTCCAGGGAAAGGAGTTCAGCAGTTGCAGGAGTTTGGGAGTTCAAGAGTTTGCATCTACGCCATCACGCAAGGTATCAGCCAGCGTCCGCCTCAACTAATAGCAATGTAAGATGATGAATAACAGGTACAGATCGCTGATGAGAATCCGCTGAACTGTATCGAGTGACCGGAGGAACCTTATGAAAAGCCATCTCGGGATTTATAGTGATTGGGTTGAAGCCGCGCAGAAACAAGCTGCGTTGTACCCTGTCGCCGCGCCCGGAGAAGAGACGAGGCGCCAGATCCGTAACATGCTTGGATTCAGCAACATTGCTCCAGTCGCGGAAAACGTCCAAATCGAGACGACCTGGAAACGCAATGGCCTAATTGGTGAAGCGATATCCTGGTCCGTTGGATACGGACCGCGGACGCAAGCCTGGTTCTTAAGGCCGGAGGGAGTTGATGAGGCCTTGCCCGGCATTTTGGCGCTGCATGGACATGACGGTTTCAAGTTCTTCGGAAAAGAGAAGATGGCGGATGGGAAAGAACCGCCGCCGGAAGCCGTTGAGCATCTCCGCATGGAGCTCTACGAAGGCACCGCTTTCGCCAATGACCTCGCCAAGCAAGGATTCGCCGTGCTCGTCCATGACGTCTTCCTTTGGGGCAGCCGCCGGTTCCCTTTTGAGACCATGCCCCGACCTATCCACCGGCAGGTTGAGGATTGGGAACGTGGACGAAAGAGAAGCAGGGAATCAACCAACGAGATTGACCGATATAATGCCGCTGCCCGCTGGCATGAACATCTGGTCGCTAAATATTGTAACCTGCTCGGAACCAGTCTGGCTGGAGTCGTCAATTTCGAGGACCGAGCAGCGCTTCAGTATTTGCGATCTCGTTCTGAAGTCAGGTCAGCTCCTTGTGGATGTATCGGATTATCCGGTGGCGGATGCCGGGCTGCGCTCCTGCAGGCGAGCTGTGATGATATCGGAGCAGCGGTTGTGGTCGGGATGATGACGACCCATTCCGAATTACTAGATCATCACGTGGATCCGCATACCTGGATGTTCTTTCCTGCAGGCTTAGCCAGGATCGGCGATTGGCCGGACCTGGCGGCGAGTCGAGCACCTTCACCTCTGCTGGTTCAATACAACCGGGACGATCAGCTGTTTACCATGCAAGGGATGGAATCTGCTCATGACCGGATTACCTCTCATTATGAACGGACGGGCCACCCCGACCGCTACGTGGGATGCTTCTATGACGGCCACATAAGTTTGATAAAGCAATGCAGAAGGAAGCGTTTGCCTGGCTGTCGCAGACGCTTTAGGACGAGCGCCTGCTCGTCCTGTGAGAACTGAGAAGCTTGCCCTGAGCAAGTATTAAACGCGCCGAATGGATGGTTGGTGAGAGCCGATAAGTGGTCGGCGCAGTAAGAAATGGCGATGGTGACCGTCGCATTCGCTATCTGCTATTTGCTATTTTCTTATCGCTGCATTTAAGGTCGGGCGTGTTCACGAAACCCGAGATTCTACTCCGAATCGAAGGCGCCCTTGATCTTGCGCTCAGCCTCATCTTCTTTGAGGCGATCCACGGCAGTTGGCTTCTGTTTATTCTGTTATTGCTCGTGCCCGATCTTGCGATGTTAGGCTATCTACCGGGCGCGCGACTCGGAACGGTCTGTTACAACCTGGTCCACACGTTGGTGGGACCATTTCTGATAGTGGCCTACGCCTATCTCACGAAGTCGCAGTGGCTGTTACCATATGCGCTCATCTGGACCGCACATATTGGTCTGGATCGGATGCTGGGATTCGGTCTCAAATATCCGACCCGTTTCGGTGATACGCATTTGGGGAAAGATAGATAAGGAGTTCAAGGAGTTGCAGGCTTGCCCGACGTAGCTTTTGTATCTGTCGGCGGAGAGTTCTGTCCGCGAGCGAAGTCGGGAGTTCGAGGAGTTCAAGAATTGTCAGCTTGACCATTACGGCTTCGGCGGTCATTCGGTTTCGCCTTTGCCATCTGTCATCGCCATTCATAGACTCTCGTCATGCCGCAGTCTGACGCACCGCAAACTCAGGGATCCAGGGAGATCAAGCAGATCACCACGCTGAACACGGGCGAAATCGTCGCCCTTTGCACGGATAGCACAGTCTGGATTTACGCCGGAAGCAATTGGCGAAAGCTACCGGACCTCGGCGACGCGCATGATAGATGACAGGAATCAATAGTTGAGGAGGAAGCGTAGCCGGCGCGGCGGTATTGTGAATTCTTGAACTCCTCGAACTCCCGACTTCGCTCGCAGACAGAACTCTCCGGCGACAGATACAAAAGCTACGTCGGGCGAGCCTGCAACTCCTCCGCTAATGCCGTACGGCTACGATCAAATTCGAGGTGCGCCGGTTAATTTGATAGCCGAAACCGAATGTTAACGGTTTTGGACTATTTTGGGCGTAGTCCTCAAACAGATCGGTTTGATAATATTTCTTGAAGAGCTCAATGGGACCTCCGTAGGAGCCGAAAAACCGTAGAGTCCAACGATCTGAAGTCAGATAACGAATAGGAATGCCAGAATCATCTTCGACGATAGCGGCGCTTACACCCAGCAAAAGGTTGCGAACGGTGCTGAAACTGTCTTCGTGCATCAAGTAGGAAGCCGCTTTGAGAAACGAATTGGTCGGTCCCAAGTTTGAGCAGAAGCGCAGAATACCGGGGCTCATTGAGCCATTGGAGAGGTCCGCCGTAAAATAGTACAAGCTCTTTTCTCGCCCGGTCCGCGGATCATCCAAGAGCATTCTAACGCCGCGCGTTCCAGAGCGAAAACCATCGATAACGGCTCCATTCGGCGCCAACGAAATATAATCGACTTTCGCGATCGACAGGCCGGATCTAGCAATAAAGACGAACAAGATCGGTAAGACGCCCTTTAACTGGGACCTGGCAAAGTCTTCCCGCATGTCCTTGGTTTCAAAGTAAGTATAGTTGAGAGCGTTGTTCAGGGAGATCTGAATGTTTTGAAGAGTACCGTCAAGCGCTTGGGCTGGAAGCGTGAGCAGATCGGGAATTGAATCAACCGTCTCCAACCCCTGCAAAACGTAAGCAGCAGCGTCCGGGAAAAACGCATTGGCATACAAAAAGTCTGGGCCTCCGAAAAGGTAAAGGCATACCCGATTAGGGGCGATGACCGGGTTCAGCATCGTTTCCCGCCAGGTGCGGATATTACTCAGTTGGCGCGTTTCCATTTTGGCAAACGACTGATTCATGGCGTTGGAATGCGCGAGCCATTGGGGATCCCGAGTGAGTGCGGCTAGCGGCGAACCATCCGATACCGGCATCCCCGCAAGATAACGAGCAACGTCCGAGGCGGTGGCCTGCCGGCTATTCTGCCCCGAGGCGCTCCTAATCACTAGAAGCGAGATGAGAAGGGCGACCGGGATCCTAATCCAATATTTCATAGTCTCTGTTCGTTTTTTGGCGGCTTTTGACGGCATGGGCATTTTAGCAAGGACCCGACGACATTTCGCATTAAGACGCTCGGCCACAAGGGAAAGATACACTTCGGGTGAGACGTGAGAGGTGAGACGTGAGAGGTGGCCCGAAACGGATGGGACTAATGCAACTTATGGGACCTATGTGAACCCTGAAGCCATGCCGCCTTAATCAGGGCGCTCGTTTTGCCCAGGCACTGCCTCTCACTTCTCACTAATCACTTCTCACCTCTCACGTTAAGAAGTGGTTTCCAGCACAAAATTGAAGTTAGCGAGGCGGCCCTGGCTCGTATCACGAATATTCATTAACAGCTCCCGGCGGAAGAGGAAATCAGAGGAATTGCGCGGTTCGCCGGGGAAATAGAGCTGGGTTGTGAGAATCGGGCCCGGTGGGGCTTGTAGCCGGACATGATAATGCCGGGTTCTGCCCGGATAGATACCGGGAAGGATGGTTTGCAGCTCGTACCTGCCACTAACCTCAGTGAACTGATGCCCCCGACAATGAAAGCCGGTGAAATCGTATTGGCCATCGGCATCGGCATGCCAAAAGTCGAGCACCGCCCCCTTTAACGGCTTTCCTTTCCGATCAAGTACAAACCCCGTCAGGGTCACGAGAACGCCGGTAACGCCCGATTCACGAAAGTCATTCTTTAATGGCGAGTCCGGCTTAAATGCCGGGCCGATCGTTTCCTGCGGCGTCACTTGGAGATCATCGTCATCCACCGCGGGCGTAGGTTCCAATCGTACAGAGCCGGTATCCTGACCGAAGTTTGATTGAACCTGAGCGAGGAACGCGACCGGTGCGGCGGCAACCGCGACGGAATAAAGAAATTCACGCCTCGATACGGCTGAGAATACGGAGTCAGCCATGAGAGGAAGGTAGCAACGGCGGGAGCGACGTCAACGAATGAGAGTTATAGGTTCTAGGTTTTAAGTTTTAAGTTACAGGCCGGTCATCGGCCAACTTAGAACCTACAACCTAAAAGAACCAAAGATCACAATACGGAAAGGACACAAAGACCACAAAGACTGAAGGTGTGAATCTAATTTTTAGTTTCTGTCTTCGTGTCCTTTGTGATCTTTCCGTATTGTGAACCTTTTTCTGTGGTCAGAGGAAGGCTGTGAAAACTCTGTGGCTCAAGCTTTCGCGAGTGCCAGCGAGGCGTAATCATGGTTGAGAGCAAGACAAAGAGCTTCGACGACTAACTCGTGATCGTCTCTTTGAGGAAGACCTGAAACACCGATGGAGCCAATTACGCCGGCGTCTTTGACGTGTACGGGGAACGCTCCTCCGTGCGATGCGTAGTCGGTGGACGCCAATGCATAGCGGTCTAACAGAGTAGTGCCGTCCTGCTGTAGCGTTAAGCCAACTCGATAAGAACTACGGTGAAACCGCGCAACCGTATTACTCTTTCTCCGGATCCATTCTGCGTTGTCGGGAACGCTGCCCGGCAATGCGCTGTAAAAGAGTGGCTGGCCAAAATATCTTACGTCTACAACAATGGGGAATCGGCGAGTGATTCCGATATCACGCAATCGAGCGCCGATTTGCCAGGCGATCTCAAAGTCAAACTTGGAAAAGATCAATTCGCTTTCTTGAAGCTCAATTTTTTCGAGATCGAGGCTAATATCCATTTTTTGGAGAAACTTGCGTGAAGGATGCGCCAAATCAATCGCAGAAAAGGTCGCCTTGCCAGGGAAAGTAATCAGCAATCAGTAATCAGTGAGTCAGTAATCAGTGCAGATTTCCGATTTCTGAACACTGCTAACTGATTACTTTTGGGCGGCCGCACCCATGGACCGGTACGCCCCGAGAAATCATGTACCCAACAACCGGCCATCTGCCTTCTTGGCTTTTGGCGAAGAGATGCTATTTTACCGGCCAAGATGTGTACCCCCAAGAAGTTGCTTCATCGGCAAGAGGCCTTGATCCATGCGATCAAGAAGGAACAACCGATGAAGATTAGGACTCCAACACATCACCAAAGCTGTAATGACGCTCGTCGAGAGGCTAAGGAGCTCGTGGACAAATATGCTCACACGCTCCCGAAGCCTGTCTAGACGAGAAGTGGTGACAATCGCAAATTGGTTATCCTCGCTGATAAGGCGAGGCGTCGTAGTTTATTACTAGCGATCACCAAGCGCGAAGGGCGTCCAATCGGATGTTTCCCCTATAGACTTCTCCACGTAAAAGAGGGAAACTTTCGGTTGTTGATGATTGAGTTCGATATCCTGACACTTTTCCCAGCGCTCTATGAAGGAGCTTTCTCAGAAAGCATATTGGGAAAGGCTCAAGAGAACCGCCTGATCCAGGTACGGTGTCTTGATCTGCGGCAATGGGCAAGTGGGAAGCATCGCGTGACCGATGAACCGCCTTACGGTGGCGGCCCGGGGATGGTGATGAAAGCGGAACCAATCTTCGCAGCTGTAGAAGCCATTCGGCGGCCCGGGTCTCACGTAATCCTGATGTCAGCGACGGGCCGGCGTTTCACTCAACAAAAGGCTAAGGAGTTGGCGGAAAAGTCTCATCTCCTATTCGTGTGCGGACATTATGAAGGAGTCGATCAACGCGTGGCCGACCACTTGGTCGATGAGGAATTATCGATCGGAGATTATATTCTTACCAACGGCGCGATTGCCGCGACAGTCGTCGTCGATGCGGTTGCCCGTTTGATTCCCGGTGTTCTCGGAGAAGCGGACTCGGCCACAGATGAGTCTTTCAGTGATGGGCTTCTGGAATATCCCCATTACACCAGACCCGCGGACTTCCGGGGCCTGAAGGTACCGGAGATTTTACTTTCCGGGAATCACGCCGCTATTGAAGCCTGGCGCAAAGCGGAAGCAGTTAAACGCACCGTTGAGCGGCGACCTGATCTAGCACCAGATTTGGGGCCGTCGTCCAAACTCCAGACTCCGCCTCGTCGTTTAGGCTCGGAGAGGCGACGTCAAGTAAGCCGGGAGACTACGTCTGGCAAGCTGGGAACGATTGCATCCTCCCAGTCAGCGGTGAACGAAGAAAGCTAGGACCCTAAATGAGTATGCGGGGTACGTTCTTGACGTTTGGGTTTATA
>DASUWQ010000428.1:0-3925 GCA_036378375.1 Chthoniobacterales bacterium
TGTGCGAGAGATCGAAAAGATCACTCATCGGCGCGGCTGTGGCAGTGCGAACATTCAAGTGATCCGTCCCCAGAATATCCTCGATCGTTCTCAGAAGATTAACCGTGGTGTAGGGCGTCGAAACTACGGCGCCGTGTTTAACGTAAGGGCCGGCGACGAAGAAGATCGAACGGTGTGCGTCGACGTGGTCTGCCCCGTCCTGGGCGTCATCCTCCAACACGAACACCAACGTATCATCCGCGTACGGGCTCTTAGATAGTGCTTCTACCAAGGCCCCGACCGCGTAGTCGTTATCAGCTTGCTGCAGTTCCACCGTGTTAACCCCATTGAGCGCCGTGGTGAAGTTACCAGTGTGATCATGCATGAAGCGGACGAGCTCGAGACTAGGTAACTGGTTGTTTGACTCGTAACCCCTGAACTCTCGTTCCCACTCCGTTTCCCGGTAGAAATCCGGAAAGACATTGTCGAACCCGCGGAAATAGGGGTCAAAGAACTTCTGCAATTCCGGCATAGTGACCCAGGAGACCTGAACATTGTCCTGAAAAGCATTGGGATCTTCGGGAATACTAAGGCCAGGGATCCCTTGCGGAGCGGAGTAACGCGTCAGATCGATGAACATCCCATAATCACGGACCGATAGCTTGGCGCGTTGTACGGCGTCCCAGATGTAGCCGGCTTGCGTGTTATCTGTTCCGGGACCATCGGGCGCAGCCACGTTACCGGTTCCTGGCAGAATGTCAGGATCGGTCGGTGTGGCCGGATCGGCAGCGATGCGGTCCGCGAGATTCCCTATCCCGACGTTGAGCTCGCGATTGTCACCTTCATACTCATAATCCGTTCCCCGGCCGCCACCTTTGGGTTCCGGGCTGGAGCCGTAGTTCAATGGAACAGACTTGGTGCCGAAATCGCTCTCCCGAGCGGCAGTACTCCAAGGCCACCCGTTTGCGCTGACATCGCCCGAGCAGTAAAAGTTGTCGGCATCGACAAAATTCGTAGCCAGCGCGTGTTGGCTCGGTGTGTAAGCCTCGCCGAACTCTGTGATATAGGGATCGCCATTGCCTCGGTCCAAATCGCCCAGCACCTGATCATAAGTGCGGTTTTCTTTGATGATATAAATTACGTGCTTAATCCGCTTGTGTAATTCCTTCATAATCCCGTTGTCCCTAGCTGGAGATCCGTTACCGAAGTTGTCGTTCTGCGCGACTTGGCGAGTGAGCTTGGCCAGCGTAGAGGAATTCGGTACGGGGAAGCTGAGCAAAGACGATTTCTCGTCTTTCTCTATGTATTGATTACTAGCATTCTCCGCAGGCGTATTTTTCGGAAAATAGTCGGGGTCAGGACCAGTAACGCTCTTGGCGTTTACGACGTAAAGAGTCTTCCCGTCTTGGCTGACACTGACATCGCTGGGATAGTAACCCGTCGGTACGAGGCCAACGACTTCGTTTGGGGTCTTGGTCAGATCGACCACTGCTAAGGAGTTGGTACCTCCAACCGTGATATAGAGACTCTTGCCGTCTAGAGACAGGGTCAAACCGTTTGGCATAAACCCGTGATAGGTGTCGAGGCTGCCAATCACATTCTTGGGGCCCGCCGTTGAAATGGAACGCACGACCTGATTGGTGCTGGTGCTGATGACATCAACCTGATCGCTGTTGTCTTCGGCCACGTAGAGGTTGGCTTGGGCCGAGTCCAAAATCATTTTGTTTGGATTGCCGGTTACCGGGATTCTTGTAACGAACTTCAATTGGGAGCCGGTAACTTGGACGACATCGACTTCGCGGTCCCGAACCGATGAGATATAGGCGACTCCTGCTTTCGTGATGGCGACCCAAAACGGATATTCGCCACCCGCTTTTCCACTGTCTGCGGGATTAACCTTTCCAGGGCGGAGATCGAGTTCAGCCAGAACTTGACCGGTTGTGCCGGTAATCCCGGATTTGTAAAGAATTTGTAAAAGAACAGCCTGAATCCTGATCGAAATCTACGTTTTTGTCAGAATTCAGGCCGTTAGCGACTAGGTTGGAGAGGAGCTCCTGGCCTTCGCTAACGTCGCCGTTGCAGCTGCCTCTCTAGCATCCGGGCGATGCGGACGAATGGGAGGCCAATCAGCAAATAGATAGTGGCTACTAGCAGACCGGTGCCGAAATAGTCGAAGGTCTCAGTCGCTAGCCGGTTATAGGCGCCGGTGAGTTCCAATAACGTCAAAGCAGAAACCAGAGAAGAATCCTTAAGCAAAGCGATAAAGTCGTTGGTGAGAGGTGGTAGTACCAAACGAATCGCCTGCGGAATGATGACCAGGCGAAGTGCTTTCGATTGAGTCAGGCCTAATGCTTTGGCTGCTTGCCACTGTCCTTCGGGTACTGACTGCAGGCCTGCGCGATAATTTTCTGATTCAGACGCGGCGTAGTTGAGCCCTAACCCAAGCACGCCAGCTACAAAGGGGGAGAGTTGAAGTCCAACCTTCGGGAGACCGTAGAAAATGAACAGCAGCTGTATCAGGAGAGGCGTACCTCGAATCACCTCGATATAAGTGGTTGCAAACCACCGGATCGGTAGGGGAGCAAAGAGGCGGCAGATGACTAGCAGAAGTCCGAACCCGATCGCCACAAGCATGGCGGCTACCGAGACGACCAGGGTAAGCAGCGCCGCATTTCCCAAGAGTTGCCAGGCGC
Organism: Chthoniobacterales bacterium; assembly: GCA_036378375.1. GTDB lineage: Bacteria > Verrucomicrobiota > Verrucomicrobiia > Chthoniobacterales > JAFAMB01 > JAFAVN01. Next base: position 2,673 of record DASUWQ010000428.1, read on the forward strand.
CGCCATAACTTTCCAGGCGTGACCAGAAGGTTGGTAATGACGTTTGGGTGGCGACAAACGCCTGGTATTCTGTGTCCTGCGTAGAGGGCTGCTCCGGCTGATGGAAAGTCTTGGCGATGTCATTCGTCCATAAGCCCCAACGCGAAAGGATGTTTCGGAGTTCGCCCGACTTGATGATATCGGTTAGAGCGGTGTCGATCTCCGACTTTAGCTGGGCGTTGCTTTTATTGATGGCAATGCCGTAAGCAACCTGTCCAAATGGTGGGCCGTTCAGCTCCAACGCTGGATTCGGTTCCGCATAATATTTCGCGATAGGGTAATCGAGTAGAACGCCGAAAAGGCGACCGTTCACGATGTCTTGGTACGCACTAAGCTCTTGATCGTAAGTCTTCACGATCACTCCGGGTGTTTCTTCCAGCATTCGAAGCGCGGCAGTTTGATCGAGCGTGCCCACCTTTCTGGAGTCGAGCTCTTCGAGCGACTTGATCGCCGGTAAACCACGGCGCCCAACGAATTGTTCAAACGTGAAATAGTAAGGAACACTGAAGGTGACTTGCTCGGCTTTGTCCGGCGTGATTTCGATCCCGGCAATCACGCAATCGTAGAGTCCGCGTTGCAAACCCGGGATCAGCCCATTCCAATCGTTCTGAACAAACTCTGCTCTGCGGCCTAGCCGCTTTGCGACCGCATTGATGATTTCGCATTCAAAACCGATCAAGTCCTTACTGTTCGAATAGAAGGCGTAAGGAGCGTTACTATTCGGATCAGCAGACCAACGCAGCGATGTTTCCGCACTGGCAGCGACCGTGCTCAGAAGGATCGAAAAGAGCAATAACCGGGTCACGGGCCTCTTTTTAGCAACGCGGGCGGTGGACTGAAAGGGCAACCGCGAATGCACGCGAAATGAAACCGCGAATGGACACGAATGAGGCGAGTTTCAGCGTTTGAGGGACGCGGCTCCCTACGCCCCTCAATCGTCACTCCGCCAAGTCCTTACATCTGGGTAAATCCGCAATTAAGGCCCTTGATTCGCATCCATTCGTGTTCATTCGCGTCCATTCGCGGTTAAAAATGCTTGGCATTTGTTCAGCGACTGATTTAAATGCAAACAAGGAAAGGCTCGGAACTTGGTTGCGGTTCCCCCCTGTGTGCGGCCATTTTCGCCGAGGATTGCATTGAGCAATTGGTGGATCGTTTCGTCTTTTGGTTGTTTACGTAGTTTTGATTTAGGAAATGGGGGTTCGACCAACCCC
>DASUWQ010000429.1:0-11048 GCA_036378375.1 Chthoniobacterales bacterium
TGCGGACACAACGGAAGCTATTGAGCGAGCGCTAGCGATAGCCGTCCGCTATGCCAACGCACCGAAACAGCTAGTCGAGTATGTCGAGTCCAACACGTCCTTGACTCAATCTGACGAAACCGTGATGGCGCTGACGATCGCATTCTGCTTGGTTCTCGGTCTGCTTGTGACGGGGCGACGCTTTGACGAGAACATCGGCGAGACGCTCGTGCAGATGGTAGAAGATGGCGTTATGCCCTTTTTCCCAACAGCCCACTTCAAAGCGCAATCCCCCGCGCCGGGCGATGCTCGTTTGCCTCTCGCCGGTCAATTTTCGTCGCCAGACGCGTTGTTCCTCCCGAGATGGATGGCAGCGACTGCCGACGATCAATCGATTACAATCGAGCCGGCGTGGAAGGTCTCAACTGTGTACGGCATGCCATGCGCGATTTATAACCTGTTGCCTACAGTCTACTATCTCGCCGCGCGGTTTCGGCAGGACTTCGAGAGTGCTATTCTGCACGCTGTCAACGCAGGCGGCCACAATCAGGCGCGCGCCATGCTGACCGGCAGCCTGGTCGGTGCTCAAGTTGGATTGCGCGGCATTCCGACGCGATTCCTCGAAGGTTTGAATGACCGCGAAGAGTTAGTTTCCTTGAGCGTTAGACTCGCTCAAGCAAATGCGGACTGAGGAAAAGTTCTGAAAGGCGTAGAGCAAAACACGGGAACGGAGGTTGTCCGGCGAGGTTCAGAAAGGGACTACGTTGAAGGCGGCCGCCGGGGCCAATGACCCGGATGTTAGTAAAGCCTCGCTTTACAAATTTAAACGACGGATACGGCGGTTTAGACAGGAAGAGCGTATTTTCAGTAAAAATCAATCTGGCAGTTCGAACGGTCATGAAGCTCTTAGTGATCGAGCAACAAGGCCCTCTATATGGAGAAGCTTTCGAGCAGTCGAAACTACCTTAATCACAACGTGGTATGCCTTTCGCACCCGGCTGAGGGCCGGCGTCTGAGCAGCACACAATCCTCGCCTATCCCTTGACCAACCATCAGCTAGCGGTGGTCACGCGGCCAGCGCTGGCGTGCTAAAAAGGCGAGGTCGAAAGGTACGCTGTTTAGCGGTCAATAGAGGCAAAAGGGCCAAAAGCGCTTGCAGATAGAGAGATTTGAATGATATCTCTTTGAATCCCTCTGTCGGTGAAGTGACTTTCGATGAGGCTCGAGCTTGACTTAAAGTATATAGCAGAGCTCTAGTTTGGGCATCGATCTCTCAACCAAAAACCTACAGGAATTCTGCTCGGTCTTGAATGAATTCGCCTTGCCAAGAGCAATTGTGGGTTTCGAACGTTGTTGCTTCATCGCTTGGAACCGCAGATTTCTTGAACAGACGGGTTACTCCGAAGACGAAATCAAATCCGCCAAGCCGGAGGAGTTCCTTACGTTTAGCGAGTCCTGGTTTCCGCTCTCGGACGAGAAAGGGGGCCGGAGAGTCGAGTACATCTCCTGCGCTGCCGAGGGTTCTTTTGGCGCAGATGCCATACCGGGATACATTGTCAGGTCCCAAGACAAAGTCGGTTATGTAATGCTAGAGTTCGCCGAGCCCTCGGCGCAATTTGAACAGGGGGTTTTCGGGAGCAGCTTCACCATCCTCGTTTAAGCTGGATGGAAATGTCCGTCCGCTCGTCGAGGGCAAAAATTCGAAGCTGGAATATCGTCAACAAGAATGTCAGTCTTGGCGTATCTCTCAAACAAAAGCTCGCTCGAAAAGTTGCCGTTCTGGCCAAGTATCTGATTCATTTCCCTCCCGAGACACTTCATTTGCAAGTCGTGCTCGCGAAGCTGATGAAGAGAGAGCTCTACACCGCATCACTTACTTTGCGAATTCCTTCAAACATCCTGCACGCGGAAAAATCGTCGCATGATCTCTTTGAAGCCATCGACTCAGCGGTCGCGCCATTGCTACGCGAAGTAAAGTCGTTGAAGGCCGACCTGCGAGGCGAATTTCACTGGAAACGGCCTGCTTGCCGCGCACGCTTGCGTGCAGATGAAGCGCTGTTTTTTTCAGAGCCAATGGCGGCAGGTCGGCAGACGCATGCCGACATGGTTTCAGAGCTTCTCCGTGTTCATAATAACCAACTGCTCGCCCACGTTCGCCGCGAAGTGCGAATCGCGGAGCTGGCCGGCGATCTGCCGCGCGGTATGCTGGACCCACGCGACATCGTGGACGAAACCGCGCTGTTTTGCCTGGCACACTCGGAGAGCAAGCCCGCGGAGTTAACCTATGAGTTATGGTTCTACCAGTTGATTCGTCAGGAGCTCGCACGTCGCCGCGCGGAGTTCAATCAAGAACGCAGCCTCAGCGAAACACTTCCGACCGGACCCGAGCAGACCACTAGCGAGGACGAAGGTTATGACGCCGAGCTAATATCGCTGGAATTAGACGTATCTCCTATCCCATTTAGTGAAGTGTTGCTTTAGGGGCGGCGACTATCACCTGCTTCCTTTTGGGTTCTTTAAGAAGCTGCCCAAGCTTCCCCCGGTTTGAGCGATAAAAGAAATTCTTCGCAAGGGATACAAAGTACGCCGCCGCTCTGCATCAACCGGGTCTTGCCTCGATAAACGAAATACCTGCGACTTTGCGGATAATCCTCGCCGAACGTTCTCAGCGAGCGTAGATCTTGCGGACGGACCTGACCGGAATTTTTCACCTCGACTGCGTAAAGGCCGGTCTGTCCGTACACCACAAAATCGACTTCAACTCGGGAACGCGTCTGCCAGTAAAAAAGTCGATGACTACCCGATGACTAGTCGCACCAGGCACGCAAATGTTGCGCGACCAAACCCTCTAAGGCTCCACCGCTGATTTCTTCGGGCGAATCCAAAGGCCCGACCGGGCGATTGGCCCGGAATATACCGGCGTCAAAGAAATAGAACTTAAGATGGGCAGCTAGTTCGCGTTTCGCCCGGCGCGAAAAAACAGGTAACCGAAATCCGAGGAGGAGATCTTCCAAGATTTCAACGAAGCCTTCGACTGTCTTTCGATTTACCTGGCACTCTCGGGCCACGTTGCTCAGATTCAACACTGAGGCATGGGAGAAAGTCATTCCTTCCAGAAACCGGGCAAACGACCCGACGTTTCTTACCAGTCCTTCCAATTGAACCTCTTCTCGGAGGTAGAGGCTATTATATGCTAGTAAGACCCTCTCAGGATCGTCTGCCGCCCAGACGACCGGTAGCAATCCGTGTTTAAGCGCTTTGGAGAGACTGAATTTTTTATCCAGTTCCGTCGCCATGTAGGGATGAAGATGATATTGAACGGCGCGCCCGCCGAGCAGGTTGACTCCTTGACGTCTGAGTTTGCGCGCACTTGAGCCGGTCAGGATAAATTGCTGCCCGGCCTTTCGTTCAATCAACAGATGGACCACTTCGAGTAGCTCGGGCAGCTTTTGGATTTCGTCGATCACGACTTGCTTGCTCCGCCGATTCGCTTCAACTACCTCGATGAGACGTTCTGGTCGAGCAGCGAGCTGGCGGTGGGTTTCGGGATCAAGCAAATCGATCCGTAGCGACTCTGGGAATTCGTGCTGAGTCCACAACGTTTTTCCTGTACCACGCGGCCCGAGCAAGAAAAAATGGTCCCGGCCGTACCGTAAGAATCGCGATACAAATGCCATTTTGTGTCGCAATATGGCGACGGAGCCGCCGTTTTTCAATTTGAATCTGCATACGAGAGAAATGCTTTGGTCGAGCTCCAAGGGATTTTCGACCAGCTAGCGAGCCAGAACTCAATAAGCGAAAAGATCTATCGTTTTCCGGCCAAATGCCAGGAGGGCCTGCTGGTGCTCGCCACGCTAAGCGTGGCCCGCCAGCGCTCCCGGTTCAGCGTAGAAAAATCTCGGTATCTTGCCAGGTTGACCGCCGCTCCTTGCCAGCCTTACGGGAATGACTCAAGTCAGTCAAAGGCTCTTTCGACCAATACTTTTGCCGGCAGCGAATTGGCTGGTTTTACTTCGTCTAAGCGCAAATATGGACCAACGGTCCGACGAAATAATGGAGTGAAATGCTCTTCTATTGCAGGATGCATTGAGCAACAACCGAGATATATAATTATAAATGATTTTGTCACAGGAATTTACGTGCACGAATCCGCGCCCTCTCAAGGCCGGTGCACGGGTTCGAGTCCCGTACGCGCTGCCAATGAAGAAGGAGTTCAAGAAGTTCAAGAAGTTCGAGGAGTTGCAGGAGTTCAGGAGGGGATCAGACTTCGGTCAATGGTCCAAAGCTCCCGACTTCGCCTCGTTGTTTAGACTCCGAGAGGCTACGTCGGGCAAGCCGGGAGGCTCAGTCTGACTGGTCAGCCTTCAAAAAAGCTGAGATGATCCGTTGCAGAAAGAGGATCGAATAGAAAAAGTCGGACTTCGTGTCGAAGCAGGGGCCGCGCGTTCGACCAGTATTTGAAACCACCTCAAAAATTACACACCATGAGAACGATCAGAATCATCGAACACATCTCGCTAGACGGCATAATCCAGGGCCCCGGCGGGCAGAAAGAAGACAACTACCGTTACGGGGGATGGGCGGTCCCGCATCACGACGATGCTGCGGGAGCAGCCATAGACGCGGCTCAAGGCGAGACTTTCGATCTGCTCCTGGGCCGCCGAACCTACGATATCTTTAGCGGGTATTGGCCTAAAGCCGCGAAGAGTCCGATAGCGGACAGTCTGAACGCAGCGACGAAATATGTCGCGACCCATAGGCGGGACGGTCTTGAATGGGGCCCGGTCGAAGACCTTGGATCGGACATTGTCGAGGGCATTCGCCGCATCAAGGCGAAGGGTGGACCGGACCTGATCGTGTGGGGCAGCTCGACGCTGACACCGGTGCTGCTCGAACACGAGCTTGCTGATGAGGTCTTGCTGCTCGTCTTTCCGGTCTTGTTAGGCACAGGCAAACGTTTCTTTTCGGATGGAACTCCGCCACGCGAACTCGCGCTCGTCGGCACGAAGGCGGCGTCCTCGGGCGTCATCATCAGCACCTATAGACCCAACGGGCCTTTGCGAACCGGCTCCTTCGACAACGCAGCGTGAGCCATTCGTAACGCCGTGATCGCCGTCATTGCGGGAGACGACGGATCGCAAAGCTGCGCTAGGTGCGCCCGAGCGCAGCCCTCTTTCTGCGGTCTAGTAATGGAACTTTCGCCGTCGGATAACTAAGCGTCGATGTCCTAAGGAGCCGGTAAGTTCGACAAGTCAGAGGTAAGCCGATTGCTGTGCGTGGAAGTCGCGAGCCGGCTCTCTGGGTTTTCTTAAGGTCGTCTCCGCGGGGACCGTATAGTGCGCCTGATTCCGCCGGTCAATCCGCAGTTCCGGAAAAGGTTCCACTCATTTTAGTTCTCCCATACTCGCACCCACTTAACCTGTGTAGTAGGTGGCAGAACTGTAGATGGCGAACGGTTGACACCTCCTGGCGCTGCGGTCAGGATCAGTTGCGCCGGTTGCCAGGTGGACTGGAAGGGCGGGGTGGTAGCAACCTCGATGTTGTCCACGTACCAAGTGACTTTGTTTGTTGTCCAAAGAACACCGTAGGTATGCCAGGTGCCAAGGAGCTTCTGGTTGAGCAGGAAATTGTTTGGCTGATTGATCTGATCAGGTACGCCGCCGTTGCCTGAGCTATTCTTGTGGAGCGTGCAAACCGCTGTGTTTGGAAATTTGCCGTCCGTCTCGATAACGTCGATCTCGTTCGTCCACGTCATCGGATTCGATGGCAGCACTCCCTTTCCCCAGACATGCGGTCGATCAGCGCAGAAAAGCCAGAACGCAGACCAATCGGTGCAGAGCATACACGCCTCGAAATAGCCGCCTTTGAAGTAGGTCCCCCCCGAGGCATCATGGAACTGAGTGCAAAGATCTACGGCTTGGGTTGCGCTAGCTGTGATGGTCAGCACACCGCCATTGACCGAGAACGCGCTAGGCGAGGGGACCTTCTCCCACCACAAACCGGCGTTCCATTTGTGCCCGTCTGTGCCGTAGCCGACATCTAACGGACCGTCAAATTCATCGTTAAAGGTAAGCTTCGAGAAGCCGGCATTTGAGGCTTGTGCCGGGGGCGCAATAGAACTTGCTGCCGAGCTACCGATCGGCGAGAAGGTAAGTTCTATAATAACTAGAATGCCAATATTTCTGATAAGTTTGTAGAACATCACGCGGACCAATAAGTCTACCAAGCTAGTAATGTCTAGGGGTTTATTGAGACCAAAGCGAAAATGAGTACTTTCGAAAAAAAAGGTGCAGTGCCAGAAACGCGGACACTTTTCGTTCATTCTCTCAAGGGGCGTACCGGTTCGAGTCACGTACGCGCTGCCGGGCTTCGCCTCGCCGTCTGAAACTCCCTCTTTCGCCTCGTCGTTTAGACTCCGAGAGGCTTCGTCGGACAAGCCGAGGGCTACGTCTGACAAGCCAGACTTTGCAGAATCCGACGATGCGAACTGCGATAAGGGCGAAGTCGGACCTGCACGCCGGAGTTGATCTTGCTTATGATGCAGGCTCGACTTGTGGGATGGAACGACTATGATCCGCCAACCTGTTTTAAAAGGTGAGCTCCTCGAACTGAGGCCTCTTCGACCGGAGGATTTTGATGATGTTTACGCGGTGGCTTCGGATCCCTTGATTTGGGAGCAGCACCCGCACAATACTCGATATCAGGAAGAGGTTTTCAGGAAGTTTTTTAGCGACGCGTTGGCTTCGGGTGGGGCATTAATTGCCATCGATTCTAAAACCGGCCGGGTTATTGGTTCATCGCGGTACGACGGTTATAACCCGGAGAAAAGTCAGGTCGAGATCGGCTGGACCTTTTTAGCCAGGTCACATTGGGGCGGCGTTTATAACCGAGAAATGAAACGGCTGATGCTGGAGCATGCCTTCAAATTTGTAGACAACGTTGTGTTCGTTATCGGTAACCGAAATTTCCGCTCGCAGAAAGCGGTCGAAAAACTCGGGGCTGTGCGGGTTGGAACTACGGTGGATGGGGGAGGCGCGGATTGTTATGTCTATCGGCTCACCAGAATAACGCCGACATCGGCGTGATCGCCCCGCCGCCGCGCGGATTTCACGGTGGAGCACCGGAATAATTTTCACAGCAAGGCCACAAAGACCACAAAGGGGGTCTTCTGTGTCAGATCTTTGTGGCCTTGTTGTGAAATTTGTCCTCGCTTTTGCGTCCTCGCGTGGATTCGCTGTGTTTGGTTTGTTGCGCTGTGTAATCTGCACTGCGGATTCTTTATCTTCGGGCTCTGGGTTGAAAAGTCAGCTCCCGAATTTAGGCCTGGTACAGGTTCGGCTGCCAGGAAACGGATCCAATTGTTAACCCTCTATCTCCGGAAGGGAATTAGAGCCCGCACTCGCTCGTCGCGCAGGTAAAGACCGCCCCAGAGTAGGGTGGCGAAATAAACCGGCACGAGCACGTGAGAGAACAATGGATCCCCTGCCCGCACGTGCGTAGCCACCGCGCCGCCCAGGTAGCCGGTTAGTAGGATCCCACCGAGTACCGCGGTGTTTGGAATCAGGTAAAGGATCACACAAATCAGCACCACGACTCCGAGCGGCTGAATCATACCCTCGGGATATCCCATCTGCGTTGTTGTTTTCACCACAAAGTCCGGCTTCATCACATCCATGACGCCGCCCATTATCAAGAGAAGTGCGAGCAGTATGCTGATGACACGGCCTGTCCATACTTGCGTCTTGGGGACAGGGGTTATCTTGTTGGCTGAATATTCAATGCCCTTTTCTGCGTTCATATTTAGTTGGTGTTGGGATTTTCAGTCCTACAACGAAGGAGCGGGGGAATTCAAGACAGCGAACTGCGGAAAAAAGTAAAATGCACCTGCAGGCGGACGGTGAGGCAGGCAAGCCGCGAACGGACAAAGGCTTTGTCTACAGAAAGACGGTCTCAGTCTTCCGGTGCTCCACGGTCAGGTTGACCGAGCGTGTGCCGGCGGGTTTGGTACGATGGACAACGTTGGCCGGAACCGTTACCATTTGACTGGGTTCTAAATGAAGGACCTTGTCCTGGGTTTCGAGGATCAGCGTGCCTTCCATGACGATGAAGGTCTCATCAGAATTTGGATGTCGGTGCCAGGGGTAACCGGAGGTCATCACGCTCACTCGAATCACGTGGTCGTTAACCGTAGTTACTGCTTCGTTCAAGTAACCGCTTTGGACTACATCGGTCAGCTGACCAATATCGATCTCACTTATATTGCTCATACGAGGCGCCGGATTGAGCAGTATACAACATTTGCCTCAGCACGCTTTAGAGGCCGCGCCCATTCAGCCTCGCAAGCGAGGCAGCGCTCCACCGTGGCGACCCATTTTGACCCGTTTTACCTTTGGGCCTTTGCGTCTTTGCGTGAGATTTTTCTCCGTTCTCTGAGTTGTTCTACAGTTACTTAGTTTCCTGGAGGATCGGTTCCCGATGCAGATGGATCTGGTCTGCCAACCAGTTGTATCGATCTTCTAACGCTTGAAAGTCGTTGAGATCATGGGCGGTATCATAGTAAAGCACTTTTTTCGGATCGCTGGCGGCGCTGATGTAATGCTGCATAGAGGTCCTATCGAAGTATTGTTCGAAATTCGCGAATTGAAGCAGGAGGGGAATGGGGGCGGCGTGTCCGACAAAATTGACTGCGTCGATTTGTCCGAGAACTTCGCAATACTTTTCGAGCTGACCGGCCGGCTGAGTTTTGCGGAAATCGGTTAGACCAGGATCATTGGTTCGCAAATACACGTCGCCTGACTCGGCGACCCCAGCCATCAAGACGGATGTCTTCATCCGCTACAGCGGTTAGGATCGATCCCCATTGGGCGCCGTAGCGGTGGCCGATGTAGGCGAGTCGAGCGGGATCGACGTCGCTTCTGGCCAACAAAAGATCGATTCCGCGGCGGAGATCGATGACGGCTTGGACCTCGTTGTCCCGATCCACCTCTGGTTTATCATAATGATCAACCGATTTATACCACGGTTGAGGCCGGTCCCAGGGGTAGTCGGGGATCAGCGAGACCGCACCGGCCTTGGCGTAGATTTTGGCTTCGGGAATGAATTCCCCACGGGTCCCGTTGCCCCAATGTCCGAAGAGGATCGCTGCGAACGGTCCTTTGCCTTTCGGCACTATGAGATACGCATTTACAGGTCCGCCTTTTTGACTGGTATAGGTCAGGTCATGAAGGGTGCCATCGGGGAACTCTTCAATAATTTTGTCTTGGACATCGAGAGGCTGTTTCGCGTCGTAGTCGAAAAGACGAACCAGCGATTGAAAATCTGCTGTCGTTTGAGAATGCGCCGTCGTGGCGACCAGGGAGGCGAGGGTGAACAGAGCAAGTAGTATTCGCATGGTGGCATCGGAAACGTGTGAGTAATTTATGCGAGGTCAAATGGGGTGACGGCGAGGTTTCGGGTTGCGGCCTCTATCGGCGGGGTGGCCGGTTCCTATCGAGGCAGCGCTCCAAAGGTGCACCGATGTGCTTGTGCCGCCGATGATTTCTCAATAGGTTCCGCCTTGTGCCAGAACATCACCCGCCCGAATTCAACCTAAATGTCAACATCCGGTCTGCGATAGGGATCGTATTCTTCCTGCTCATCGTCTTTGTGGTGGCGGTGTTCGCTCTGACCTCTTATTACACGGTGGCAGCAGATTCGGAGGGGGTGGTTCTGCGTTTTGGGAAATATCTGAAAACCGTCGAACCGGGCCTACATTTCAAACTACCGTTTGGGATCGACGCGGTCACGATCCTGCCTACACGGCGACAGTTGAAACTCGAGTTCGGTTTCACGACGCCGGGTTATCAGACCAACCCGATTCAGCCTAGCCAGGATCCAATGGAGGAAAAATCGATGGTTACCGGCGATCTGAATGCGGTCTTGGTGGAGTGGGTAGTGCAATATCGCATCGAGGATCCAAGCCAATATCTGTTTGAAGCGCGGAACCCTGGGGGGACTCTTCGCGACGTGTCCGAGGCCGCCATGCGAGAGGTGATTGGGGACCGGACAGTGGATGAGGTCATCACGATCGGCCGCCAAGACATCGAGAGCGAGGCATTGGCCCGCATGCAAGAATTGTCCAAACGGTATCGTCTCGGGATTCGAGTGGATCAGGTGCAATTGAAGAACGTTAATCCACCGGCGCAGGTACAGGCCTCATTTAACGAAGTTAACAAGGCGCAGCAAGATAAGCAGAACGCGATCAATATCGCCAATGGCGAATACAATAAAGTGGTCCCGAGAGCGAAAGGTCAAGCGGACGAGACTATTCGGGCAGCGGAAGGTTATCGGTTCGAACGGGTCAATGAAGCCGAAGGCGATGTTGCGGCGTTTACCGCCGTGCTCGCGCAGTATATCAAGGCGCCGGATATCACTCGCACCCGGCTGTACCTGGAGACGATGGAGGATGTGCTCCCGGAAACTGGGCCGAAGATTATTGTGGATGAATCTTTACGGCAACTGCTGCCGGTATTGCCGCTTACGAATAAACCTGGCGAGGTATTGGGCGGTGATAAGTGAGAAGTGAAAGGTAGAAAGCGATGAAAAAAGGCGGACTCCTGGTACTAGTGGTGGCGGCGGTTTTTGTGGGGATATTGGTGATTTCTCTGTCGGTTTACACGGTCGATCAAACCGAACAGGTGATCATTACTCAGTTCGGGCAACCGGTGGGCGAACCGATCACGGAACCCGGCTTGCATTTCAAGCTACCGTTTGTGCAAACCGTTAATACCTTGGATAAACGGTTTCTGGAATGGGATGGAGCGCCGGTGGCGATTCCGACCCGGGACAAAACTTATATCCATGTTGATACCTTTGCTCGTTGGCGGATCGAAGACCCGAAGACCTATTTCGTCCGCTTACACGACGAACGCAGCGCGCAGTCGCGCCTGGAAGACATCTTGGGCAGTGAGACTCGCAACTCGATTGCGAAGCATGATCTGATCGAGATCGTGCGCACCGATAAGAATCGGCAGCCGCTCCGAGATGAGAGTCTTAAAGGAGGGCCGACGGGTGTGATCGGGATTCTTCCG